>NZ_JAAGLR010000308.1 GCF_010548245.1 Streptomyces sp. SID11385
GCGCCCCGCCCCCGACGTACGTCCCGCGCTGCTCGGCGACGCGGGCGGGGCGCTCGGCGCGCTCGCCCTCGTCCTGCGCGAGTCCCCGCCGCCGACGGGCCCCGCCGTCCCCGTACCCGGAGCGGCGTCCGTACCCGGAGCGACCTCCGTACCCCGTTCGCCCACCGGCGCCGTTCCGGCCGCCGTGCCCGATCCGTCCGCCGTCCGCCGTCCGGCCGCGTCCGCGCGGCGTCAGGGAGCAACCGTGCCCGTCCCGTCCCGAGGGAGGCCGTCGTGGCCGTGATCCCCGCCCCCGACCGCGCCACCGTCCCCGAGAAGGGACCCGTGCGGTCGCGGTGGCGACCGCCCGCCCCGCTCCTGAACCTGCTCGCGCTCGTGCTCGGGCTCGGGGTGTGGTGGCTGCTCGCCGCGACCGGGCTCGTGGACGTGCCGGGGCCCTGGCCCGTGGCGCGGCGGGCCGGCGAGATGATCGCCGACGGCTCGCTGCTCACCGACACGCTGGCGAGCCTGCGCCGGGTGCTGATCGGCTTCGTGCTCGGCGTCGTGCTCGCCGTCCCGGTCGGGTTCCTGATGGGCTGGTACCCGCCGGTGCGGGCGCTGCTCGAACCGTACGTGCAGTTCTTCCGCGCGGTGCCGCCGCTCGCGACCATCCCGCTCGCGATCGTGCTGCTGGGGATCGGCGAGACGCCGAAGGTGTTCGTCATCTTCCTCGCCTCCTTCCTCGCGACCGTCGTCGCGGCGCTCCAGGGCGTCACGGCGACGGACCGCACGCTCATCAACGCGGCGCGGGTGCTCGGCGCCCCGGACCGGGTGATCTTCCTCAAGGTGGTGATCCCCGCGTCGACGCCCTTCCTGCTCGTGGGGGCGCGGATCGGGCTCGGCTCCTCGTGGGCGACGCTCGTCGCGGCCGAACTCATCGCCGCCGACAAGGGACTCGGCTACGAGATGACGCACGCGCAGACCTACTACGACCTGCCGACGATCTTCGTCGGTCTGCTCACCATCGGGGTCGTCGGACTCGTGATGGACCACCTGCTGCTGCGGGCGGAGCGGCACCTCACCTCCTGGCAGGAACGACGATGACACGGCCCCCGTACGGAACGCGCGACGAGACGCGCGATGAAGCCCGCGACGAGACACGCGCTCCGCTCACGCGCGCGCCCGCGCTGGACCGCGCGAAGATCTCCTTCCGCGAGGTGAGCCGCCACCACCCCGTCAAGGGCGGCGTGTTCACCGCGCTCGACCGGCTCTCGCTCGACATCGCCGAGGGCGAGTTCGTCGCGGTCGTCGGCCCCTCGGGGTGCGGCAAGTCGACGCTGCTCAACCTCGCGGCCGGTCTCGACACACCGAGCGGCGGCGAGGTCCTCGTGGACGGGGTGCCGGTGCGCGGGCCCGGGCCCGACCGGGGTGTCGTCTTCCAGCAGTACGCGCTGTTCCCGTGGCTCACCGTGCGCGGCAGCGTCGAGTTCGGGCTGCGCCTGACCCGGCTGCCGGCCGCGGAGCGCCGCCGCCGCGCCGACCACGCCCTCGCCCTCGTCGGGCTGGACGACTTCGCCGACGCGCTGCCCCGCACGCTGTCGGGCGGCATGAAGCAGCGGTGCGCGCTCGCGAGGGCGTACGCGGTCGATCCGGCGGTCCTGCTCATGGACGAGCCCTTCGGCGCGCTCGACGCGCTCACCCGGGTCCGTTCGCAGGAGCAATTGCTCGCGACGTGGACGCGTGAGCGGCGCACGGTGCTGTTCGTGACGCACGACGTGGACGAGGCGGTGTACCTCGCCGGGCGTGTCGTCGTGATGGCGGCCCGCCCCGGCCGGGTCCACCGCGTCGTCGAGGTGCCGCTGCCCCGGCCGCGCACCGAGGAGCTGCGGCTGTCGCGGGAGTTCGCCGAAGTGCGCAACGAGGTGTGGCACGCGGTGTACCACCAGGAAGCCGCGACACCGGACGCCTGACCTCAACTCCCCTTCGTGCGAGTCCCCTTCACCCCTCCCACCACCCCTCCACCCGAAAGGCCCCCGCCCTCATGCCCCTCTCCCGCCGCGCCCTGCTCACGGCACTCTCCGCGACACCACTGGCACTCGCCGTGTCCGCCTGCTCCGACGACTCCTCGGGCGGCGGTTCGCCGGGCGGCACGCGGGACGTCCGCTTCGGCTACATCGCCGACTACAACGGGGCGAGCCTCCTCGCCATCGCGCGGGAGCGGGGGCTGTGGAAGAAGCACGGCCTGACCGCCTCGTACCGCGTCTTCGTCAACGGCCCCGTGCAGATCCAGGCGCTGGGCACCGGCGATCTCGACTACGGGTACATCGGTCCCGGCGCGATGTGGCTGCCCGCTTCGGGCAAGGCCCGGATCGTCGCGATCGACACGCTCACCTACGCGGACCGCGTCATCGCGAAGCCGGGCATCACCTCGATACAGGGGCTCAAGGGCCGCAAGGTCGGTGTCCCCGAGGGGACTTCGGGCGAGATGGTGCTGCGGCTCGCGCTCAAGAAGGCCGGGATGACGATGGACGACATCCAGAAGGTCGTCATGGACGCGCCGACGATCGTCGCGGCCTTCTCCTCGGGCCGTATCGACGGCGCGGGCATCAACTACCCGCTCATCGACACGATCAAGGAGAAGGTGCCGAAGCTCGTGGAGGTCGCGAGCACGGAGGACATCGGCGGGAGCTTCCCCACCGCGTTCGTCGCCGGGCCGAAGACGGACGAAGCGGCCGAGGCGAAGGTCGTGGCGGTCCTCAAGGAGGCGAACGACTGGCGGGCCGCGCACCCCAAGGAGTCGGTGGCGCTGAGCGCGAAGCTGCTCAAGGTGGACGAGGCGAAGGTGAAGGCCGACGCGAGTCACGTCAAGGCGCTCACGACGAAGGAGCTCGTGGCGCGCACGCAGGACGGCACGGTCGACGGCTGGCTCGACGCGATGAGCGAATTCTTCGTCGGCACAGGCCAGTTGAAGAAGGCGCCGAAGGCGTCGTCCTTCTACGCCGGCGAGACGTTCGTGAAGGCGGGCCAGTGAACTTCCTGTTCCTCATGACCGACCAGCACCGCGTCGACACCCTCGGCGCGTACGGCAATCCGCACGTCGCGACCCCGCACCTGGACCGGCTCGCGGCGAGCGGTACGCGCTTCGACCGCTTCTACACGCCGACGGCGATCTGCACCCCGGCCCGGGCGAGCCTGCTCACCGGCCAGGCGCCCTTCAGGCACCGGCTGCTCGCCAACCAGGAGCGGAACGTGGGGTACTTGGAGGACCTGGCCGCGGACGCCTTCACCTTCCCGGCCGCGCTCGCCGCGCGCGGCTACCGGCTCGGGCTCATCGGCAAGTGGCACGTCGGCACCCGGCGCGACGCGGCCTCGTACGGCTTCGAGGGGCCCGACCTGGCCGGCTGGCACAACCCGGTGGACCACCCCGACTACCTCGCCTATCTCGCGGAGCGCGGGCTGCCCCCGTACCGCATCAGCGAGCCGGTGCGCGGCACGGCGCCCAACGGAAGTCCGGGGAACCTGCTCGCGGCGCGCCTCGACCAGCCCGTCGAGGCGACCTTCGAGCACTACCTCGCGACGCGCGCCATCGAGCGGTTGGAGCGGTACGCGGCCGAGGGGGCCCGCGACGGCAGGCCGTTCTTCCTCGCGACGCACTTCTTCGGCCCGCACCTGCCGTACCTGCTGCCCGACGCCTACTACGACCGCTACGACCCCGCGCTCGTCGAGCTGCCGCCCTCGGTCGCCGAGACCTTCGAGGGCAAACCCCCCGTGCAGCGCAACTACAGCGCGCACTGGGCGTTCGACACCATGCCCGAGGAGGTGAGCCGCAAGCTCGTCGCCGTCTACTGGGGGTACGTGAGCCTCGTCGACGAGCAGATCGGGCGCATCCTGACCCGCATGGAGGAGCTGGGTCTCGCCGACAGCACCTCCGTCTTCTTCACCGCCGACCACGGCGAGTTCACGGGCGCGCACCGGCTCCACGACAAGGGCCCGGCGATGTACGAGGACATCTACCGCATCCCCGGGATCGTCCGGGTGCCCGGTCAACCGGCCCAGGCGCGCGACGAGTTCGTCTCGCTCACCGACTGCACCGCGACCCTGCTCGACCTCGCGGGCTGCGACACCACGGACGCCACCGACAGCCGCAGCCTGCTCCCGCTGCTGCGCGGGGAGCACCCGGAGTGGCCGGCCGAGGTGCTCGCCGAGTTCCACGGCCACCACTTCCCCTACCCGCAGCGCATGCTGCGCGAGAGGCGCTTCAAACTCGTCGTCAATCCGGACTCGTGCAACGAGCTGTACGACCTGGAGACCGACCCGCACGAGCTGGTGAACCGCTACGAGGACCACGAACTGGCCGCCGTACGCCGCAGGTTGTCGCAGCGACTGTACGAGCTGCTGCGCGAGCGCGGCGACAACTTCTACCACTGGATGACCTCGATGGCGGACATCGGGGACCCGGACCACGACCCGACGCTGAGCGCCTTCGAGCGCGGCTGAACAACCTTTTCCGCTTGCCTGCTTCACTCGCAGAAGGGCTCTCCCCGCCGTGCAGCGCAGACCCGCACTCCAACGGCACCACCTCCTCCTCGTCGTCCTCGCCGCGCTCCTGCTCGGCGCACTGCCCCCGGCGGGCCGCGCGCACGCGGCGGAACCGGACGCGCGCGGGGCGGCCCCGGCCACGTACACGAACCCCGTCTCCGGGCAGGCCGTGGACACCTTCCCCGACCCCGCGATGATCCGGGGCAAGGACGGCTACTGGTACGCCTACGGCACGCAGAACCCGGTCTTCCAGAGCAAGGGCGAGACCGGTGAGCGCACGCTGCCGATCCTGCGTTCCGCCGACCTGACCCACTGGACGTACGCGGGCGAGGTCTTCACCCCCGCCGACCAGCCCGCCTGGCACGGCGGTTCGCGGCTGTGGGCGCCCGACATCCGGTACACGGACGGGCAGTACACGCTGTACTACTCGGTGCCCGACCGGAACACCGTCGGCGTGGCGACCGCGCCGACGCCGACCGGGCCGTGGACCGACCGGGGCGCCGTGCTGCCGAGCCCGAGCGGCTGCGCGAGCGGGAACATCGACCAGGCGCAGTTCACCGACGTGGGCGGGCAGCCGTACCTCTACTGGGGCAGCTACGACACGATCTGCGTCGCCCGCCTCAACGGCGACCGCACCCGTATCGAGGGCGAGGTGACCGAGGTCGCCCAAGGGCGGCGCGTCGAGGGCGGGTTCGTCGTGCGCCGCGAGGGCTTCTACTACCTCTTCTACTCGGACGCCGGGTGCTGCGACGGCGGCGCGAGCGGCTACCAGGTGAAGGTGGGCCGGTCCACGAGCCCCACGGGCCCCTTCAGCGACGACCAGGGCGTCCCGCTGATGGCGGCGAGCAGCAAGGGCACCGTCGTGGTGGGCGGTGACGGGCGCTGGATCGGCGCCGGGCACAACGCGCTCCACACCGACCTGTCGGGGCAGGACTGGCTCGTCTACCACGCGATCCCCGCCGCCGACCCCGATCTGGCGCGCGTCCCCGGCATCGACCGCACGCTCAGCAGGCGCCCGCTGCTCATCGACCGGCTCGACTGGATCGACGGCTGGCCCGTCGTCCGCGCGGGTGCCGGCCCCTCGCACGACGCACAGCCGGCCCCGGTCACCGCGTGGGACACCGGGAGCACCTTCGCGAGCGGCGGGCTCGACGGCTGGCGGGCGAGCGGCGCGGACACCGGGGCGTGGAGCCTCGGGAACGACCGGGACGCGGGCGGTCTCGTCAGCCGTACGGGCGGGGACCGGGCGGCCGGTTACCTCATGTCGCCCGGCACGGCGCCCGCGCGCGTACGGGCCGAGGCCGACCTGCGCGTGACGGCGGAGGAGGGCTCGGCGGGCCTCGTCCTCGCGCACCAGGACGCGGGCGACCAGATCCTCGCCTGGCTCGACCGGCCCACCCGGAGCCTGGTCACCGACGTCCTCGTGGACGGGAGGAGCACGGGGCGGCAGTCGACGCCGCTGCCCTCCGGCTACCAGTGGGGTGCCTGGCGCAACGTCGCCGCCGAGCTGCGCGGCACCCGGCTCACCGTCGAGGTCAGCGCGGACCGGCTGCACGACGCGGTGGCGACGCAGACCCGTACCGTGCCGGCCGCCGCCGCCCGGGCGGGACATGTGGGGATCGCCGCACGCGGCGCGGGCGCACAGGCGGACAACGTCGGCGGCGTACGGCTGTACACGCCGGTCACGGCCCGCGTGCCCGATCCGCGGACGGGCGCGCGGCTCGATGCCTTCGGCGACGAGTTCGAGGGCTCGGCGCCCGGCCCGGGCTGGAGCTGGGTACGCGGCCCGGCGGCGGGCGCGGGCACGGGCGGCGGCGATCTCGTGTTCCCGACGCAGAACGCCGAGCTGTACCTCGGCACGAACACGGCGTCCGTCCTCACCAGGCCCGCGCCGAGCGGGGACTTCGTCGTCGAGACGAAGCTCCGGCTCGACAACGGGCCCGGCAACCAGCAGGCGGGCCTCGTCCTGTACGGGGACGACGACCGGTACGTGAAGCTCGTCCACGCCGTACTGCCGCTGAGCCACAAGGACGGCCAGGTCACGCACGTCACCGAGTTCGCGCGCGAGGGCGCGCTCCCGGCGGCGCGGCCACCGGCGGCGAACGCGTACGGGCCGATGTTCGGCGGGGCCCCGGGGCAGACGACGTGGCTGCGGCTCGCCCACCGCGTGGACGCCGCGCGCGCTCTGCACGAGGTGCGCGCCGCGAGCAGCACGGACGGCGTCCACTGGACGTGGACCGGTACGTGGACGCTCCCGGACACGTCGGCGCCACTGCGGATCGGGCTGGTGGCGCTCGGCACGGCGGGCGCGACGGCGCGGTTCGGGTACGTGCGGACGTACGCGGGCTGAACGGCGCGGGAGGGCGGGGCGGGCGCCTGCGACGGGCACCCGCCCCGCCGTACGTGCCCGCTTGCCCCGTCCCCGCGTCCCGTACCCGTCCCGAACTGGTCGTACATCACACCCACGCCCGGCAGATGGTCACACCCATCGGGTTAACATATGAGCGCCGCCTAGCTCGAAAGATGGATCTGTGACTGTCAACGAGGACTCGTTCACCAACTGGAAGACCCGCGAGGAAATCGCGGAAGCGATGATTCCCGTCATCGGGAGGCTCCAGCGGCAACGGGACGTCACCGTGCTGCTGCACAGCCGCTCGCTGGTGAACAAGTCGGTGGTCGGGATTCTCAAGACCCACCGCTTCGCCCGGCAGATCGCCGGCGAGGAGCTGTCGGTCACCGAGACGATGCCCTTCCTCCAGGCGCTCACGACGCTCGATCTCGGCCCCTCGCAGATCGACATCGGCATGCTCGCCGCGACGTACAAGAGCGACGACCGGGGCCTGAGCGTCGCCGAGTTCACCGCCCGGGCCGTCGAGGGAGCGACCGGCGAGCGGAAGATCGAGCGCGGCGCCCCGCGCGACGTCGTCCTCTACGGCTTCGGGCGGATCGGGCGGCTGCTCGCCCGGCTGCTCATCGAGAAGGCGGGCTCGGGCAACGGCCTGCGCCTGCGCGCCGTCGTGGTCCGCAAGGCCGGCGGTCAGGACCTCGTCAAGCGTGCCTCGCTGCTGCGCCGCGACTCCGTGCACGGCCAGTTCCAGGGCACGATCATCGTGGACGAGGAGAACGACACCCTCATCGCGAACGGCAACGCGATCCGGTTCATCCACTGCGACGACCCGGCGACCGTGGACTACACCGCGTACGGCATCGACGACGCCATCCTCATCGACAACACGGGCCGCTGGCGCGACCGCGCGGGCCTCTCGCAGCACCTGCGCCCGGGCATCGCGAAGGTCGTCCTCACCGCGCCCGGCAAGGGCGACGTGCCGAACATCGTGCACGGCGTGAACCACGAGTCGATCAAGCCAGACGAGCGGATCATCTCCTGCGCCTCCTGCACGACGAACGCCATCGTGCCGCCGCTCAAAGCGATGGCGGACGAGTTCGGCGTCGAGCGCGGCCACGTCGAGACGGTGCACTCCTTCACCAACGACCAGAACCTGCTGGACAATTACCACAAGTCCGATCGTCGCGGCCGGTCCGCGCCGCTCAACATGGTCCTCACCGAGACCGGCGCCGCCTCGGCGGTCGCGAAGGCCCTGCCCGACCTCAAGGCGAAGATCAGCGGCAGCTCGATCCGCGTCCCCGTCCCGGACGTCTCGATCGCGATCCTCAACCTCCAGCTGAGCCGCGAGACGAGCCGCGAGGAAGTCCTCACCCACCTGCGCGAGGTCTCCCTCACCTCACCGCTGCGCCGCCAGATCGACTTCACCACCTCGGCCGACGCCGTCTCCAGCGACTTCGTCGGCTCGCGCCACGCCTCGATCGTGGACGCCGGGGCGACCAAGGTCGACGGCGACAACGCGATCCTCTACCTCTGGTACGACAACGAGTTCGGCTACTCGTGCCAGGTCGTACGCGTCGTCCAGCACGTCTCGGGCGTCGAGTACCCGACCTTCCCAGCACCGCTCGGCTGAGCCGGGGCGGAGCACCGGCTCCCCGCCGCCGGGCGGCATCCGCTGATCTTCTTCCAGGGCTCCATGCACGCTCTCGGCGAATCCGGTGCCGGCTGAGAGGGGCGCCGAAGAGGTGCGCCTGTCCGAGAGATGCGCCTGAGAGGTGCGCCCAAAAGATGCGCCCGAGAGGTGCCGCCTCACCTGTCGACGCGCGACCCGGCGCCCCGCGGCACATCGGGCGCCACGGGGCGCCGGTCAGCGACCGGTCGCCGCGTCCGCCGTGTCGAACGCCTTCCTCGCCCGCTCCACGGCGGGAAGGTGCTCGCCCGCCCATACGGCGAGCGAGGCGAAGAGCGGGGCCAGGCTTTTGCCCAGATCGCTGATCTCGTACTCCACCCGGGGTGGCACCTCCGGGTAATACGTGCGTACCACCAGGCCGTCCCGCTCAAGCTGCCGCAGGCGCTGCGTCAGCACCTTGGGCGTGATGCTGCCGATGTTGCGGTGCAGCTCGACGAAACGCTGGACACCGTAGGCGTTGAGCGTCCACAGGATCGGTGTGGTCCACCGGCTGAAGACGATGTCGACCACGGGGGCGATCGGGCACGCCTGCTCCCCGCTGACGCGCGGCGTTCCGTTGGTGAGGGCTGCGGGGGTGTCCGGGTGACTCTTCAGCACGTCGCTCGCCTTCCGGGAAGTCACTTTCCCCTGGGTACTCAATATATCGACGGCAATAGCTTCTCGAAACCCGTCGGCATCCCGACTCCGCACCATCCGCACCGCCCCGAAGTGACCACAACTGCCGAGGAGTTGCCTGCCCGCCCTCGCAGCGGCCTTCCGACCGTACCCACCCCTGGGCGCCGCGGCCGAGCGGGGGATGCCCGAGCCGATGCGGCCACAGGCCGAGGCCGCCGCCAGGCCTGCACTGGTGGACGTCCAGGTCTGGCCGCGGGCGGAGGAGGGTACCGGCGGACCGCGCACCTTCCGGCTCAGCAGGATCGACTCCGCGATCCCGACGGGTGAGCCGGTCGTCCGGCCCGAGAACTTCGAACTGCTATTGGCATGGGCCGAGTTGACGCAACGCATGGAAATGCGCATGTCCCTGGCCAGCCTGCCGCCACCTACGGCAGCGTCCCGCGCGAGAGTCACTTTCCTCTAGGTACCTACTATGCCGCGGATGCTAGCGTCCCGGACCTGACGGCGGAGAGCGCGTGCTGCCGATGCCGCGCCTTCGCCCGTCAGCGGCGATCTCACCCAACGCCCAATGACCCGACCCCCATTGATCAGGGAGCTGTTCATGATTGTTGTCACCGGAGCCACGGGGAACATCGGCCGTCCGCTGGTCGCGGCGCTCGCCCAGGCCGGCGAGGAGGTCGTGGCCGTCTCGCGCAGCGCGCAGCCCGCCGGACTCCCCGGGGGTGTCCGCGTCGCCCAGGCCGACCTCGGGAACTTCGCGAGCATCGCGCCGGTCCTCGAAGGTGCCGACGCGTTCTTCATCCTCCTGGCGGGCGAGCTGAACGGGCCCGGCGAGGCCGCGACGAACCTCCTGGACATCGCGAAGCGTGCCGGGGTGAAGCGCGTCGTCCTCGTCTCCTCCCAGCTCTCCGGCACGCGCTCGGACACCCCCTCCCACAACCGTCTGCGCGAGTTCGAGGCCGCCGTCCGCGCCTCCGGCCTGGAGTACACGATCCTGCGTCCGGGCGGTTTCGCCTCCAACGCGTACGCGTGGTCCGAGTCGGTGCGCACGAACCGCACGGTCTTCTCGCCCTTCGCCGACGTGGCGCTGCCCGTGATCGACCCGGCGGACATCGCGGACGTCGCGGCGGTCGTGCTGCGCGAGGACGATCACGCGGGGCAGACCTACGTCCTGACCGGTCCCGAGGCCATCGGCCCGCGCCGGCAGGCCGAGATGATCGCCGAGGTGCTGGGCGAGGACGTGACCTTCGTGGAGCTGTCCCGCGAGGACGCGCACGCCGCCATGTCGCAGTTCATGCCGGAGGACGTCGTGAGCGGCACGCTCGACGTCCTGGGCTCGCCGCTCCCCGTCGAGCAGCAGGTCAGCCCGGATGTGCACACGGTTCTGGGGCGTCCGGCCCGTCCGTTCAGCGACTGGGTCGCGCGCAACCTGCCCGCCTTCAAGTAAGACCGTCGGCAGGACGGAACCCCTCGCGGTGCCGGGCTCCCAGCCCGGCACCGCGCTGTGCCGCCCGCACCGGGTGCCCCGCGAGCAGGGGTGCCCGGTGCGGGCGCCGGTCTCAGCGTTCGCCCGCGAGGTCGAGGTCGTCGCCGGGCACCCGCACCACCCGCGTGGTACCGACGGGACGCCGCCACGGACGCGTGATCGGGTGGGACACCGCACGCCACCACGGCTCCGTCGGCAGCTCGCCCGCGGGCTCGAAGGGCTGGCCCGGGCGCGGGAAGGCGATGCGGGTGCCGGAGGCGTCGCCGAGGTCCTTCGTCCACTCGGCGGGCTCGGCCCACGGGTGCGGGGCGAGGTTGAAGGTGCCCCAGTGGATCGGCAGCAGGACCCCGCCGCCGAGGTCCCCGTGCGCGCGCAGCGCCTCGGCGGGGGTCATGTGGATGTCGGGCCAGTACTCGCTGTAGGCGCCGAGCTGGATCATCGTCACATCGAAGGGGCCGTGTGCGCGGCCGATGTCGGCGAAGCCGGGGAAGTAGCCGGTGTCCCCGCTGTGGAAGACGCGGTGCCCGGGCCCCGCGACGACCCAGGAGGCCCACAGCGTGTGCTGCGTGTTGCGCAGGCCGCGGCCGCAGAAGTGCCGGGCGGGCGTCGCGGTCAGCCGCACCCCGGCCAGCTCCGTCGACTCGTGCCAGTCCAGCTCGCGTACGAGCGCGTCGGGCACGCCCCAGCGCTCCAGATGCGCGCCGATGCCGAGCGGGACGACGAAAGTGGTGCCGCTCGCCGCGAGCGTGCGGATCGAGGGCAGGTCGAGGTGGTCGTAGTGGTCGTGCGAGATCACCACGGCATCGACGCGGTCGAGCGCGGTGAGCGGGAACGGGGCGGGGTGCAGGCGCTTGGGCCCGGCGAAGGAGAAGGGGGAGCAGCGCTCGCCCCACACCGGGTCGAAGAGGATGCGGGCGCCGTCGATCTCGGTGAGCACCGAGGAGTGCCCCGTCCAGGTGACGCGCAGGCCGCCGCGCGCGGGCCGCGCGAGGTCGGCGAGGGTCGTGGGGTGCACGGGGAGGACGCCTGCGGGGGCGCGCCGGGCTCGTTCCTCGGAGCGGAAGTACGTGCGCAGCAGTTCCTTGCGGTCGGGCGTGGGCGCGCCGCCCGCCGTCTCGCCCGCGGGGCCCTCGGGGTTGGTGAAGACGCCCTTGGCCGGGTCGAAGTGCGGGGAGCGGCGGATGCGGGCCATGCGGGCGCCGCGCGGATCGGCCCCGAAGGCCGGCGGAGTGGGGAGGCGGCGGGTGGGGGGCACGGGTGTCTCCTCGGGTGCGGAAGGTCCGGGGCGGTACGTGTCAATACTCGGCCGGTCCGCCGGCTCGGCGCCCGCCGGGGTGGGCCTTGCGGGGGCTCCGCCCCCGAGCCCCCGCCCCTCAAACGCCCAAGGGGCCGATGTTGGTTCCGCCGGACAGGCCGGATTTCGGTTCCCGGTGGCTACAGCGGCAGCAGGTCGGGCCGCTTCGCGTGGACGTGGTCGCCCGAGGACTCGCCACGCAGGCGGCGGCCGATCCAGGGGACGAGGTACTCACGGGCCCAGGCGATGTCGTCGCGGCGCTCCTCGAAGGTGCCGCGCGGGCGCAGCGGGGGCCAGGGCTGCTCGGGGTCGGCGGGGACGTCGAGGCCGAGGAGCTGGGCGGCGCGCAGGGCGACGCGGGTGTGGCCCTCGGGGCCGAGGTGGAGGCGGTCGCTGTCCCAGGCGCGGCGGTCGCGGACCGAGCGCAGGGCCCACAGGTCCAGGACGAGGCAGCCGTGGCGGTCGGCGACGGCCCGTACGTGCGCGTTGTACGTGGCGATCTTGCCGCGCAGGTGGCGCAGGACCGGCGTGTCGCGTGTGTCGAAGCCGGTCGCGATCATGACGGTGCCCGCCGCGCCGGAGAGCGTGGCGACCGCCTTCTCGAAGCGTGCGGCGAGGTCGTCCGGGTCGGTGCCGGGGCGCAGCACGTCGTTGCCGCCGGCGACGAGGGAGACGAGGTCGGGGGCGAGCGCCGCCGCGCGGGGGACCTGTTCCTCGGCGATCTGGTCGAGGAGCTTGCCGCGCACGGCGAGGTTGGCGTAGCGGAAGGCGGAGCGCTCGGGGAGGCGGTCGGCGAGCTGTACGGCGAGGCGGTCGGCCCAGCCGGTGAAGAGCCCGTCGGGCCCGGGGTCGCCGACGCCCTCGGTGAAGCTGTCGCCCACGGCCACGTAGGACGTCACGGTGCCCTCGACGGGGAGGGCCTTGCTGCTGGGGATCCTCGCTTCTCGTGCCACCTCGGCATCCTTCACCTTTACGCCATACTTACGCCACCGTAGGGAGGGGGTGACACGGAGTGAGAAAGATTACCGGTCAAGAAAGCCCCAACCCCGGAATAAACGCGCCCCCTTGGCGGTCGTGTCCCGCACACGGCCGTGGCGGCCCGCCCCCTGCGGGGAGCGGGCCGCCACGGCTTTCGGGGCTACGGCGCTCAGGCGTTGACGCCGTGCTGCGCGAGGAAGGTGATCGGGTTGACGTCGCTCCCGTACGCGGGACCCGTGCGGATCTCGAAGTGCAGGTGCGGCCCGGTCACGTTGCCGGTCGCGCCGGAGAGGGCGATCTGCTGGCCCTCGGTGACGGTCTGGCCGGCCGAGACCTTGAACGCGGAGAGGTGGCCGTACTGGCTGTAGTGGCCGTCGGCGTGCTTGATGACGATCTGGTTGCCGTAGGCGCCGCCCCAGCCCGCCGTGATGACCGTGCCGGCCGCGACGGACTTGACCGGGGTGCCGGTGTTGACCGGGAAGTCGGCGCCGGTGTGGCCGTGCGACCACAGGCTGCCGTTGCGGCCGTAGCCGCTGCCCTTGACGCCGTCGACGGGCGCGGTCCAGCCGGAGCCCGTGGTGGCCTTCTTGGCGGCGGGGGCCGGGGTCGCGGCCTTCTTCACGACGAGCTTCGAACCGGGCTTGATGATGCCGGGGTTGGTGCCGATGGTGCCCTTGTTCTGCTCGTAGAGCTTCTTCCAGCCGCCGGAGACTTTCTCCTTCTTGGCGATCTGGACGAGCGTGTCACCGGCCTTGACGGTGTACGTCGTGTCCTTCGCGGGGCTGGCGGCGTGGGCGCCGCCGATGGCGGTGAGCGGGAGCGCCACGGCGGCGGCACCGGTGGTGCCGAGCAGCGCGAGGCGACGGGTGAACGAGCGGCGGTTGGCCGTGGCGGACATGCGGATTCCTTCTCCGTCGCCTGCGGGGTGAGCTGTCGGGTTCGGGCTGGAGCTGCCCGGCCACCGGCGCGGTGCGCGCGGCGACTTCACCCCGAGCCGTCCCGGGGGGACCGGGTGCGGCGTGATGCGTGTGGGTCCCCCGCTCCTGCCGGTACGGGTGTGAGTGAGCGTGAGAGTCCGGGGCGGCGGCAGGATTCGGCGTTCCGGCCGGACTGCTGGTGACCGTAAAGGCATCACGACACGCCCGACAAGCAGCCTTTTTGCGTCAGGAATCACATTTCGTGATCCATTCCGAAGATTTCCGTCACTCTCCGTGGAAACCTCCCGATCCGGACAGAACCGGACGTACGCCGTGTGCAGCCAAAACGGTCCACCCGGCCCCGGGCCTGCCTCCGGCACCGTCCGTCACCGCTATGACGCTGCTCACCTCGGGGTTCTCCCGCGCTCCGGTACCTTGCCCGGCCCCGCGGTCCGTGCCAGTCTCGGCCTCGCGCCACCGTCGGCGAGCCGCGCCGGCGGCCCACCGGAAGGAGTCCCGTGACGCAACCGCCCCCGGGGACCGCCCCCGAGCCCGTCGTCGTCGCCTCGGCCGGGCCGGAAGAGCCCGCGCTGAGCGCCGTCCGCAACTTCCGCGACGTGGGCGGGCTGCCCACGCGCGACGGCCGCCGCACCCGTACCGGCGTCCTGTTCCGCAGCGGCCACCTCGCGCACGCGACGGAGGCCGACGCCGCCTACCTCGCCGGCCTCGGCCTCCACTCCGTCTTCGACTTCCGCAACGCCGCCGACCGGGCCCTCGAAGGTCCCGACGTCGAGCTGCCCGGCGTGCGCAACGTGCACCTGCCGCTCAACGACCCGGCGGACGGCGCGGAGTTCTGGCGGATCGTGCGGGACGGTGAGGTGGAGCAGTTGCGGGCCGCGCTCGGCGAGGGGCGCGCCGAGGCCCGTATGGAGGCCAGTTACCGCCAGCTCATCAAGGAGCGCACCGCCGAGCACGGGCGGCTGCTGCGGGCGATCGCCGAGGACAGCGTGCCCGCGCTGCTGCACTGCGCGGCGGGCAAGGACCGGGCGGGCACCTCGGTCGCGCTCGTGCTGCTCGCCGTGGGTGTGGAGGAGGAGGCGATCGAGGAGGACTACCTCAAGTCGAACGCGCGCCACCGCCGCTACCGCGTCTCGCGCGGCAAGGACGCGACCCCGCCCACGGCCCCCGAGATCGCCGCACTCCTCGACCCGCTCTTCGCCGCGCGGGCGAGCTACCTGCGGGCCGCGCTGGAGACGATCGACGCGCACTGGGGCGGCAGGGACCGCTACTTCCGCGAGGTCCTGGGGCTCGACGACGCGCTGCGCGAGCGGCTGCGCGAACGGCTCGTGGAGTAGCCCCGGCCGGTCACTGGTTCTTCGCGCCCAGGGTGAAGAGCAGGTAGAGGAAGGCGGCGACGCCGTGCGCAGCGACGACGTAGACGAAGACACGGACCCACAGCCCGGTGGGGATCTTGTCCTCGACGAAGCGGCGGATGGTGCCGTTCCCCTCCGGTGCGGCCTGCTCGCCGTCCTTCGCCGGTGCGGCCTGCTCGCCGTCCTTCGCCGGCCTGGTCCCGCTGTCGTGCTCGGGCATTACGCGCCTCCTGGGTGGACGTCGCCGAGGCAGAGCGCGCCCAGCGGGCTCTGCAAGAGCGTGTGGACGAAGAGCAGCACCGCGCCGTCCGGGTCCGCGGCGGCGATGCGGTGCGGGGTGAGCGAGTCGAAGTGGGCGCTGTCTCCGGGAGCGAGCAGGTGCGCGCTGTCGCCCAGGCGCAGCCGCAGGCGACCGGTCAGGACGTGCAGCCACTCCTCCCCCGGGTGCACGCGCACGATGTCGCCCTGGCTGCCGTACGGGACCCGTACCCGCAGAGCCTGCATCGCGCGCCCGGGGCCGCCCGCCTGCCAGTACGTCCAGCCGCCCGCCTCGGTGGGCTCCATCGCGCCGGCGCGGACGACCGAGCCCGGTCCGGCGGGGGTCTCGCCGAGGAGTTCGGAGACCGTCGTACCGTAGGTACGGGCCAGGGCGAGCAGCATCGGCAGGCTCGGCTGCCTGCGGCCGGTCTCCAGTCTGGAGAGGTGGGCCGGGGAGAGACTCGCGGCCTGCGCGGCGGCCTCCAGCGTGAGGCCCGCGCGGCGGCGCAGTTCCCGCAGGTGCGGGGCGACGGCGACGGCGAGTTCTTCGGGCGGGCCGCTGTCGGGCTCGGTGCTCATGCCTCCATTCAGCCACCGCCGTGCCTCTCGGGCAAATTTATTGCCCGAGAGGCAAATTCCCAGGTCAGCGGTGAGCGACCGCCTGCTTCACGATGTTCTTCGCGAAGTCGCCCATGAGGCCGCCGTTGTGCGCGTCGTCCATGACCGCCGTGAAGGCGTCCACGAAACGGTCCGCGTCCGCCTCGTCGATCACGAGCGGCGGGATGAGCTTGATGACTTCGAGGTGGTCCCCGGAGACCTGCGTGAGGATGCGGTGCTTCTGGAGCAGCGGCACCACGACCATCTGCGCGAAGAGGCCCTTGCGCGCGGCCTGGAGCATCGCCCAGCGGCTGCGCAGCTTGAGCGAGTCGGGACGGCCGAACTCGATGCCGATCATGAGGCCGCGCCCGCGGACATCGGCGAGCATCTCGTACTTCGGGATCAGGTCGGTCAGCCGCCGCTTGAGGTGGTCCCCCGTGCGGCGCGCGTTCGCGACGATGTTCTCGTCCTCCATGACGTGCAGCACCGCGAGCCCCGCGGCCATCGCCTGCGCGTTGGCGCCGAAGCTCGCCGAGTGGACGAGGACGCGATCCATGGAGGAGTAGACCTTCTTGAAGATCCACTCCTTGCCGAGCGTCGCGCTCACGGGCACGTAGCCGCCCGAGAGGGACTTCGCGACGCACACGAGGTCCGGCTCGACGCCCTCCTCGTGCTGGTAGGCGTAGAAGTCTCCGGTACGCCCCAGCCCGGTCTGCACCTCGTCGGCGATGAGCAGCGCCTTGTGCTTGCGCAGCAGGTCCTGCGCGGCCTTGAGGTAACCGGGCGGGGTCTCGGTGACGCCCTTGCCCTGGATCGGCTCGACGATGAGCCCGGCCACGTCGCCCTTGCGCAGCTCCCGCTCCAGGGCGGAGAGGTCCCCGACGGGGAGCGCGGTGTCGGGGAGCAGCGGCGCGAAGCCGTCGCGGAAGCCCTTCTCGCCGTTCACCGAGAGGGAGCCCGTGGTGAGGCCGTGAAAGGCGTGGTCGTAGAAAAGCACGCGTGTGCGGCCCGTCGCGAAGCGCGCGAACTTCAGCGCCGTCTCGACCGCCTCGGTGCCGCTGTTGCCGAAGAAGACCCGGTCCAGGTGCGGACTGTGCGCGAGCAGCTTCTCGGCGAGCAGCCCGGGCAGCGGCTGGCAGTCGAAGCGGGTGAGGTCGGCGAGCTGGGCGTCGAGCACGTCGTGGAGCGCCTGGCGGACGACCGGGTGGTGGCGGCCGAGCCCCATGACGCCGAAGCCCGCGAGCATGTCGAGGTAGTCCTGCCCCTCGTCGTCCCAGAAGTGGGCGCCCTCGCCGCGCTCGTAGTACTTGTCGAAGCCGATCGTGTGGAGCATGCGCGGCAGCTGGTGGTTGAGGTGCTTCGTGTGCAGCTCGTAGCGCTCGCGCCCGCGTGCGGCGAGCAGGGCGTTGAGATCGAACCCCTTGCCCTGCGTGCCCTCGCCCCCGGGAGCCGCTGCGTCCGTCGTGCCGGTGGTCATCCTTGCGTCTTCTCCTTACGGGCCAGGTGGGCCCCGATGCTTCCGGCGATCTCCACCGGGGTGAGGCCGAGGTCGGCGAGGAGTTCCCCGCGCTTGGCGTGCGGCAGGAACTGCTCGGGGATGCCGAAGTGACGAACGGGGACGTCGACTTCGGCGTCGGCGAGAGCCACCGATACGGCGGCGCCGACCCCGGAGGTACGGCTGTTGTCCTCGACGACCGCGACCACCCGGTGCCGCGCGGCGAGCGGGGCGAGGGCGGGGTCGACGGGCTTGACCCAGCGCGGGTCCACGACGGTCGAACGGATGCCGCGCTCACGCAGCAGCGCGGCGGCGGCGAGGCACACGGGCGCCATGACACCGACCGAGACGAAGAGGACATCGGCCTCCTCCGCCTCCCCCGCGTCCTCCGCGAGCACGTCGAGCCCGCCCTCGCGGCGCAGCGCGGGCAGGTCCGCGCCCACCGTCTCCTTGGGGAAGCGCACGAGGGTCGGCGCGTCGTCCACGGCGACCGCCTCGCGCAACTGGGCGCGCAGCTCGCTCGCGTCGCGCGGCGCCGCGATGCGCAGCCCGGGCACCACCTGGAGCACCGACATGTCCCACATGCCGTTGTGCGAGGCGCCGTCGGTCCCCGTGACCCCGGCCCGGTCCAGGACGAAGGTGACCCCGCACCGGTGCAGGGCGACGTCCATGAGGAGCTGGTCGAAGGCGCGGTTGAGGAAGGTCGCGTACACGGCGACGACGGGGTGCAGTCCGCCGGTCGCGAGCCCGGCGGCCGAGACGGCCGCGTGCTGCTCGGCGATCCCGACGTCCCAGATCCGGTCGGGGAAGCGCGCGGCGAAGGGGGTGAGGCCCACGGGGTCGAGCATCGCGGCGGTGAGCGCGACGACGTCGTGCCGCTCCTCGGCGATGCGCACCAGCTCCTCGCCGAAGACCGCCGTCCAGGAGGGCCCGGCGGCCGGCGTCAGCGCCTCGGCGGTGAGCGGGTCGATCGCGCCCACGGTGTGGAAGCGGTCCGCCTCGTTGGCGAGGGCGGGCTCGTAGCCGCGGCCCTTCTCGGTGATGACGTGCACGATGACGGGCCCGCCGAAGCGCTTGGCGGTCGCGAACGCCGACTCCAGCGCCGCGATGTCGTGGCCGTCGACGGGACCGACGTACTTCAGGCCGAGGTCCTCGAAGAGGCCCTGCGGGGCGAAGGCGTCCTTGAAGCCCTTCTTCGCGCCGTGCAGCGACTCGTAGAGCGGCTTGCCGACGACGGGGGTGCGGTCGAGCACCTCCTTGCCCCAGGCGAGGACCTTCTCGTAGCCGTCGGTGGTGCGCAGCGCGGCGAGATGGTGGGCGAGGCCGCCGATCGTCGGCGCGTAGGAGCGCTCGTTGTCGTTGACGACAAGGACGAGGGGGCGGTCCTTGGCGGCGGCGATGTTGTTGAGCGCCTCCCAGGCCATGCCCCCGGTGAGCGCCCCGTCCCCGGTGACGGCGACGACGTGGGTGTGCTCGCCGCGCAGGTCGCGCGCCTTGGCGAGGCCGTCGGCCCAGCCGAGCACGGTCGAGGCGTGGCTGTTCTCGATGACGTCGTGCGGGGACTCGGCGCGCGAGGGGTAGCCGGAGAGGCCGCCCTTGGAGCGCAGTTTGGAGAAGTCCTGCCGCCCGGTGAGGAGTTTGTGCACGTACGCCTGGTGCCCGGTGTCCCACAGGACGCGGTCGTGCGGCGAGTCGAAGACCCGGTGCAGGGCGATGGTCAGCTCGACGACCCCGAGGTTGGGGCCGAGGTGGCCGCCGGTCCTGGAGACCGCCTGGATCAGGAACTCCCGGATCTCCGCGGCCAGTTCGGGCAGCCGGTCGCTGCCAAGGGCCTTGAGGTCGCGCGGCCCCCGGATGCTTTCGAGCAATGTCACGTTCGGGCCCTCTCTCTTCGGACGTCCGGCCCGGTCGGGTCGGCGGGATACGTGAGCGGGGCCACGCGGCACATCGGAGCGGCAGGCACGGGGCCCCGGCCTCGCAGGGGTGCGAGGCCGGGGCCGCGTGGGGGCCGGTCGGGACGGGCGCGGCCCGTCACGGTCAGGAGCGGTTGCCCGCGATCGTCTCGCGGGCGGCGCGCAGCGAGGCCTGGAGGGAGCCCATGGTGGCCATGACGGCGGTCGGCTCGTAGCCGCAGTGCGCCATGCAGTTGTCGCAGCGCTCGTCCTTGCCGCGCCCGTACTTGTCCCAGTCGGTCTCCTCGATGAGCTGCCGGTACGTGGGCACGTAGCCGTCGCTCATGAGGTAGCAGGGGCGCTGCCAGCCGAAGAGGGAGTAGTTGGGGATCGCCCAGGCGGTGCAGTCGAAGTCCTGCTTGCCCTCCAGGAAGTCGAGGAAGAGCGGCGAGTGGTTGAGCCGCCACCGCTGCCTGTTGCCGCCGGCGAACGCCTTCTTGAACAGCTCGCGGGTCTGCGTCACGCCGAGGAAGTGCTCCTGGTCGGGGGCCTTCTCGTAGGCGTAGGCGGGCGAGATCATCATCTCGTCGACCTGGAGTTCGTCATTGAGGAAGTCGAGCACCTCGATGACCGTCTGCGGGGTGTCGGTGTTGAAGAAGGTCGAGTTGGTGGTGACCCGGAAGCCGCGGCGCTTGGCCTCCTTGATCGCCGCGACGGCCTCGTCGAAGACGCCTTCCTTGGCGACCGACTCGTCGTGCCGCTCCTTGAGGCCGTCGATGTGCACGGCGAAGGCGAAGTAGGGCGAGGGGGTGAACTTCTCGATCTTCTTACGGAGCAGCATCGCGTTGGTGCAGAGGAATACGTACTTCCGCTTGGCCACCAACTGGCGCACGATCTCGTCGATCTGCGGGTGCATGAGGGGCTCACCACCCGCGATGGAGACCATCGGGGCGCCGGACTCCAGAACGGCGCCGACGGCCTGGGCGACCGGCATGCGCTGCTTGAGGACTCCCGCAGGGTGCTGGATCTTGCCGCAGCCCTCGCACTTCAGGTTGCACGCGAAGAGCGGTTCAAGCTCGACGATGAGCGGGAACTTCTCCCGCTTGCGGAGCTTCTGTTCCATCAGATACGTCCCGATCCTGATGGTCTGGCGAAGCGGCATGGCCATCTGGCTCACCTCCTGGGGAGCAGAAAAGTACGGTGCCATTCAGAGAAAGCAGGCAGGACGGCACGGAGTACGCGGAAGGCAGATATTCCCCCGCTGACCGTGCCGATACGGACGAGTTCGTGTTCGGGTGCGTCCACCACCACCCGGACGGCGGCCACCGGACGGGTGGCGGTGGTGGACTCGGCGCGGGCCGTGCGCAGGGTCGCGGCGGACTCCATGTCCACCGCGACGGCGCCCGTCGCGCGCAGCGTGGCCCGCTCGGGGCCGCGCACCACGTGGTCGGAGCCGGCGAGCACCCCGGTGTGCACGGTGCGGCCGGGGATCGTACGGGCGAGCGCGGCGGCGAGCGCCTCGGGCGCGGAACACGAGGTCGAGCCGGCCGCGTCCTCGGTGCGTTCGGCGACCACGAGGTCGCCGGGGTGCATCCCGGGAACGAGTCCGGCGCAGAACCCGGTGGCGAGGACGGCGGTCGTGGGGGGTGCGGACCGCAGCGCGCGCTCGACGGCGCGTTCCGCGGCCTTCGGCCCCATGCCCGTGCGCAGCACGGACACCGCGCCGCCGCCCTGCCGCAGGGTGCGGCCCCCGCCGCTGCGCAGCGCGAAGTGCTCGATGCCGAGCGCGCAGGCGACGAGCAGCGGTGCTGATCCGGGATCGGTCCCGGTTCCGGGGGCCTGTTCCATCAGTTCTCCCCCGGCCCTGTGCCGTTGAGGTAACGGCCGAGCGCCGTCACGGGGAACACCTGCCGGTACAGGTGGTAGTTGATGGTGAAGTCCCAGGGGAAGCCGGTCCCGGTGAACCAGGGTTCGTCCCAGGTGCCGTCCTCGGTCTGGGTCTCGACGAGGTACGCGATGCCGCGGCGCACCTGCTCCGAGTCCCGCTCACCGGCCGCGAGCAGCGCGAGCAGCGCCCAGGCGGTCTGCGAGGCGGTGGAGTGGCCGCGGCCGTGCCAGGCGGTGTCCCGGTAGGAGCGCAGGTCCTCGCCCCAGCCGCCGTCCTCGTTCTGCACCTGGCCGAGCCAGGCGACGGAGCGGCGGATCGCCGGGTGCGAGGCGGGCAGGCCGGCCGCGACGAGCGCGGGGACGACGGCCCCGGTCCCGTACACGTAGTTGACGCCCCAGCGGCCGAACCAGGAACCGTCGCTCTCCTGGTTCTTCAGCAGCCACTCGACGCCGCGCCGGGTGCGCGGGTGGTGGGCGAGGCCCTCCTCGGCGAGCATCTCGACGACGTGCGCGGTGACGTCGGCCGAGGGCGGGTCGATGACCTCGCCGAAGTCGCTGAACGGCAGCCGGTTGGGGAACGGGCTGGTGTTGTCGGCGTCGAAGGCGCCCCAGGCCCCGTTCTTCGACTGCATCCCCGCGTTCCAGTCGACGGCGCGGCGCACCGCCTTGTCGACCCGTGTCGCGTCGGGGTGGGCGACGCGGCGCAGCGCGAGGACCACCTCGGCGGTGTCGTCGATGTCGGGGTAGTTGTCGTTGTGGAACTCGAAGGCCCAGCCCCCCGGCGGCAGGTCGGGGCGGCGCACGACCCAGTCGCCCGGGCGCACGATCTGCTCGGCGAGCATCCAGTCGGCGGCCTTGATCATCTGCGGGTGGTCGCCGGGGACGCCCGCGTCGGCGAGCGCGACGGTGGCCAGGCAGGTGTCCCAGACCGGGGACTGGCACGCCTCGATCATGCGGGCGCCGTCCTCGCGCCAGACCGCGAAGCGGTCGAGCGATTCGAGCCCGGCGCGCAGCACGGGGTGGTCGAGGTCGTAGCCGAGCAGGTGCAGGGCGATGATCGAGTACACGGCCGGGGGCTGGATGCCGCCCCAGCAGCCGTCGTTCTCCTGGCGCTCGACGATCCAGGTGGCGGCGGCGCGCATCGCGGCCTCGCGCACGCGGCGCGGGGCGACCTTGCGGTAGCCGTGGAGCATCTTGTCGAGCTTGAGGAAGACGTTGTCCCAGCTCGCCACCGGCGGTGCCGGCTGGGCCGGGTTGGGGTCGGCCGGGTCGGTGTGCAGCTCTTCGAGCGCGAAGGGCGCGGGGCGCACGGGGCGCTGGGCGCACACGACGGTGAGCGGCACGATGGTCTGGCGGGCCCAGCAGCCGAAGTCGTAGATGTTGAGCGGGGCCCACTTGGGGAAGAACATCAGCTCCGGAGGCATCTCCGGCAGGTCCTCCCACTTCCACCAGCCGAAGAGGGCGAGCCAGATCCGCGTGAAGACCCGGGCGCGGGCGACCCCGCCCTGGGCGCGGACGAAGGCGGACGCCTTGCGCATGTGCGGCGCCTCGGGGCTGTCCCCGGCCAGGCGCAGCGCGACGTACCCCTCGATGGTGGCCGACAGGTCTCCGGGCCCGCCGTAAAAGGTGTTCCAGGTGCCGTCCTCCTGCTGCTCCCCCCGGATGAAGAGCGCGGCGGCCTGGGTCGTTGCCTCGTCCCTGATGCCGAGGAACTGCCGCAGCAGGAGGTCCTCGGCGTCCATGGTGACGTTGGTGGCGAGGTCGCCCTTCCACCAGCCCTCGTCGCTCTGCCGGTCGAGGAGGAAATCCACGGCTCGCCGGGTGGCGCGGGCGGTGGCCTCGTGGGCTTCACTCGCCTCGGGGCTGAGGTGCAAAGGAGCACTGGCCGTGGTAGCCGGGGGCGTCGCCGCCCCGGTGCTTCCATCGGTCGTCGCTGTCATGGCTTCCCCTTCGTGCAGTCTCGATCATCTGCTGTGGGTCCGCCGTCGGCCGGGGCCGCGGCCCGCCCGGTGTCCGCCGGCAGGGGGCGGGGACGTCGGGCGGGCCGCACCGGTCGGCGACTGCGCGTCATCGCTGGCATGTCCGTCTGATGGTGATCATCTCTTTCGTACGACGACGAAGTCCGCGAGCGCCACGAAGGACGCCCGCACGTGGGGAGGCATCGGGACGCTGTCGAGGGCCCCGATGGCGATGTCGAACTGCCGGCGCGCCTCCCGCGAGGTCCACTCGCGGCCCCCGGCCTCCTCGATGAGGGCGGCGCGGGCGGCGAACTCCGCCTCGGAGAAGGAGTCGGGTCCGGTGGCGGCGGCGTCGGCGGCGAGGAGCTTGGCGAGCTTGTCGGAGGCCGCCCCGCCCGCCGCGAGCGCGGCGACGACGGGCAGCGACTTCTTGCGCTGGCGCAGGTCGCTCCAGGTCTGCTTGCCGGTGGACTCGGGGTCGCCCCAGATGCCGAGGAGGTCGTCCACGGCCTGGAAGGCGAGCCCGAGGTGGTAGCCGTAGCGCTCCAGGGTGTCGGCGGTGGCCTCGTCGGCGCCGCCGAGCACGGCGCCGATGGAGGCGGCGCAGGCGAGCAGGGCGCCGGTCTTGTTGCCCTCCATCTCCAGGCACTCCTCGACCGTGACGCGGTCGCGGTGCTCGTAGGAGATGTCCTGGGCCTGACCGTCGATCAGGGCGCGCGTGGCGCGCGTGAGGCGGCGGGTGGCGCGGCCTGCCTCGGGGGTGCCGAGTTCGAGGAGGATCTCGTTGGCGAGGGCGAAGAGCGCGTCGCCGACGAGGATCGCCTGCGCGGGACCGTGGACCTTCCAGACGGTGTCGCGGTGACGGCGCTGCTCGTCGCCGTCCATGAGGTCGTCGTGCAGCAGGGAGAAGTTGTGCACGAGTTCCACGGCGACGGCGCCGGGCACGCCGGTCTCGGCGCTCGCGCCGGTGACCTCGGCGGAGATGAGCGCGAGGGCGGGGCGCACGGCCTTGCCCCCGTCGCCCGCCGTGGGCCTGCCCTCGGCGTCGGTCCAGCCGAAGTGGTAGGCGGACACCGAGTCCATGGGCGGCGCGAGCCGGTCCACGGCGGACCGCAGCACCGGCGTGACGAGGGCACGGCTGCGCTCGACGAGCGCGGTCACGTCCGGGGCGTCGGCGGCGGCTTCGGCCGAGGGCACAGTCGGCACGTTCTTCTCTCCTCTGTTCGCGGTGCTGGTCTTGGGGGTGCTGAGCGGCACGCGGCCCGCCCGGACCTCGGTGCTCATGCCGCCTCCTGGAAGTGGAAGAGGTGCGCGCCGGTACGGCCGAGGCTCGCGAGCGCGGCGCGGGCCGCGTCGCTGCCGCTGCGCACGGCGCCCTCCATCGTGGCGGGCCAGCCGGTGTCGGTCCACGCCCCGGCGAGGTAGAGCCCGGGGGCGCGGGTGGTGTTGCCGGGCCGCAGCCGCCTGCCGCCGGGGGCCGGGTCGAAGGTGGCCGTGCGTTCCCTGGTGACGAAGAAGTCGCGGATCCCGGCGCCGCGCGCGGCGGGCAGGAGTCGCTCCAGTTCGGGCAGGTAGCGCGCGCGCAGGGTGCTCACGGGCGCGTCGATCTCCTCGCCGACGGCCGACTGCGAGAGGGCGAGGTACTGGCCCGGCCCGGTGAGCCCGGACGGCGCGGTGCGGTCGAAGACCCACTGCACCGGGCTGCCGAGCGCGGCGAAGAAGGGCCGGCGCAGCACCTTGCGGTCGTAGACGACGTGGACGTTGAGGATGGGCGAGGTGCCGAGCGCGGCGAGGCGTTCGGGGTGGTCGAGTGCTCCCGCGGGCAGCAGTTGGTGGGCGTCGGGCTGGGCCACCGCGAGCACGACGGTGTCCGCGTCGAGCACGCCGTCCTCGGTGCGCACCCGCCAGCCGCCTCCGTCGGCCGCCTCGACGGCGCTCACCCTGGCGCGCAGCCGCGTGGTGACGCCGGCCTTGTCGAGGGCGCGGCGGGCGAGGGTGTCGTGGAGTTCGCCGAGCGGGACGTGGGCCCAGCCGATGTCGGCGGCTCCCGGCTCGGTGAGCAGCCCGGTCCTGAAGACCTTGGCGGCGAGGGCGAGCGAGGAGTCGTCGGCGCGGGCGTTCAGCGTCGCGACGCCGACGAGGTCCCACAGCGCCGCGATGGTACGCGGGCTCTGCCCGTGCGCGCGCAGCCAGCTGCCGAAGTCGCGGTCGTCGAGCGCGGGGTCGGCGGGGTCGAGGCGGCGCAGCGCGAGCGCGGCGCGTGCCACGGAGGCACGTTCCCGCACGCTCAGGTGCGGGTACAGGGCGAGTCCGCCCGCGAGGTGCAGGGGGACCGGCGCCTGGGTACGTCGCAGTCGGCCCAGACGCCCGGTGCCGGCGTCCAGGACGGGGACGTCGAGCCGGTCCTGCACGGGGGCGAGGTGGGCGGCGTCGATCCGTTCCAGGAACTGCCGGTAGGCGGTGCAGCAGCGCAGGTAGACGTGCTGGCCGTTGTCGACGGTGAGGTCGCCGCGCCGGAAGGAGAAGGCGAGTCCGCCGAGGCGGGGCCTGCCCTCCAGAAGGGTCACGCGCACACCGGCGTCGGCGAGGCCGAGCGCGGCGGTCACTCCGGCGAGTCCGCCGCCGATGACGACGGCGTGTCCCGTGCCGCCGCCGAGGGGGATGGTGCCTGAATCGGCCTGATCGGTCATACGTCCTCCCTGCCCGCCCCCGGGGTGGCGGCGTGCGCAGTGAGGGACGCGGAGCTCAGCCCGGAGGTTGCCCGGCCGTGACCGGATACGTGTGCTTTCGTGCGGCCCGGCCGCGGGGTCCCGCGCGTCACGGTTGCCCCCCGGTTCTCAGGCGTGCGGCCGCCTTGGCGTCCACCCCGGCGAGGCCGCGCACGGCGACGTACGCCTTCTCCCCGGCCGAGAGCGCCACCCGGCCGCGCAGGACGGCGTCGGGGTCCTGCTCGATGCGGTCCAGGAGGCGGTGGTAGATCCCGGCCATGGCCGAGACGCAGGCGCCGCCACGCCGGTCGAGCATGGGAAGCAGCTGGTAGCCCTCGTCGAAGAGCGCGCGGGCGCGGCGCACCTCGAAGTGGACGAGGCCCGGGAAGTCCGCGCCCTCGGGCAGCGTCGCCGAGGCGAAGCCCGCGGAGCAACCGAATTTGTCGAGGTCCTCGGCGGGCAGGTAGGTACGGCCGTTCGCGGCGTCCTCGCGCACGTCGCGCAGGATGTTGGTGAGCTGGAGCGCGAGGCCAAGCGTGTTGGCGTACTCGGGGGCGCGTACGCGGTCGCGCGCGCCGGGCCGTACGCCGAAGATGCCGAGCGAGAGCCGTCCGATCGCCCCGGCGACACAGCGGCAGTAGTCGGCGAGCTCGTCCCAGGTGCGGTAGACGCGGCCCTGTACGTCCATCAGGACGCCGTCGATCAGCTCGTCCAGGGCGCCGAGTGGCACCGGGAAGCGCCGCGCGGTGTCGGCGAGGGCGACGGCGACCGGGTCGGTGTCGTCCTCCGCGACGTCCTTGGCCCGGACGCGCTCCAGGAGTTCGCGGCACTCGTTCAGCCGGCGCGTCTTCTCCTCCGGCGCCAGGGTGCCGTCGCCGATGTCGTCGACGCGGCGTGAGAAGGCGTAGACGGCCGACATGGCGCGGCGCTTGTCGCCGGGCAGCAGGCGGATGCCGTAGGCGAAGTTCTTCGCCTCGGACCCGGTGACGGTCTCGCAGTAGCCGTAGGCGGCACTCACGGCCGCGGGCAGTACGCCCTGCTCCTTCATCGTCGGACTCACCCCTCTCCTCGCAGTACTGCTCCCATCTCGCGCAGCAGCCGGGCCTTGGTGGGCTTCGGCGTGGTGGCGAGTACGTCGTTGCCCGCCTCGGCGATCGCGGCGAGGGCCGCGCGGCCCCCTGCGACGAAGCCGGCGAGCAGGAGCCGCAGGCGGCCGCGCACGCTGGCGACGAGGGGCAGTCCCTCGTCGAGCAGGGCGCGGGCGCGGTCGGCCTCGAAGGCGATGAGGGCGCGGACCGGGGCGCTCGCGCGCGGGGCCGCGAGGTCGGCCTCGGTGACGTGAAAGCGCGTCATGTCCTCGGCGGGCAGGTAGACGCGGTCGCGGCGCAGGTCCTCGGCGACGTCCTGGAGGTGCTCGACGAGCTGGAGCCCGGTGCAGACGGCGTCGGAGCGGCGCACGCGCGCGT
The DNA here is from genome assembly GCF_010548245.1 of Streptomyces sp. SID11385. Classification (GTDB taxonomy): domain Bacteria; phylum Actinomycetota; class Actinomycetes; order Streptomycetales; family Streptomycetaceae; genus Streptomyces. Next base: position 27,477 of record NZ_JAAGLR010000308.1, read on the forward strand.
CGCTCTCGGTCCCCGTGAGGCCGAGGACGAGGCGGCCCACCGGGTTCGCGGACAGCTCGCAGTAGGCGGCCAGTTCGTCCCAGGTGGCGTAGCGGCCGACCTTCTGGTCCTGCCGGTTGGCGCCGATGAGCGCCTCGAACGGGTCGGGGACGAGGCCGCGGCGGCGCACGGTGGGCCGCAGGGCGCGCAGCAGGGGGTGGTGGGGGGTGCCGGTGGAGCGGAAGACGCGGGCGAGGTCGGTTTCGAGTGCGTCGAGGAGGACGAGGCGGTCGCCGGCCTGGTCCTCGGGGACGTCGAGGTAGCGGGCGTCGGCGCCGCCGGGGGCGAGGTCGCCGTCGCCGATGTCGTCGACGAGACGGGCGAAGCCGTAGACGGCCATGAGGTCGGCGCGCCAGGCTCTGGGCACGAAGAACGGCGCCACCGGGAAGTTCTCCGCTCCGGCCTTGCCGAGCGTGGCGTTCTCCGTCGCGGTGGCGTGCGCCGTCCCGGTACCGGGCGCCGCGGCGCGGGGGGCGCTCATCGGCGACCGCCCGTCGCGGGGACGGCGGGTACAGCGTGGAGGCGGAGGTCGTCCGTAGCCAATGCCGTCACATCTCCCGTTCTACACTGCGCACACAAAACTCACTATTTCGGACACGCCGCCCGGCCGCCGCCCGGGCGTTTCGGTGCAGCATGTCCCCCTGTGCGGTATCGCACCACTCGTCGCGATTCGGCACCGGCACAGCTTACGTTGTACAACTCAACCGCTCACGGCGGGGTGTTCAGCACGTCACAAGAACACACCGATTGCCGTCAACCTTCCCGACCTGCGACTTAGTTGACTGATCTTTGACCCGCTCGGCCGCGCGCGGGGAATAATCGGCGCCCTGCGCCGTGACATGACGGAACCCCTGACGGATTTGTCCGACAGGGGTTCCGCTTTCGCTCCCGATGCCGCGAAGAAGGGAGGAAAAGCCCTCTTACGGCATTTCAGCTATTTACTTACTGGTGAACTTCTCGTACTCCTTCATCACCTCGGCCGTGGGCCCGTCCATCCGCAGCTCCCCGTGCTCCAGCCACAGCACCCGGTCGCACGTGTCGCGGATCGACTTGTTGTTGTGGCTCACGAGGAAGACCGTCCCGGCCTCCTTGCGCAGCTCCCTGATCCGCGCCTCGGAGCGCTTCTGGAAGGAGCGGTCGCCCGTCGCGAGGGCCTCGTCGATCATGAGGACGTCGTGGTCCTTGGCCGCCGCGATGGAGAAGCGGAGCCGGGCCGCCATGCCGGAGGAGTAGGTGCGCATCGGCAGCGAGATGAAGTCGCCCTTCTCGTTGATCCCCGAGAAGTCCACGATCTCCTGGTAGCGGGCCTTGACCTCCTCCCGGCTCATGCCCATCGCGAGCCCGCCGAGGATCACGTTGCGCTCGCCCGTCAGGTCGTTCATGAGGGCGGCGTTGACGCCCAGCAGCGAGGGCTGCCCGTCGGTGTAGACCTTGCCGCTCTCGGCGGGCAGCAGCCCGGCGATGGCGCGGAGCAGTGTCGACTTGCCCGAGCCGTTGGAGCCGATGAGCCCGATGGCCTGCCCCCGGTACGCGGTGAACGAGACCCCGCGCACGGCGTGCACCTTGCGCACCCCGGGCGAGTCGCCGCGCTTGACGATGCGGTTGAGCGCCGCCGTGGCGCTGCCCTTGCCGCCCTTGGCCCCGTGCACCCGGTAGACGATGTGCAGCTCGTCCGCGATCACCGTGGGCATGTGCTCCCGGCCCGCGTTGCGTCCCTCAGCCACGGCCATACCGCTCTTCCGCCTTCCAGAAGTACACGAACCCGCAGATCCCGATCAGGACCGCCCAGCCCAGCGCGAAGGCCCACACGTGCGGCGGCAGGTAGCTGCTGCCGTAGCCGTCGATGAGCGCGTACCGCACGAGGTCCATGTAGACGGCCGCCGGGTTCCACTGGAGCACGTCGCCCACCCAGCCGGGCACGTTGTCCTTGTCGGCGAGCATCGCCGGAAGACTGAACATGACGCCCGAGGCGTACATCCAGGTGCGCATCACGAAGGGCATGAGCTGCGCGAGGTCGGGGGTCTTGGCGCCCGCGCGCGCGAAGATCAGCGCGAGCCCGGTGTTGAACACGAACTGGAGCACGAGCGCGGGGATGACGAGCGGCCAGCGCATGTTCGGCCAGCAGCCGGTCGCGAAGAGCACGATGACCAGCACGATCATCGAGTACAGCAGCTGCTGGAGCTGCTGGAGCGAGAAGGAGACGGGCAGCGAGGCGCGCGGGAAGTGCAGCGCGCGGACCAGGCCCAGGTTGCCCGAGATGGCCCGTACGCCCGCCTGCACCGAGGACTGCGTGAAGGAGAAGATGAAGACGCCGGTGACGAGGAAGGGGACGTAGATGTCCTTGTCGATGCCCTTCCGCGCCCCGAGCAGCAGCCCGAAGATGAAGAAGTAGACGAGCGCGTTGAGCAGGGGCGTCGCGACCTGCCACAACTGGCCGAGCTTCGCCTGGCTGTACTGGGCGGTGAGCTTCGCCCGCGAGAAGGCCAGGATGAAGTGGCGCCGGCCCCACAGCTCACGGATGTACGCGAGCAGCCCTGGCCGGGCGCCGCTCACCGTCAGCCCGTACTTCGCCGCCAGTTCGGGGCGGCTGAGCCCTTCGTCGGGCGAGGGCGGGAGCGTGGGTGTGCTCACCGTCGCGCCCTTCTCCTGCGTTGTGTCACTCACGGGGGAACCTTCGTCTGCGGGGGTCGCGGGACTGCGGGACTGCGGTCTGCCGGTGCCCCGGGCGCGCTCGCGCCCGGGGCACCGGCACCGCCGTGGTACGGCGTCTGCGGAACAGCGTGTCAGATGATCGGCGGACGGCCCAGCCGGGTGAGGCGCCACACCGTGCGCCAGCGCATCGGGCGGCGCGGACCGCAGCCCTTCGACCAGCCCTCGCGGAAACCGCCGAACCAGGCCCGCAGCGCGGCACCGTTCGGCCGCCGCGCGAGGGTGAGCAGGAGCCACACGCCGAGGTAGACGGGGACGAGGGGCAGCGGCAGGTTGCGGCGCGCGAGCCAGACCCGGTTGCGGGCCACCATGCGGTGGTAGACCGCGTGCCGCGAGGGGGCCGTCGTGGGGTGCAGGAGCACCATGTCGGCCCGGTAGTCGATCGACCAGCCGGCGTCCAGGGCGCGCCAGGCGAGGTCGGTCTCCTCGTGCGCGTAGAAGAAGTCCCCCGGCAGCAGCCCGGCCTCGGCGAAGACCCGGGTACGGACCGCGTTGGCGCCGCCGAGGAACGTCGTGACCTCGGAGGAGCGCATCGGGTCCGAGGCGCGCAGGCGCGGGACGTGGCGGCGCTGCGTGACGCCGGTCTCGGGGTCGGCGATGCGGAAGCTGACGATGCCGAGCTTCTCGTTCCGCGTGAACGCCTCACGGCACAGCTCGGCGGTGTCGGTCCGCTCCAGGAGCCCGTCGTCGTCGAGGAAGAGGAGGATGTCGACGTCGCGCCCGGCCGGGCCGAACGCCTCGATCCCCACGTTGCGGCCCCCGGGGATGCCGAGGTTCTCGGGCAGCTCGACGGTGCGGACGCCCTCGGGCACCTCGGGCACCGGGGAGCCGTTGCCGACGACGACGACCTGGACGGGCTCGCCCTCCTGCTTGGCGACCGAGTCGAGGAGCAGTCGCAGCTCCTCGGGCCGGTTGCCCATGGTGATGATGACGGCGCCCACCGTCGGCGCGGACTGACTCATGCCTGCTTCCTCTTCCTTCTTGCGCCCCGGAGCCCGGGCGGACCCGGTGCCCGGAACGCGGCGCTCATATCGCTCGTCGCACGTGTTCGCCCGTCACGGACCGCTTCACTTCAGCCGGCTGGAGGCGAGAATCGACACGAGGTGCAGCAGGGTCTGCACGAGCGCGATGGCGGCGAGAACGGCGATCCCGAGACGGGTGAAGAAGAGGTCGCCGCGGATCTGGTCGATCACCGCGAGCACGATGATGAGCAGCGAGGCCTCGATGCCGAGGATCAGCCGGTGGAACTGGAGGGCGGCGGCGGCCCGGCGGGCGAGCGCCATCCCGGAGGAGCGCGGCTCGGCCGCGGCGTCCTTGACGACGGGCAGTCCGGCCTGGTGGCGGGCGACGCCGACGAGGTCCGTCTCGGACTTGATGAGGATCGCGCCGAGCGCGGCGAGCGTGCCGAGGAAGGCCCACAGCCAGTCGATGCGGCCGGTGCCGAAGAGGTCGGCACCGCGCAGCCCGAAGCCGACGAGGACGGCCGCGTCGGCGAGGTAGGCGCCGACCCGGTCGAGCCAGACGCCCTGGAGCGAGTACTGCTTCTTCCAGCGGGCCAGCTCGCCGTCCACGCAGTCGAAGAGCAGGTAGAGCTGGGCCATGACGGCCCCGAGCACGGCCCCGGGCACGCCCGGCCACAGCAGGGCCGGGCAGGCGAGGACACCGAAGATCGTCATCAGGTAGGTCAGCTGGTTCGGCGTGACCTTGGTGTTCACCAGGTACCGGTCTATGCGCAGCGAGATCTCGCGCATGTAGAGCCGGCCGGCCCAGTGCTCGCCGCTGCGTCGGTCCTTGACCCCGGCGGGGTGGACGACGGGGCGGAGTTCAGCTACCGATGGCCTTGGCATAGTCGGCGTACGCGTCCTTGATCTGGTCTGTCGACAGGTTGAGGTGTTCGAGGATCGTGTAGCGGCCCGGGCGGGTCTGCGGGGCGAACTCGACGGCCTGGACGAACTCGTCCACCGAGAAGCCGATGTCACCGGGCAGTACGGGCTGGTGGTGGCGGCGCAGTACCTCGGCCATGTAGCCGGCCTGCTCGCCCGCGCCGCGCAGGTGCATCGCGAAGACCGCGCCCATCCCGCACTGCTCGCCGTGGCTCGCGGCGCGCTTGGGGAAGAGCAGGTCGAAGGCGTGGTTGATCTCGTGGCAGGCGCCGGAGGCGGGGCGCGAGTCCCCGGCGACCGACATCGAGATGCCCGTCATGACGAGGCCCTCGGCGAGCGTCTGGAGGAAGTCGTCCTGGCTCACGTCGCCGGGGTGGCGCAGGATCGCCTCGCCCGCCTGCCGGGCCATCGCCGCGGCGAGCCCGTCGATCGACTCCCCGGTGACGCGGTGGGACAGCTCCCAGTCGGCGACCGCGGAGATGTTGGAGATCACGTCGCCGATGCCGGAGCGCACGTACCGGGCCGGGGCCTCGCGGATGACGTCGAGGTCGATGACGACGGCGATCGGGTTGGGCACCCCGTAGGAGCCGCGGCCCGCGTCGTTGTCGAGGGTCGCGACCGGGGAGCAGAGCCCGTCGTGCGAGAGGTTCGTGGCGACGGCGACGAGCGGCAGCCCGATGCGCGCGGCGGCGTACTTGGCGCAGTCGATGATCTTGCCGCCGCCGAGGCCCACGACCGCGTCGTAGTGCCCCGACTTCATCGCGTCGGCGAGCCGGATCGCGTCGTCGAGGGTGCCGCCGCCCACCTCGTACCAGCTCGCGCCCGGCAGGGCCGGGGCCAGCCGCTCGCGCAGCCTGGCCCCGGAACCGCCGCTGATCGCGATGGCGAGCTTGCCCGACGCCGAGATCCGCTGGTCGCACAGGACGGTCGCGAGATCGTCCAGGGCGCCGGGGCGGATGTCGACGGCGAGCGGCGAGGGAATCAGCCGCGTCAGTACCGGCACGCGATCTCCCGCCCCTTGGCCAGGTCCTCGTGGTTGTCGATCTCGACCCAGCTGACCTCGCCGATGGGGGCGACATCGATGGTGAAGCCGCGGTTGACCAGCTCCTGGTAGCCGTCCTCGTAGTAGAGCTGCGGGTCGCGCTCGTACGTGGTCTTCAGCGCGTCCGCGAGCTGCTCGGCCGCGTCGCCCTCGATGAGGGTCACGCCGATGTACTCGCCGGTCGCCTCGGCCGGGTCCATGAGCTTGGTGATCCTGCGGACGCCCTTGCCGGGCTCCACGACGACCTTCATCTCCTCGTCGGCGAGCTTCTTCACCGTGTCGAGGGCGAGGATGATCTTCTTGCCCTCGCCGCGCGCGGCGAGCAGCGTCTTCTCGACGGAGACGGGGTGGACGGTGTCGCCGTTGGCGAGGATCACCGAGTGCTTGATCGCGTCACGGCCGCACCACAGGGAGTAGGCGTTGTTCCACTCCTCGGCCTTGTCGTTGTCGATCAGCGTGATCTTCAGCCCGTACTTGGCCTCCAGGGCCTCCCGGCGCTCGTAGACCGCCTCCTTGCGGTAGCCGACGATGACCGCGACCTCGGTGAGGCCGATCTCGGCGAAGTTGCCGAGGGTCAGGTCGAGGACCGTGAGGCTCTCCTCCTGGCCTTCGGGCCCGACCGGCACCAGCGCCTTGGGCAGGGTGTCGGTGTACGGGCGCAGACGCCTTCCGGCGCCGGCCGCGAGCACGAGGCCGATCATGCGGGTTCTCCTTCGTCGTGTACGGCGGGTGCCCCTGCGGACACCCAGAAGCGGATGCTCTCGAAGAGCACCACGAGGGCTACGAGCACGGCCAGGACCGTGAGCGCGGTGGCGAAGCCGCTCCCGCCGAGAACCGCCGCGAGGAGGGCGACCAGCAGGGTCCTGCCCTCGTGTCCGGCGATGGCCTGGGTGAGCCAGCGGGGCGGAGCGCCGGTGCCACCGCGGATGCGGTACACCGTGTCGTAGTGATGGTAGGCGACCGCCGCCACGAGCCCGAAGGCCGCGGGAAGCGCGCCGTGCGGGTCACTGCGCGCCGCGAGCAGCAGGATCGTGCCGTACTCGGCGGCACGCAGGAAGGGCGGTACGAGCCAGTCAAGGGCGCCCTTGAGCGGGCGGGCGACGGCGAGCGCGGAGGACACGACGTAGACGGCGGCGCCGAGGACGGGCCAGGCCGAGCCGTACGAGGTGAACGCGGCGCTGGCGGTGACGGCGGCGGCGCCGAGCAGCGCGAGCAGCGGTACGCCGATCCGCGGCAGCGCGCGGCCGAGCGGGCGCAGCACGCGGGCGAAGAGGCGGGCGAGGGGGCCGGAGTCGGCGAGGTCGGCGAGGGCCTGGGCGGCGCGGTCCGTGCGGGTGGCCCTGCGGGTCACCGAGCGCAGCAGGCGTCCGGCGGTCGTGTAGCAGGCGGCGAGGCCGCAGGCGATGAGCAGGACGACGAAGGTGATGCGGGGCGTCGTGCAGGCGGTGAGCACGGCGATCATCGCCCAGCGCTCCCCGATGGGCAGCACGATCATGCGGCGCAGCCACACCGTCCAGCCGACCGAGTCGAGCTTGCCGGAGAGCGCCGCGGTCGGGCTCGTGTTGGCGGCGGCGTCGTGGTTGGCCTCGTTGAAGGAGAAGTCGATCACGTGGCGGCAGGTCTGGAGGACCATGGCGCCGAGGGCGAGCGCCCACACGTCGTCCCCGCCGCGCGCCGCGCCGAGCGCGAGCCCCGCGTAGTAGGCGTACTCCTTGGCGCGGTCGAAGGTCGCGTCGAGCCAGGCGCCGAGCGTCGAGTACTGGAGCGAGTAGCGGGCGAGCTGGCCGTCGGTGCAGTCCAGGACGAACGAGGCGAGGAGCAGCGCGCCGGCCGCGACGTACCCGGACCGTGTCCCCGTGGCGGCGCAGGCCGCGGCGATGAGCGCGGTGAGCAGCGAGGCGGTCGTGACCTGGTTCGGGGTGAGGCCGCGGCGCGCGCACCAGCGGGCGATGTAGCGCGAGTACGGGCTGATGAAGTGCGTGGTGAAGAAGCCGTCGCGGGCCTTGACCGCCGAGCGGAGCCGGACCGCCTCCTCGTCGACCGCCTCGACGGACTGCCGCGCCTCGTTGCGCTCCTGCGGGCTCGCGGGGACGACGGCGACGAGCGAGCCGAGGTCGGGGCGGTGCACGGCGGTGCCGTCCGCGTCGAGGAGCCCCGCGAGCCGGTCGGGCAGCGGGCCGCCGCCGGTGTCCGTCTGGGGCAGTACCTCGGTGCCGGGCGCTCCGCCCTCGGCGGGCATCGGCTGGCGCAGGGGGTGGGTGGCGGGGGCGAGAGGGGCGCCGTGGCCGGCCGGGGCCGCTCCGCGGACGGCGGTGGCGAGCGCGTGCGCGAGGGCGGGGCGGGCCTCGGGCCGCGCGGTGACGGCGCCGGGGACCGCGGCGGCGGGGAACCGGGGGTCGGTGAGTCCGAGCCGAAGGGAATGCGTGTGGCCCACGAACCGGGAGTCGACGAGCGCGACGCGTTCCCCGGCGGGGACACTCGCGAGGACGCTCGGGGTCTGCGACGGCTCGGTGACGACCCGCACCCCGAAGCCGAGCGCCCGCAGCTCACCCTCCAGGGGCGAGCCGGGCACCGGCGGACCGGTGAGGATGGCGGTCGACAGAGGAACTCACTCCTTGGGGGCCGGCCCGGCGAGGGCCGGGCAGCGAAGGGGGTGACCAGCACCGCGGACCACACCGGGGGGAGCGTGGTGGGCGGGCGTCGGCTGAGGTTATCGGATGCCGTGTACCGGGGGTTCACCACCCGTTCACGGCCCGAGGACCGCCGAAGCGCGTGATCATCATGCGCGATCGGGGCGTGGGTTCCCAAACTTGCGGGGGCGTATGCGGACGAACGGGGTCCCGTTGATCGGGCCCCTTCGGCGACCGCGGAGCGGGGTGCGGGACGGGATGTGCGACGGGGCGCGGGACGGGGTCCTGGGCGGCGCTCCGTGAAAGCCGCTGATCAGCGCAATGACAACGGTGTTCACCCTCGTGTTGCCTCACCCCGGCGGGTAAGGGTTCACTGACCGCGAGAAGGGGAGGCACCCATGGGCCACGACCACGCGCACGGCACGGCGACGCACGCCCACCGCGGCCGGCTCCGCCTCGCCCTCGCGCTGACCCTCACCGTGATGGTCGTCGAGATCGCCGGCGGCCTCCTCTCCCACTCGCTCGCGCTCGTCGCCGACGCCGCGCACATGGCGACGGACGCGCTCGGCCTCGGCATGGCGCTCCTCGCGGTGCACGTCGCCGCGCGCCCGCCGAGCGACACGGCGACGTTCGGGTACGCGCGGGCCGAGATCCTGGCGGCCCTCGCGAACTGTCTGCTGCTGCTCGGGGTCGGCGGGTACGTCGTCTACGAGGCGGTGCGGCGCTTCATGGAGCCCGCGCAGACCGACGGCTCGCTCGCCCTCGTGGTGGGTGTCGTGGGTCTCGTCGCGAACTGCGTCTCGCTCGGGCTGCTGCTGCGCGGCCAGGAGGAGAGCCTCAACGTGCGCGGGGCCTTCCTGGAGGTCATGGCCGACGCGCTCGGCTCGCTCGCCGTGATCGTCTCGGCGCTCCTCGTATGGCTCACGGGCTGGCCGTACGCGGACACGATCGCCTCGCTGCTGATCGGGCTGATGATCGTGCCGCGCACGTGGCGGCTGTTGCGGGACACGCTCCACGTGCTCCTGGAGGCGGCGCCGCGCGGGGTCGATCTCGCGGAGGTGCGGGCGCACATCCTGGGCACGCCGGGGGTACGGGCGGTGCACGACCTGCACGCGTGGACGATCACCTCGGGGATGCCGGTGCTCTCGGCGCACGTCGTCGTCGACTCCGCCGTACTCGACTCGGTCGGCCACGAGAAGATGCTCCACGAACTCCAGGGCTGCCTCGGGCACCACTTCGACGTGGAGCACTGCACCTTCCAGCTGGAGCCCGCCGGGCACGCGGAGCACGAGGCCGGTAGCTGCCTGTAGGCGGGTCCCCGGCCCTGGGGGAAGCGGCGGGGGGCGGGCACGACGCGTGGGCGGCCGGTTGCGGGACGCGCGTGCGGCGTACGGCAGACTTGGGGCAAGCCAGAAGCGAAGGATGCGCATGCCGATCTCATCAGCCACCGCGGCCGACAAGTCCTCCCCCTCCGCCAGCACCGAGGAGATCCTCCTGGAGCTGGTGGACGAGAAGGGGACCACCATCGGTACGGCGGAGAAGCTCGCCGCCCACCAGCCCCCGGGGCAGTTGCACCGCGCCTTCTCCGTCTTCCTCTTCGACCGCGAGGGGCGGCTGCTGCTCCAGCGCCGCGCGCTCGGCAAGTACCACTCCCCCGGCGTCTGGTCGAACACGTGCTGCGGCCACCCCTACCCGGGCGAGGCCCCCTTCGCCGCCGCCGCCCGCCGCACCTTCGAGGAGCTGGGCATCGCGCCCACGCTGCTCGCCGAGGCCGGCACGGTCCGCTACAACCACCCCGACCCGCTCTCCGGACTCGTGGAGCAGGAGTACAACCACCTCTTCGTCGGGCTCGCGCCGAGCGAGCTGGCCCCGGACCCCGAGGAGATCGCCGAGACCGTCTTCGTGACGCCGCGGGAACTGGCCGAGCGGCACGCGCGGGACACCTTCTCGACGTGGTTCCCGACCGTCCTGGACGCGGTGCGGCCCGCGGTGCGGGAGCTGACGGGCGGTACGGCGGGCTGGTGAGCCCGCCCCCGCGGCGGCGGCTCCGCTGCCGCGGGGCGCGCGCCGACAGCCCTCAGACGCGCGGCGAGAGCGGCAGGGCCGCCCAGCAGACCTTTCCGCCCCCCGCCGTGTGCTCCACGTCGCAGGCGCCGCCCTCCTCGCGGACGATCTCCCTGACGAGGAGCAGCCCGCGACCGCCGGTCTGTCCCGCGTCGGCCTCCAGGGCGGTGGGCCGGTAGGGGTGGCCGTCCTCGACGGCGACCCGCACCCAGTCCGCTCCCGCGGCGACCTCGACGGCGAGCTCGGGCGAGACGACGGCCGCGTGCCGGACCGCGTTGGTGACGAGTTCGGAGACGATGAGCAGCAGTCCCTGGACGAGGTCGGGGGCGAGCGGGACGCCCTGGCGGCGCAGCAGGTCCCGTACGGCGTGCCTGGCCTGCGGCACGGAGACGTCGACGGCCGGAGCGGTGAAGCGCCACACCCCTTCCCAGGGCCGCGGCCCGGCACCCCCGTCGTTCCCGTCGCTGTCCCTGTCCGGTTCGTCGTCGCGTTCGGTAGTCACCACGCGCCCGAGTGTCGGGACCTCTCAGGTCCGTACCACCGCACTGACCGCAAATGGCCGGGGATCGACAGCTTTCGACTGCCTTCGGTCACGCGCTGAACGGAACGGGCCGCAGGATGCCTGGTCCAGATCACCCGGCCGCCACTCCCGCCGCCCCGGCCGCCCGGGGACCTCTGTCGATTCCGGGGCTTGACTTGCCCGGCCCTCTTTTCGCTTCGCGTATCGGCACCTCTTGACCCGATGCGAGAACTTCTATCACTCTGCGCCGACTTGCCGGGCTGGGGCATCCTCCTCCCATTTGCCTCCCCATGGTTCTGCGCGTTTTACTTGTCCGAACAGTAATTAATGAAGGAGCAGCACGTGTCCCTGGTCTTCGATCCCTTCCCCCTCGCCGGCACCACGCTGGCCAACCGCGTCGTCATGGCCCCCATGACGCGCAGCCGCGCTGACGCGGAGAGCCGTACCCCGACCGAACTGACCGCCGTCTACTACGCGCAGCGGGCGAGCGCGGGACTGATCGTCACCGAGGGCACGCAGCCCTCACCGGTGGGCCAGGGCTACCCCGCCACGCCAGGCATCCACTCGGCCGAGCAGGTCGCGGCCTGGCGCCGGGTGACCGAGGCGGTGCACGCCGAGGGCGGCGTGATCTTCCTCCAGATCATGCACACGGGCCGCATCGGGCACCCGAGCCTGACCGGGCTCACACCGGTGGCGCCCTCGGCGGTGCGTGCCGCGGGGCAGGTGTACACCGCCGAGGGCCCGCGGGACTTCGTGGAGCCGCGCGCCCTTACCGGCGCGGAGGTCGAGGAGACGATCGCGGACTTCGCGGATGCGGCCCGCAAGGCGATCGAGGCCGGTTTCGACGGGGTCGAGATCCACGGGGCCAACGGCTACCTGGTCCACCAGTTCCTGGCGCCCAACACCAACGTCCGCGCCGATGCCTGGGGCGGGAGCCCCGAGGGGCGCATCCGGTTCCCGGTCGAGGTCGCGAAGGCCGTGGCCGCCGCGATCGGCCCCGAGCGGGTCGGCTTCCGGATGTCGCCCGGCAACCCGTTCAACGGCATCGCCGAGACCGACCCGGCGGACCTGGAGGCCACGTACACGGCGCTCGTCGACGCGCTCGCCCCACTCGGCCTCGCCTACCTGCACCAGATGGAGGCGGAAGGGGCACGCGACCTCGTGCTGCGGTTGCGCAAGCAGTGGCCGGGGGCCTTCGTGCTCAACCCCTACACGGGCGCGACCCCGACCGGTCCCGAGAGCCTGAAGCTCGTCGAGGACGGCACGACGGACCTCCTCGCCCTCGGCGCGCTCTTCCTCGCCAACCCGGACCTCCCGGCCCGGCTGCGGGCCGGTGGCCCCTTCAACACGCCGGACGTGGCGACCTTCTACGGCGGTGACACGCGCGGCTACACGGACTACCCGCCCCTCGGCGACTGACCATCCGGCCGGCCGGGAAACTGCGCGGCGGTGCCGACGGCCCTCGGCACCGCTCAGCACGTCCCGCCCGGCTCCACCCGCCGCGCCAGATGTTCCTCCAGCCGCTCCAGGAAGCGGACGCCCTCGGCCTTCTCGTCCTCGCCGAGGTCCTCGGTCAGCCAGGACTCCAGGACGTCCCACAGCTCCTCGACCCGGCGCCGGACGCCGAGCGAAGCCACGGTGGGCTCGACGAGGACGGAGCGCCGGTCGGTGGGTGAGGGCGCCCTGCGGACGAATCCGGCCCGCTCCAGGCGCCGCACGGTGCGGGTCACGGTCGCCGCGTCGGCGCCCAGGATCTCCGCGAGGTCCACCTGCCGCAGGGTGCCGCGCTCCCACAGCTCCAGCATCACGAGTTCCTGGCCCACGTGGAGCCCCACCTCGCGCAGCAACTGGCCGGCGAGCACCCGGTGCAGCCGTGCCACGCGCACGACCATCGCGCCGAGCGGCGCGCGGCCGACCCCCGCGGACCCACGGCCCGCCGCGACCTCACTCATCCTGCCATCCCTCGCTCACCGCCCCAGGCCGGGCCGCCCGCACAGGACTGTACGTCCCGTCGTCCACGGCCGGTCTGCGGCCCGCGCGCAGCCGGGCCACGAGCGTGGCCGGGGCCTTCGCGGGGGAACCCGTGTCGTAGGGCGGCTCCGGGTCGTACTCGGTGGCGAGCTGCACCTCCTCGGCGCGGGCCCGCCCGGCGAGCGCGCCGACGAGGGCGAGGCCCATGTCGATCCCGGCCGAGACGCCCGCGGCGGTGACGTACTTGCCGTCGCTGACGACGCGCTCGGCGACGGGTTCGGCCCCGTACTCCGCGAGGACGTCGGGGAAGAGCCAGTGAGTCGTGGCGCGCCGTCCGGTCAGGAGACCCGCCGCCGCGAGGAGCAGCGCGCCCGTGCACACCGACGTCGTCCAGCGCGTGTGCGCGTCCGCGGCGCGCAGCCAGCCGAGGAGCGCGGGATCGGTCATGTGCGCGCTCTGCCCGGGGCCCCCGGGTACGAGCAGGAGGTCGGGCGCCGGGACCTCCCCGTACGCGTGGGTCGCGCCCAGCGTCACCTCGCCGCGGTCGGCGAGGACGGGCCGGGGCCGGTCGGCGACGAAGACGGTGCGCGCGCCGGGGACGCGGCACAGCATCTCGTACGGGCCGATCGCGTCGAGCGCGGTGAAGCCGTCGAAGAGGACGAGGGCGATGAGCGGCACGGGGGCTCCCGGTTCTCGGGCGGTGCGGGTACGGCGCGACGGTACGTGGCCGGCGGGGCATCCGCCCGGCAATAACGGGGCCTTCGCTCCCCGGCCCCTGCCGCCGCGGACCTACCAGTGGGTAACGTACGGGTATGAGCGAACCGACCCGCACCCCGCTGCCCGAGCGTGCCGCGCGCCGCTGTCACAACGCCGTGAATCCGCTGCACTCCTTCCACTACTTCTCGCCCGAACTCGCCGACGAGATGGGCAAGATCGGGCTCGGCGACTCCTCCGCCGTCTATCTCGCCACGCGCGCCGCCGCCTTCGGCCGGGTGGGGGCCGGTGCGGTCACGGCGAGCTTCTACAACTTCTCGCCGGAACTCGTCGCCCGCCACGTGCCCGCCGTGTGGGAGACGGCCGCGCCCGAGGCCGTGCTGCGGGCCCGTCTGCGCACCGTCGACCGCTCGCTGCGGCGCCTGCTCGGGGACGCCGCCGTGGAGTCGGCGGAGATGAAGGACGCCGCGCGGCTCGCCCTGAAGGCCGCCGAGGCGTGCCGCCCCGAGGCGCGCCCGCTCTACGCGGCGCACGCGGACCTCCCCGTCCCCGAGGAGCCGCACCTCGCCTACTGGCACGCGGCGACGCTGCTGCGCGAGCACCGGGGCGACGCGCACGTGCACGTACTGCTGCGGACCGGGCTCGATCCGGTGGAGGCGCTCGTGACGCACACCGCCACGGGCCGCGGCATGGTGCCGCGCTTCGTCATCACGAGCCGGGGCTGGCACCGCGCGGACTGGGAGGCGGCGGTCGCCCGGCTGCGGGAGCGCGGGCTGCTCGACGCGGAGGGCGAGCTGACCGAGGCGGGGCAGGCCCTGCGGGCCCGGGTCGAGGCGGAGACGGACGCGCTCGACACGGCCCCGTACGCGCACCTCGGCGCCGAGGACGTCGCCCGCCTCACCGAACTCGCGATCGGCTTCACCCGCGCGGGCATCGCGGCGGGAGCGTTCCCGGCGGGCATCTTCGGCAAGGAGTAGCTCCCAGCCGGGCGCACGGCGCCGCTGATCACGGCGGGTTTAGGCGTACGGCGCGGGGCAACCCGCTCCGTACGCCGGAAAGGGAACTCCCCCGGCGACACCCCCGGAAGGAGAACACCATGTTCCGCGCCATCGCCGATGTCCTGCGACAGATCGGCTCCGCGATCGCCACCGTCGTCACGCTGCCCTTCCGCGCCGTCGCGCGCCTCTTCGGCGGCGCCTCCAGCACCGCCCACCGCGCCTGAGCCCGCCGGTCCTGCCCCGCCGCCCGGGTGCCGCCTGCCAGAATGGCCCCAAGCTTCGCAAGTCAGAAGGCGGTACGGGAACGTGACGACAGCCCGCACGGGGTCCACCGAATCAGCGTCCATCGAGGGACGCATTGCCGAGGAACTCGGAGTCCAGGAGCGGCAGGTGAGGTCGGCCGTCGAGCTGCTGGACGGCGGCTCGACGGTGCCCTTCATCGCGCGCTACCGCAAGGAGGTCACGGGCACCCTCGACGACGCGCAGCTGCGCACCCTGGAGGAGCGGCTGCGCTACCTGCGGGAGCTGGAGGAGCGGCGGGCCGCGGTGCTCGACTCCGTACGGGAGCAGGGCAAGCTCACCGAGGAGGTCGAGGCCCGTATCCTCGGCGCGGACACGAAGGCGCGCCTGGAGGACGTCTACCTCCCCTTCAAGCCCAAGCGCCGCACCAAGGCGCAGATCGCCCGCGAGGCCGGGCTCGAACCGCTCGCGGAAGGGCTGCTCGCCGATCCCTCGCGGGAGCCGGCCGAGGTGGCCGCCGCCTACGTCGACGCGGACAAGGGCGTCGCCGACGCGCAGTCCGCCCTCGACGGGGCCCGCGCGATCCTCTCGGAGCGCTTCGCCGAGGACGCCGACCTCATCGGTGAGCTGCGCGAGCGCATGTGGACGCGCGGCAGCCTCTCCTCCAAGGTCCGTGAGGGCAAGGAGGAGGCGGGCGCGAAGTTCTCCGACTACTTCGACTTCGCCGAGCCCTTCGCCAAACTCCCCTCGCACCGCGTCCTCGCCCTCCTGCGCGGCGAGAAGGAAGAGGTCCTGGACCTCACTTTGGAGCCCGAGGAGCCGCCCGCCGAGCCGGGTACGCCCTCCTCGTACGAGGGGGTCATCGCGCACCGCTTCGGCATCGCGGACCGGGGCCGGCCCGGGGACGCGTGGCTGCGCGAGACGGTCCGCTGGGCCTGGCGCACCCGCGTCCTCGTGCACCTCGGCATCGACCTGCGGCTGCGGCTGCGCACGACGGCCGAGGACGAGGCCGTCACGGTCTTCGCGGCGAACCTGCGCGACCTGCTGCTCGCCGCGCCCGCCGGGACCCGCGCGACGCTGGGCCTCGACCCCGGCCTCCGTACGGGGGTCAAGGTCGCCGTCGTGGACGCGACGGGCAAGGTCGTCGCGACCGACACGATCTACCCGCACGCCCCGCGCAACCGCTGGGACGACGCGCTCGCGACGCTCGCGCGGCTCGCCGAGCGGCACCACGTCGACCTCATCGCGATCGGCAACGGCACCGCCTCGCGCGAGACCGACAAGCTCGCGGGCGAACTCATCGCCGCGCACCCGGAGCTGAAGCTCACGAAGGTCGTCGTCTCGGAGGCGGGCGCCTCCGTCTACTCGGCCTCCGCCTTCGCCTCGCAGGAGCTCCCCGAGCTGGACGTCTCGCTGCGCGGCGCGGTGTCCATCGCGCGCCGCCTCCAGGACCCGCTCGCCGAACTGGTCAAGATCGACCCGAAGTCGATCGGGGTCGGCCAGTACCAGCACGACCTGTCCGAGGTGAAGCTCTCGCGTTCGCTCGACGCGGTCGTCGAGGACTGCGTGAACGGTGTCGGTGTCGACGTCAACACGGCATCCACGCCGCTGCTCTCGCGCGTGTCCGGCGTGAGCGCGACGCTCGCCGAGAACATCGTGCGCCACCGCGACGAGAACGGCCCCTTCGGTTCCCGTGCGGAGTTGAAGAAGGTCGCGCGGCTCGGCCCGAAGGCGTACGAGCAGTGCGCGGGCTTCCTGCGCATCCGGGGCGGCAGCGACCCGCTCGACGCCTCCAGCGTGCACCCCGAGGCGTACCCGGTGGTGCGCAGGATCGCGAAGGCGACCGGCGGCGACGTGGCCGCGCTTGTCGGCGACACGGGCACGCTGCGCTCGCTGCGCCCGGACGAGTTCGTGGACGACACCTTCGGCCTGCCGACCGTGACGGACATCCTGCGGGAGCTGGAGAAGCCGGGGCGCGACCCCCGGCCCGCCTTCCGCACGGCGACCTTCAAGGAGGGCGTGGAGAAGCTCTCGGACCTGGAGCCGGGCATGGTCCTGGAGGGCGTCGTGACGAACGTCGCGGCCTTCGGGGCCTTCGTGGACATCGGCGTGCACCAGGACGGTCTGGTCCATGTCTCGGCGCTCTCCCGGGAGTTCGTGAAGGACCCGCGCGAGGTCGTCAAGCCGGGGGACATCGTGAAGGTCAAGGTCCTCGACGTGGACCTGCCGCGCAAGCGGATCTCGCTGACGCTGCGGCTCGACGACGAGATCGGCGCGGAGCGCGGCGGGCGGCGCGGCGGCGGCGGTGGCGGCGGTCGCCAGGAGCGCGGGCCG
>NZ_JAAGLR010000010.1 GCF_010548245.1 Streptomyces sp. SID11385
CCCCGGCCGCGGCAGAGGAGCGGCCCGCACGCGAGCGGGCGACCGGGGAGCGGCCCGTGCCGCGCAGACGCGCCCCTGCCCGCTGCCGGGTCTGCGGCCGCACCCTCACCGAGGCCGGCGAGATGAAGCTGATGCGCTGCGAGACCTGCCCCTCCGACATGGACGAGGGCGTCTACCGGCGGCTGCGCGACTGGCGCGGCGCGCGTGCCCACGACCTCGGCCAGCCCGATTTCTGCCTCTTCACCGACAAGACCCTCGTCGCCATCGCCGAGGCCGTCCCCGAGACCGAGGCCGAGCTGTCCCGCATCCCCGGCGTCGGCGCGCGGAAGTTCCGCCGCTTCGGCTCCGAGGTCCTCGCGATCTGCGCAGGTCAGGAGTGCGCCCCCGGCGTGAAGGCGGACTGAGGCGAACTCGTCGAAAAAATAGTTTGCGCCCGGCCCGACAATCCCCATAGGTTCTTAGGCACGGGAACGGACAGGCTCTCCGAAGCCCCCGCCCCGTGCTGTGCCAAGCCCTTCGGGGCGGTGCTCTTCGGAGCACGTGAATATTTCCATCGGACCACCGAGCACCACCGGTCCCCCGAGACGCCGAGAGGAGGCGATTGCAGTGAGCAGCTTCAACACGATCACGAAACTGACCGCGTCGACGGTCGTCGCCTCCCGTTCCCTCAGCATCTCGGACCTGGGCACCGGACTGTCCGGTATTTCCGGTCTCTCCGCGTTCTCCTTCCCCGGCCTGTCCTTCGGACGTCCCGAGGAGAAGCAGCGCGATGAGCGACCGACCCAGGCACCGGCAGCAGTAGTGACGGAACAGGCGCATGCCTATTCGATCGCGGCAGCCGGTGCCGGAAACCCGATGACGCAGCACCACACGATGTGGGCCTTCCGTGGGCTCGAACCCTGGAGTGATCCCGTCTGACCACGTCAGACAGGCGCCTTCAGGGCCGCGGACCCCACTCGGGACCGCGGCCCTTTTGTTTTGCCCTCTCAAGAGAGGGCGGAACGCGAGGTGCCCGGGCAGCAGGAATCGGTACCCGACACCACCGGCCCACCAGGCCGGACCGACAGACGAGGAAGCAGAACCCGTGCAGACGACCAAGACGCACGTCCCGTCAGTACCGCCGTCACCCACCAGCCAGCCGCCCGGCCCTCCGGAGGACCACACCGTGACCCCCCTCACCCCGCTCACCGCCCTCGACGCCGCCATCGAGGGTCTCGACACCCCCGTCCCCTGCCGCGCCTACGACCCCGAGGTCTTCTTCGCCGAGTCCCCGGCCGACGTGGAGTACGCCAAGTCGCTCTGCCGCACCTGCCCGCTCGTCGAGGCATGCCTCGCCGGCGCCAAGGAGCGCCGCGAGCCGTGGGGCGTCTGGGGTGGCGAGCTGTTCGTCCAGGGCGTCGTCGTGGCCCGCAAGCGGCCCCGCGGCCGCCCGCGCAAGAACCCGGTCGTCGCATGAACATCACCGGAACCATCGATCGCCCCACCACGCACAACCCGCAGAAGCAGGACCCGATGAACCCGACTCCCGCGCAGCCCGCAGGGCTCGCCCTCAGCGAAGCAGCCCGTTCCGGCCACCTGGCCGGCACCGAGAACAGGACCCGAGAGATGCAACTCATCCCAGAAGCGCTGGCCCGCGCGCATATGGACGAGCGCATGCGCGAGGCGGAGCAGCAACGCCCCTCCGCCCGCCTGCGCAACGCCCGCCGCCTCCAGCGCCACGCCGAACGCGCGACCCTCCGCGCCCGCCGCGCCCTGGCACTGGCGGTCATGCAGTAAGCCGCGAGAGCGGTAGTCGATTCGGCGGTGGACACGACCACACCGCCATGCGACCCACCGGCCCGGCCGCCCCTCCCCGGAGGAGCGGCCGGGCCGTCCGTTTCCGGAGGGGCGGCCGCCGGGCCGTCCGTCTGGGGAGGAGTGGTGAGGCCGTCCGTTTGGGGGCCGGCCGGTGCGCGGTGGCGGCGCGGACCCGGTGGGCCGTGCGGGGGGACTCACCCGTCGCCCTCGTCCTCCGTCCAGAAGCCGGGCAGTTCACCCTCCGGGCAGTCCGCGGCGAAGCCGGGCAGCCAGTTCTCCAGCTCCTCGCGCAACCGCACCCGCGCCCCCAACTGGCACAGCACACCGATCGTGCTCAGCGTCACGCGGTGGATCAGTAGGTAGGACGGCGGCAGATTGAGCTTGCGGCCCAAGTGGTGCGCCGGGGAGCGGGGATCGGCGATCCGCGCGGCCTGCCCCCGCAGCCACTGCCGCGTGAAGCCGAACTCGTCCACGGCCGCCGGCTCGATCATCGGCCGCAGGAACTCCAGCACCGCCCGCTCGTCCAGCTCCACCTTCTCCCGGATGAAGCCCTCCGTCCGCAACGAGGCGTGCACCTCCTCCGCGTCATCGGTGAGACCGAGCCGCAAGGACCGCCCGATGATCGGCGGCAGCCCGCCCGGCAGGCGATCGACCGTCCCGAAGTCGAGCACCGCCAGCCGCCAGCTCTCCTCGCCCCCGCCCTCGGCATCGGGCAGCAGCCGGAAGTTGCCCGGGTGCGGGTCCGCGTGCAGCAGCCCCGTCCTGGCCGGGCCGCAGAAGAGGAAGTGCGCGAGCAACTGCCCGGCGCGGTCCCGCTCCTCCGGCGTCCCCGAGGCGATCACCTCGGCGAGCGGCACCCCCTCCACCCACTCCGACACCAGCACCTCGGGCCCCTGGTGCACCACCCGGGGCACGAACACGTCCGGATCACCCGCGAACTCCTCCGCGTGCGCCTGCTGCGCCGCCGCCTCCAGTCCGTAGTCCAGCTCCTCGGCCACCCGCTCGCGCAACTCGGCGACGAGCGGCTTGATGTCGATGCCCGGCACGACGGGCCCGAGCACCCGCGCCGCCATCCCGAGCTGGGCGAGGTCCCCGAGCAACGCTCGCCCCGCCCCCGGGTACTGCACCTTCACCGCGACGGCCCGCCCGTCGTGCCACACGGCCCGGTGCACCTGCCCGATCGACGCAGCGGCGGCCGGCTCCTCGTCGAAGGACCGGAAAAGCTCCCGCCAGTCCTCGCCGAGCCGCTCCGCGAGCAAGCCCCGGACCGTCGCCACCGGCATCGGCGGCGCCGCCTCCTGAAGCCGCGTCAACGCCGCCCGGTAAGGACCGTCCAACTCCTCGGGAAGCGCCGACTCGAACACCGAGAGCGCCTGCCCGAACTTCATGGCACCGCCCTTGAGTTCCCCCAGTACCTTGAACAACTGCTCAGCCGTCCGCTGCTGCACCTCCCGCCCCACCAGCTCGGCCGAAGCACCCCCGATCCTCCGCCCGAGCCCCCACGTGGCCCGCCCCGCGAACCCGAGCGGCAGCGTCGCCAACTTCGCCGTCCGCGTCACCGCCTTCCGAGGAAGCTCCGACATACGCCCTCCGCTCCACTCACGCCGCACCGCACGACGCCCACCGCCATTGTCCCCCGTCCGCCCCGAACCACCCCAGGGCACAACCGGGTTGCGGAGGCGGGGGAGCTGGTGCCGGGGGAGGAGGGCCCGGCGTCGTCGGGGAGGGTTCGGGAACGGGTGGTGGTGTGCGTGGGCGGGGGGAGAGAGACGGAGTGGCGCCGGGGCGGCCCGTGGCTGGGCATCCGAGTCCTGCTTGTGCCACTGCTCCCGCGCGACGCCCCCGCCCCCGCACCTCCCCCGGGGATACGGCCCCTCGCGAGTCGGGCCGTATCTCCCGGCGGGCCGGGCCGTATCCCCGGGTCCACTCCGGGCGCAGCGGTCATCGGTTGCGCATGATCGCCCCCCTTGCGACCGTTCCCGCCCCGGGCGCCCCTGCCCGCGTGGCCTCGTCCTGCCCGAGATGCGCGGCCGGTGGCCTCGCCCCGGAGACGTGGGGTGTTGAGGGAGCCGTGGCGGGTGGCGCCGGCTCCCAGCGGTCCGCCGTGCCGGCTCCGCAAGGGCAGTGGGAGTGGGTGGGCAGGTGGTGGCGGGTCCAGGCCAGGGTGGGCAGGCTGGTCTCCCACCGCTCGCCGACCGTGGTGGGGAGGTGGCCGTCGAGGAGGCTCAGCGCGTGGCTCGCGGTGAGCGCGGCGACCGTGGTCGCGAGGGTCAGGTCGACGGGCTCGACGCGGTGCGTACGGCCGGAGCGCCACTGCGCGAGGAGCCGCGCGTGTCCCGCCTCGCGCTCGACGCGGTGGCGTTCCAGGCAGCCCGCGCAGGCCGTACGTCCTGGGAGGACGAGAGGCCCGACGAGACCGGTCGTCTCCACGACCCCCGCGTACAGGTGCGGGACACCTGCCGCGATCAGGGGTTCGACGAGCTGGGGGTCCGGTGCGTGCACGGACACGGCATCGCGCGGGGCGAGGACGACGAGATCGGGCGGCGGTGCCTCGCCGAGCCGCCCGGCCACGGTCTCGGGCCGCGAGCGACGCCGCCCGCTCGGGGCCGATTCGCTCACGAGCCGGCGTGCCGCCTCCGCCCGGCGCGTGCCGACCG
>NZ_JAAGLR010000047.1 GCF_010548245.1 Streptomyces sp. SID11385
ACGCCGGCGCGCCGTCGCGCGGCGGACGCGACGCCGCGGACGGGGCGGCGTCCGGCGGCGTACCCGACCTCACGAAGAAGACGCCCGAGGAGCCGCGCGACCTCCCGCCGCGCGCCGAACAGCTCCAGCTCTCCGGCGACGTCACCTACGCGCTGCCGAGCCTCGACCTCCTGGAGCGCGGCGGTCCGGGCAAGGCGCGCAGCGCTGCCAACGACGCGGTCGTCGCCTCGCTCACCAACGTCTTCAGCGAGTTCAAGGTCGACGCGCGCGTCACCGGCTTCACCCGCGGCCCGACGGTGACGCGCTACGAGGTCGCGCTCGGCCCCGCGGTCAAGGTCGAGCGCATCACGGCGCTCACGAAGAACATCGCGTACGCCGTCGCGAGCCCCGACGTGCGCATCATCAGCCCCATCCCCGGCAAGTCCGCCGTCGGCATCGAGATCCCGAACACCGACCGCGAGATGGTCAACCTGGGGGATGTACTGCGCCTCGCGGACGCCGCCGAGGACGACGACCCGATGCTCGTCGCCTTCGGCAAGGACGTCGAGGGCGGCTACGTCATGCACAGCCTCGCGAAGATGCCGCACGTCCTCGTCGCCGGCGCGACGGGCTCAGGCAAGTCCTCGTGCATCAACTGCCTCATCACCTCGGTCATGATGCGCGCGACGCCGGAGGACGTACGCCTCGTGCTCGTCGACCCCAAGCGCGTCGAGCTGACCGCGTACGAAGGCATCCCGCACCTCATCACGCCGATCATCACCAACCCGAAGAAGGCCGCCGAGGCGCTCCAGTGGGTCGTGCGCGAGATGGACCTGCGCTACGACGACCTCGCGGCCTTCGGCTACCGGCACATCGACGACTTCAACAAGGCGATCCGCGAGGGCAAGCTCCAGACGCCCGAGGGCAGCGAGCGCGAGCTCCAGCCCTACCCGTACCTGCTCGTGATCGTCGACGAGCTGGCCGACCTCATGATGGTCGCGCCGCGCGACGTCGAGGACGCGATCGTGCGGATCACCCAGCTCGCGCGCGCCGCCGGCATCCACCTCGTGCTCGCGACGCAGCGGCCCTCCGTCGACGTCGTCACCGGGCTCATCAAGGCGAACGTGCCCTCGCGGCTCGCCTTCGCGACGTCCTCGCTCGCCGACAGCCGCGTCATCCTCGACCAGCCGGGCGCGGAGAAACTCATCGGCAAGGGCGACGGGCTCTTCCTGCCCATGGGCGACAACAAGGCGACGCGCATACAGGGCGCCTTCGTCACGGAGGCGGAGATCGCCGCCGTCGTGCGCCACTGCAAGGAGCAGATGGCGCCGGTCTTCCGCGACGACGTCGTGGTCGGCTCGCAGCAGAAGAAGGAGATCGACGAGGAGATCGGCGACGACCTCGATCTGCTGCTCCAGGCGACCGAACTCGTCGTGACGAGCCAGTTCGGCTCGACCTCCATGCTCCAGCGCAAGCTGCGCGTCGGCTTCGCGAAGGCGGGGCGGCTGATGGACCTCATGGAGACGCGCAACATCGTGGGCCCGAGCGAGGGCTCGAAGGCACGCGACGTCCTCGTCAAGCCGGACGAGCTGGACGGGGTCATCGACGAGATCCGCGGCGGCGGGGGAGCGGCCCCGGGGGCTTCCGGGAGCTCCGGCGCGCCGGGGGCGGGGGACGGCGCGGGGGGCTGAGGCGTACGGGGCGGGGGAGCGGGCAACCCTTTCGGCGGGTCGCGCGTCAACTGGGGCGTGAGCGATCCGGTGGTCCGGCGCCGCCTCGTGGCCCAGTGCCCTTCATCCGTTCAGGTGCGGTGGGGGCGAGGGCCGGGGGCGCGCGTGCGGAGTGCGGGATGTGTGGAGATTCCGGGGCCGGGGGCGCCCCAGGATTTCCGGGCATTCCGATGGCGTAAAACCCCGTCCGCCGGGTTGCCCGAGCCTTTTACAGCCCCCCTAGACTGAACCTCCAGCAGGTGGCTGCACGCTCGAAAGGCGCTCTCGTGTCCATCGGCAACTCCCCAGCAGAAGAACGCCCTTCCGACGACGGTCCGTCCCTCGGCGAGACGCTGCGGCGGGCCCGCGCGAAGGCCGGCCTCCGGGTCGAGGACCTGAGCGCCTCGACACGTATCCGCGTCCCCCTCGTCCAGGCCATCGAGAACGACGACTTCTCGCAGTGCGGCGGCACCGTCTATGCCCGGGGACACCTGCGGGCCCTCGCGCGCGCCGTCGGTCTCGATCCCGAGCCCCTGCTCGCGCGCTACGACGCGGAGCACGACGGCGCGCCACTGCCCACGCCCGCCGCGCCGCTCTTCGAGGCCGAGCGCATCCGGCCCGACCGCCGCCGCCCCAACTGGACCGCCGCCATGGTCGCGGCGATCGTCGCGGTCGTCGCCTTCGTGGGCTTCACCGTCGTGAGCGGCGGTGACGAGCCCGCGGGGACGAAGCGCCACGCCGCCGAGGGCGCCCCGGCGGGGCACAGCGCGAGCCCCTCGCCGAGCGCGTCGCCGAGCGAGAGCCCGTCGCCCGCGTCCCCGGCGAACCCCGCGGAGAGCGCCGTGGCCGCCGTGCCCGCGGACAAGGTGACGGTGAAGCTGAGCGTGCCCGAGCGGCGCTCCTGGGTCTCGGTCAAGGACCACACGGGGCGCAGCCTCTTCGACGGAGTCCTGGAGCAGGGCCAGCACAAGACGTTCACGGACGCCGAGCAGGTCGATCTCGTCCTCGGCGACGCGGGCGCGGTGCGGGTCTCGGTGAACGGCAAGCCGATCGCGGACAAGTTCCGCCCCGGCCAGGTCCAGCGGCTCTCCTACACCAAGGGCAACCCCTCGGAGGGCTGAGGGAGCACGGGGCGGCGGTACGGGCCGGGGGGCGCGTGCG
This sequence comes from Streptomyces sp. SID11385, assembly GCF_010548245.1. GTDB lineage: Bacteria > Actinomycetota > Actinomycetes > Streptomycetales > Streptomycetaceae > Streptomyces. The sequence continues at coordinate 2,850 of NZ_JAAGLR010000047.1, forward strand.
CGGCTCCCGCCCCCGCCGTCCCGCCCCGTACACGTGCCCGAACCCGTACCGCCACCTGCGCGGAAGGCGCCGTCCGGGGACGAAGTAGTCTTGAGCCCATGCCCGAACGCCGCACCGTCGCTCTCGTCACCCTTGGCTGCGCCCGTAACGAGGTGGACTCGGAGGAGCTGGCAGGCCGCCTGGAGGCGGACGGCTGGGACCTCGTCGAGGACGCCGCGCACGCCGATGTCGCCGTCGTCAACACCTGTGGCTTCGTCGAGGCCGCCAAGAAGGACTCCGTGGACGCGCTCCTGGAGGCGAACGACCTCAAGGGCCACGGCAGAACGCAGGCCGTCGTCGCGGTGGGCTGCATGGCCGAGCGGTACGGCAAGGATCTCGCCGAGGCGCTGCCCGAGGCGGACGGCGTGCTCGGTTTCGACGACTACGCCGACATCTCCGACCGCTTGCAGACGATTCTGAGCGGCGGCATCCACGCCTCGCACACCCCGCGCGACCGCCGCAAGCTCCTGCCGCTGAGCCCCGCGGCCCGCCAGGACGCCGCCGGCGTCGCGCTGCCCGGGCACGCGCAGCAGGCCCCGGAGCCCGAGGACGTCGCGCCCGCCGACCTCCCCGACGGACTCGCCCCCGCCTCCGGACCGCGCGCCCCGCTGCGGCGCCGCCTCGGCACCAGCCCCGTCGCCTCCGTCAAGCTCGCCTCCGGCTGCGACCGGCGCTGCTCCTTCTGCGCCATCCCCTCCTTCCGCGGCTCCTTCATCTCGCGCCGTCCCTCCGACGTGCTCACCGAGACGCGCTGGCTCGCCGAGCAGGGCGTGCGCGAGGTCATGCTCGTCTCCGAGAACAACACCTCCTACGGCAAGGACCTCGGCGACATCCGCCTCCTGGAGACGCTGCTGCCCGACCTCGCCGCCGTGGACGGCATCGAGCGGGTGCGCGTCAGCTACCTCCAGCCCGCCGAGATGCGCCCGGGCCTGATCGACGTGCTCACCTCGACGCCGAAGATCGCCCCGTACTTCGACCTCTCCTTCCAGCACTCCGCGGCCGGCGTCCTGCGCGCGATGCGGCGCTTCGGCGGCACCGACAGCTTCCTCGGCCTGCTCGACCAGATCCGGGCGAAGGCCCCCGAGGCCGGGGTGCGCTCCAACTTCATCGTCGGCTTCCCCGGCGAGACCGAGGAGGACGTCGCCGAGCTGGAACGTTTCCTGACCTCGGCGCGGCTCGACGCGATCGGCGTGTTCGGCTACTCCGACGAGGAGGGCACCGAGGCGGCGACGTACGGGACGAAGCTCGACGAGGAGGTCGTCGCCGAACGACTCGCGCGGGTCTCGCGGCTCGCCGAGGAGCTGACCGCCCAGCGTGCGGAGGAGCGGATCGGCGAGACGATGGAGGTGCTCGTCGAATCGGCCGCCACCGACGACGAGCCGGCCCTCGGCCGCGGGCCGCACCAGGCCCCCGAGACCGACGGGCAGATCATTCTCACCGGCGGGGCGGCGCTCCCGGACGGTGCTTCGCCCCGCGTCGGCCGTATGGTCGTCGCCAAGGTGATCGGCACCGAGGGCGTCGATCTCGTGGCGGAGTGTCTTGAGGAGGCAGGCAGATGACGGGAGCCCCGGCAACCGCCACGAGCGGCACCGGCGCCCCGGGCGGCAGCACCGCCGCGGGCGCCGCGGGCACCCCCCGTATCTGGAACATCGCGAACATCCTCACGATGATCCGGCTCGTCCTCGTCCCCGGCTTCATCGCCCTGATGCTCGTCGCCGGAGGACACGACCCGGCGTGGCGCTCAGTCGCGTGGGCCGCCTTCACCGTCGCGATGATCACCGACCTCTTCGACGGCCACCTCGCGCGCACGTACAACCTCGTCACGGACTTCGGGAAGATCGCGGACCCGATCGCCGACAAGGCGATCATGGGCGCCGCGTTCTGCTGCCTCTCCGCCCTCGGCGACCTGCCGTGGTGGGTCACGGGCGTGATCCTCGGCCGCGAGCTGGGCATCACGCTGCTGCGCTTCGTCGTCATCAGGTACGGCGTCATCCCCGCGAGCCGCGGGGGCAAGCTCAAGACGCTCACCCAGGGCGTCGCGGTCGGGATGTACGTGCTCGCCCTGACGGGGTGGCTCGCCTCGGCACGGTTCTGGGTCATGGCCGCCGCGGTTGCGCTCACCGTCGCGACGGGGCTCGACTACGTGCGCCAGGCGATCGTGCTGCGCCGCGAGGGCATCGCCGCGCGCCGCGCCGTCGTCCTCGACGAGGCGCGGGACCTCGGCCCGGGGGACCGGGTGGAGGCGGCGGTCCGCGGGACCGCGCCGCGTGAGGTGGCGGGGGAGGGCGACGGGGGCG
>NZ_JAAGLR010000078.1 GCF_010548245.1 Streptomyces sp. SID11385
ACGACGGCCACGGCCGGCGCGACCGCTACGACCGCGACGGCTGGCCGCTCGTGCCGCCGCCCGCCCCCCGCCCGGACGCGCGCTCCCCCCTTGCCCGCGCCCTGCTCGCCCCCGTGAGCGGCCGGTTCTGGCGTGAGCTGCTGTATCTCGTGGTGAGCCTGCCGCTGTCGATCGCCGTCTTCTGCTGGTCCATGGTGATGTTCTGGCTCGGGGCCGGGCTGCTCGTGACGTTCGTCGGGGTGCCGGTGCTCGCGCTGCTGCTCGCCTCGGCGCGCGGGCTCGCGCACGTGGAGCGGGGGCTCGCGCGGGGGCTGCTGGGGACCCGGGTGCCGCGAACGCGGCCCGTACGGGCCCGGCGGAACTCGGCGCTCGGGAGGATGGGCGCGCTGCTCAAGAGCGGCGAGTCCTGGCGCAACCTCCTCTTCACCTTCCTGCACTTCCCGTGGACGGCCTTCGCCACGACGCTCGCGCTCGCGCTGTGGGGCAGCGGGCTGATCATGCTCACGTACCCGCTGTGGATGTGGTTCGTGCCGAGCGAGGTGGGCCGCAACGGCATCCAGATCTACGGCGACACCCACCGCACCGAGTACCTCGAAGCCCCCTGGGAGCTGGCGCTGACCTGCGCGACCGGCCTCCTGGTGACGCTGCTCGTGCCCTGGCTCGTACGGGGTCTGACGGCCGTCGACGGGATGCTCGTACGGGGGCTGCTCGGGCCCTCGCGCCTGGCGAGCCGGGTCGACGAGCTGGAGTCGGACCGGGGCGTCGTGGTGGACACGGCGGCGGCCGACCTGCGCCGTATCGAGCGGGACCTGCACGACGGGGCGCAGGCGCGGCTCGTGGCGCTCGCGATGGACCTCGGGATCGCGAAGGAGAAGCTTCTCGAAGACCCGGAGGCGGGGGCGCGGCTCGTCGCCTCGGCGCACGGCGAGGTGAAGACCGCGCTCCAGGAGCTGCGCGACCTCGCGCGTGGCATCCACCCCGCCGTCCTCACCGACCGGGGCCTGGACGCGGCCCTCTCGTCGGTCGCCGCGCGCTGCACGGTGCCGGTCTCCGTCGAAGTGGACCTCGAAGAGCGGCCCGCCGAGGCGGTCGAGGGCATCGCGTACTTCACCGTCTCCGAGCTGCTCCAGAACATCAGCAAGCACAGCGGCGCCCGCACGGCGGCCGTCGAGGTGTGGCGCGCGGACGGGCGGCTGCTCGTGCAGGTGCGCGACGACGGGACGGGGGGCGCCTCGCTCCACGGCGGTACGGGGCTCGCCGGGCTCTCGGACCGGCTCGACGCGGTCGACGGGGTCCTCCTCGTCGACTCGCCGCCCGGGGGGCCGACGACGATCACCGCCGAACTGCCGTGGACGGCCAGGACCGGCACGCGGGCCGCCGGGGCGGGGACCCGGGCGGGGACCTGGACGGGCGCCGGGGCCCACAGGAGTGCCGCTTCCTGAAATGCTGTCCCCCGTAGGCATTCCGACTGCGGGGGAACGTGGCAGAAGTGGCAGACATGGCAGAGGCAGCGGCGGGAGCGGCGAAGGTGCGGGTCGTCATCGCGGAGGACTCCGTCCTCCTGCGGGAGGGGCTGACCCGGCTCCTGACCGACGCCCGGCACGAGGTCGTGGCGGGCGTCGGGGACGGCGAGGCGCTCGTGAAGACCGTGCGGGACCTCGCGGAGGGGGACGCGCTCCCGGACGTCGTCGTCGCGGACGTACGGATGCCCCCGACGCACACCGACGAGGGCGTGCGCGCCGCCGTCGCGCTCCGCAAGGCGTACCCGGCACTCGGCGTGCTCGTGCTCTCGCAGTACGTCGAGGAGCAGTACGCGACCGAGCTGCTCGCCGGGTCGAGCCGGGGGGTCGGCTACCTGCTGAAGGACCGGGTCGCGGACGTACGGGAGTTCGTGGACGCCGTGGACCGGGTCGCGGGCGGGGGCACCGCGCTCGACCCGGAGGTGGTCGCCCAGCTCCTCGGCCGCTCCCGCAAGCAGGACGTGCTCGCCCACCTGACCCCGCGCGAGCGGGAGGTGCTGGCGCTGATGGCGGAGGGGCGGACGAACTCGGGGGTCGCGAAGGCGCTCGTGGTGAGTGACGGGGCGGTCGAGAAGCACGTGAGCAACATCTTCATGAAGCTGGGCCTCTCGCCGAGCGAGGGCGACCACCGGCGGGTGCTCGCGGTGCTCACGTACTTGCGGTCGTAGGCCGGGGAGGTCCCGGAGCGGCGCGGGGTGCGCGGGCCGGCGCGAGGTGTCCGGGCCGGCGCGAGGTGTCCGGGCCGGCGCGGGGTGTCCGGGCCGGCGCGGGGTCCCCGGCCGGCTGCCTAGGCCAAAAGAACCAGACATTTCCGCCTCGCGTCCTCCGCGGGGAGCGGAACCCTGAAAAACAGCCACGAAACGGGCAGATTTGGCCGTGCCGTGATCGGAAAAGGGCCCCGGCGGGCGCTTCCCGGCCCTCGGGGAGCGTTCGCGATATGACCCGTCCCGGGAAGGGGACCCTTACCGACGTAGGCTGTTCCGCAGGAGACAAGGCACAGAAGCAACGGCCACGAAAAGCCCCCGCCGGGCCCCGGCGGGAGCCGCCACCGCCTCGACGGGAGGTCCACTTCCAGTGACCAGCCAGGTCAGCAGCCCAGCCGGGCCGTCCGACGGTGCGGTCGTCGGCGAGCCGCGCCCCACGGACGCGCCGCAGGCCCCCGCCCCCGTGACGGACGTGCTCGAAGGCCCCGAGCCCGACACCGAGCGCCTGGCGGCGCCCGCGCAGTCCGGCGCGAAGGAGGTCCGCAAACTGGACCGGGTGATCATCCGCTTCGCGGGTGACTCCGGGGACGGCATGCAGCTCACGGGCGACCGGTTCACCTCCGAGACCGCCTCCTTCGGCAACGACCTCTCGACGCTGCCGAACTTCCCCGCCGAGATCCGCGCCCCCGCAGGCACCCTGCCCGGCGTCTCGTCCTTCCAGCTCCACTTCGCCGACCACGACATCCTCACGCCGGGCGACGCCCCGGACGTCCTGGTCGCGATGAACCCGGCGGCGCTGAAGGCGAACCTGGCGGACGTGCCGCGCGGCGCGGAGATCATCGTCAACACGGACGAGTTCACCAAGCGCGCGATGCAGAAGGTCGGCTGGGACGCCTCCCCGCTCGACGACGGCACGCTCGACGGCTACAGCGTCCACCCCGTACCGCTCACGACGCTCACCGTCGAGGCGCTCAAGGAATACGACCTGTCCCGCAAGGACGCCGGCCGCAGCAAGAACATGTTCGCGCTGGGCCTGCTGAGCTGGATGTACCACCGGCCCACCGAGGGCACGGAGAAGTTCCTGCGCGCCAAGTTCGCCAAGCGCCCCGAGATCGCCGAGGCGAACCTCACGGCCTTCCGCGCGGGCTGGAACTTCGGCGAGACGACGGAGGACTTCGCGGTCTCCTACGAGGTCGCGCCCGCCACGACCGCGTTCCCCACCGGCACGTACCGCAACATCTCGGGGAACCTGGCGCTCGCCTACGGGCTCATCGCGGCCTCGCGGCAGGCCGAACTGCCGCTGTACCTGGGCTCGTACCCGATCACCCCGGCCTCGGACATCCTGCACGAGCTGAGCAAGCACAAGAACTTCGGCGTGCGCAGCTTCCAGGCCGAGGACGAGATCGCCGGGATCGGCGCCGCGCTCGGCGCGGCCTTCGGCGGCAGCCTCGCGGTGACGACCACCTCGGGCCCGGGTGTGGCCCTGAAGTCGGAGACGATCGGTCTCGCCGTCTCGCTCGAACTCCCGCTCCTCATCGTCGACATCCAGCGCGGCGGCCCCTCCACGGGCCTGCCGACGAAGACCGAGCAGGCCGACCTGCTCCAGGCGATGTACGGGCGCAACGGCGAGGCCCCGGTGCCGATCGTCGCGCCCCGTACCCCCGCCGACTGCTTCGACGCGGCGATCGACGCGGCGCGCATCGCGCTCACGTACCGCACGCCCGTCTTCCTCCTCTCGGACGGCTACCTCGCCAACGGCTCCGAGCCTTGGCGCATCCCGGAGGCGGACGAGCTGCCCGACCTCACGACGCCGCTCGCGACCGGGTTCAACCACGAACTCGCCGACGGCACCGAGGTGTTCTGGCCGTACAAGCGCGACCCCGAGACGCTGGCGCGCCCGTGGGCCGTGCCGGGCACCCCCGGGCTCGAACACCGCATCGGCGGCATCGAGAAGCAGGACGGCACGGGCAACATCTCGTACGACCCTGCCAACCACGAGTTCATGGTCCGCACCCGCCAGGCGAAGATCGACGGCGTGCGCGTCCCCGACATCGAGGTGGACGACCCCGGCGACGAGGCGCGCACGCTCGTGCTCGGCTGGGGCTCCACGTACGGGCCGATCACGGCGGCCGTGCGGCGCCTGCGCGTCGCGGGCGAGAGCATCGCGCAGGCCCACCTGCGCCACCTCAACCCCTTCCCCGCGAACCTCGGCGAGGTCCTGGCGTCGTACGAGAAGGTCGTCGTCCCCGAGATGAACCTCGGCCAGCTCGCGACGCTCCTGCGCGCCAAGTACCTCGTGGACGCGCGGTCCTACAACCAGGTCAACGGAATGCCGTTCAAGGCGGAACAGCTCGCGACGGCGCTCAAGGAGGTCATCGATGACTGAGACCACGCAGGCGCCCGCCGGTCCGCTCTCGCTCTCGCTCGTGCCCAAGGCCGAGGCGAAGCAGTCCATGAAGGACTTCAAGTCGGACCAGGAGGTCCGCTGGTGCCCCGGCTGCGGGGACTACGCGGTGCTCGCGGCCGTGCAGGGCTTCATGCCCTCGCTCGGGCTCGCGAAGGAGAACATCGTGTTCGTCTCGGGCATCGGCTGCTCCAGCCGCTTCCCGTACTACATGAACACGTACGGCATGCACTCGATCCACGGCCGCGCCCCGGCCATCGCGACCGGGCTCGCCTCCTCGCGGCAGGACCTGAGCGTGTGGGTCGTCACGGGCGACGGCGACGCGCTCTCCATCGGCGGCAACCACCTCATCCACGCGCTGCGCCGCAACGTGAACCTGAAGATCCTGCTCTTCAACAACCGGATCTACGGGCTCACCAAGGGCCAGTACTCGCCGACCTCCGAGATCGGCAAGATCACCAAGTCCACGCCGATGGGCTCGCTCGACAACCCCTTCAACCCCGTCTCGCTCGCCCTCGGCGCCGAGGCGACCTTCGTCGCGCGCACGGTCGACTCCGACCGCCAGCACCTGACGAGCGTCCTGAAGGCGGCGGCGGAGCACCCGGGCACGGCGCTCGTGGAGATCTACCAGAACTGCAACATCTTCAACGACGGCGCCTTCGAGGTCCTCAAGGACAAGGAGCAGGCGGCCCAGGCGGTGATCCGGCTGGAGCACGGGCAGCCGATCCGCTTCGGCAACACGGGCGAGAAGGGCGTCGTGCGGGACCACGAGTCCGGCGACCTGCGCGTGGTCGACGTGACGCCGGAGAACGAGGCGGACGTCCTGATCCACGACGCCCACCGCGAGACGGCCACGACGGCGTACGCGCTCTCGCGCCTCGCGGACCCGACGACGCTGCACCAGACCCCGATCGGGATCTTCCGCGACGTCGAACGCCCTGTCTACGACACGTTGATGGCGGAGCAGCTCGACGCGGCCGTCTCCGAGCAGGGCAAGGGCGACCTCGCCGCGCTGCTGGCGGGGAAGGACACCTGGACCGTGGTGGGCTGACTTTCGTTCGAGCGGGGTCCGGGGCGCCGCCCCGGACCCCGCTCCTCAACCGCCGGAGGGGCTGATCATTGGCCTCTCCGGCGTTCGTCGTACGCCTGCCTGGCCTCCTCCACCGAGGAGACCTGCTTCTCGCTCCACCGCGCCAGGTCGAAGACCTGCCGCGCCGCCTCCTCGCCCACCCCCGTGAGCGAGTACTCGACGTGCGGCGGCACGACCGCCTTCGCCTTCCGCAGCACGAAGCCGTCCCGCTCCAGCGTCTGGAGCGTCTGTGCGAGCATCTTCTCGCTCACGCCCCCCACGGTGCGCCGCAGCTCGCTGAACCGGTACGTCCGCGTGAGCAGCGCGGCGAGCACGAGCACGGCCCAGCGCGAGGTCACGTGCTCCAGGATGCCCCGCGAGGGACACATCGCCCGGTTGACGTCCGGGGGGCCTTCTTCACCGGCGGGCGTCCCGCCGAGCAGTACCGCCATCTCCGCACTCACTGTCATGCCAGTACCTTACTCGAAAGTGGGTACTTTCGTTTAGTTAGTGTGCAGCTTAGAGTAGAGGGAAAGCACAGAACAGCACGAAGGGCACATTTCATGAGCATCGTCGTCACCGGCGCCACAGGGCAGCTCGGCCGCCTCGTCCTCGCGGGCCTCCTGGAGAAGGTCCCGGCGGGCGAGATCGCCGCCGTCGTCCGCAGCGAGGAGAAGGGCGCGGAGTTCGCCGCGAAGGGCATCGAGCTGCGGATCGCCGACTACGACAAGCCCGAGACGCTCAAGGACGCCTTCCACGCGGGCGACCGGGTGCTCTTCATCTCCGGCAGCGAGGTCGGCAAGCGCGCCGCGCAGCACACCGCCGTCGTCGAGGCCGCCAAGGCGGCGGGCGTCGCCCAGCTCGCGTACACGGGCGTGCTCGGCGGCCCGGACGCCGATTTCGCGCTCGCCGACGAGCACAAGATCACCGAGCAGGCGATCCTCGACGCGGGCGTCCCGTACACGTTCCTGCGCAACGGCTGGTACGACGACATGTACGTGGCGCAGCTCCCCGTCTACCTCGCCAACGGCGCCGTGCTCGGCAGCTCCGGCGAGGGCCGGATCGCGCCCGCCCCGCGCGAGGACTACGCCGAGGCGGCCGTGGCGGTGCTCACGGGCGAGGGCCACCTGAACAAGGCGTACGAGCTGAGCGGCGACGTCGCCTGGACGATGAGCGAGTTCGCGGCCGAGATCGCGCGCCAGTCGGGCAAGCCGGTCGTGTTCACGAACGTCGCCCCCGAGCAGTACAAGCAGGTGCTGCTCGGCGCGGGCCTGCCCGAGCCGATGGCGGACATCCTGGTGGACGTCGAGGGCGCCATCGAGCGCGGTTCGCTCGCCGGTACCACCGACGACCTCTCCCGCCTCATCGGCCACCGGACCACGCCGATCGCGGACTCGATCGCGGCGGGCCTGAAGCGGCTGGAGGGCTGAGCGAGCCCCGTTCCGCACGGCCCGTACCACTGAGGGTGCGGGCCGTGCCGTCATGACCGTACGGCGATACGGGAATGACAAGCCGAGCCGGTCCCGTTACCTTCCGCACGGGGGGCGGCGGTCGTCGTCGGCCCGCGAGCGAACGGGGGGACCGCGATGACCACACCGCAGGAGACCGCACAGGGCGCCTCGCGCGCCGGGCTGTCGTACGGCTTCGGTGCCTACGGCATCTGGGGCCTGGTCCCCCTCTTCTGGCCCCTGCTGAAGCCGGCCGGGGCGGGCGAGATCCTGGCGCACCGCATGGTGTGGTCGCTCGGCGTCGTCGCGATCCTGCTGCTGTGCATACGCCGCTGGGCCTGGGCGGGTGAGTTGCTGCGCGACCCGCGCCGCCTCGCGCTCGTCACCGTCGCCGCCGCCGTGATCACGGTCAACTGGGGCGTCTACATCTGGGCGGTCAACGCGGGCCACGTCGTGGAGGCGTCGCTCGGGTACTTCATCAATCCGCTCGTGAGCATCGCGCTCGGTGTGCTGCTGCTCGGGGAACGGCTGCGGCCCGCGCAGTGGGTCGCGGTCGGGACGGGCGTGGCCTCGGTGCTCGTCCTCGCGGTGGGCTACGGGAAGCCGCCGTGGATCTCGCTGGTGCTCGCGTTCTCGTTCGGCGCGTACGGGCTGGCGAAGAAGAAGGTCAACCTGGGCGGGATCGAATCGCTCGCGGCGGAGACCGCGCTCCAGTTCCTGCCCGCGCTGGGCTTCCTGATCTGGCTCGGCGCGCGCGGCGAGGCGACGTTCACGAGCGAGGGCGCGGGCCACGCGGTGCTCCTCGCCTCGACGGGGATCGTCACCGCCGTACCGCTCGTCTTCTTCGGCGCGGCGGCCATCCGCGTGCCGCTCTCGACGCTCGGCCTGCTCCAGTACCTCGCCCCGGTCTTCCAGTTCGGCCTGGGCATCCTCTACTTCCACGAGGAGATGCCGGCCGCGCGCTGGGCGGGCTTCGGGCTGGTGTGGATCGCGCTGATCCTCCTCACGTGGGACGCGCTGCGCACGGCGCGCGCCAATCGCCGCACGGCGGAGCGGCTGCGTACGGCGGTGCGCGAGGCGGAGGCGGTCCGGGACCCGGCGGGCGCGGAGGTGGCGCCCGTACGGGACGGGGCCGGGGCGCCCGTACGGGACGGGGCGGAGGCGCCCGTGCGGGAGGCGTGAACCGGCGTGGCGCGGGATGAAGGGCCGGAAGCCGGGAAGACGCGAGGCCATGGCTGATCACGACATCGAGGCGGCTCGGGACATCGACGCCCTCGTCTTCGACGTCCTCGGCACACTCGTGGACGACGTGGCGGGAATCCGCGCCGGTATCGGCGAGTTGACGACGGACGCGGCGCGGGCGGAACGGCTGTACGCGCTGTGGCAGGAGCACACGGACACGGAGCAGCGCCGGATGATGGCCGGGCAGCGGCCGTACCTCCCGGCGGACGCGCTGGACGTGGAGACGGCGGGAGTGGTCGCGGCGGCGGCCGGGTTCGACGACGACGTCGCGACGGTGGCGGCGCTCGCGCACGCGGCGCACGCGCTCGATCCGTTCCCCGACAGCGTCGCGGGCCTGGACCGGCTCGCCCGCCGCTTCCCGCTCATCGCGCTCTCGAACGCGGGCCGCGCGGAACTGCTCGGCATCACGGTGCGGGCGGGGTTGCGCTGGCACCTGGCGCTGTCCACGGAGGAGGCGCGCACGTTCAAGCCGGACCCGCCCGCGTACGAACTCGCGCTCGCTGCGGTGGGTCGCCCGCCGGAACGCGTGCTGATGGTCGCGGCGCACGCCTGGGACCTGCGCGGCGCGCGGAGCCTCGGGATGCGAACGGCGTACGTGCGCCGCGAGGGGCGCGAGGAGCCGACGCCGGAGGACCGCTTCGACTTCGTGGCCACGGACTTGACGGATCTGGCGGACCGGCTGCTGGGGTGAGGGACCCGGGCGGGGGCGGCGCCCGACCGTGCCGCGCCGCCTCCGGCGGGCCCGGCCTCGGCGGCTCCGGCCTCGCGCGGGCTCCGCAACCGTCTGGCCGACGGGCCCGCTGCCGGAAACACCTCTCGCGAGTGAGTGTGCACTCACTCACCTCTGCCCCACGCTCTCGGCCCTCAGCGAATTACCGTTCGCCACAAGCTTCTTTCCACAGGCACCTCACACTCGTACGGGTGAGGCGCGTCGCGGATTTCCCGAAGTTATCCACAGATGCGCGGAGTTGGTACGGGGAGCCGCCCGACCTGCGAAAGAATGGTTTCAGGGGCGCCCCCCGGGTGGGTGGGGGTCTGTCCTCAGCCCACCCCCGGCACCCCCGCCCCCAGCACCCCCGCTCTCCACCGCCCACCCCCGCCCCTCATCCCCCAGCCAAGCCCTCGTCCCCTCCGCCCCCACCGTGAGCCCGAACTCCCCGTACCCCGGGCGCCCCGCCGTCTGCCACCAGCGGTAGGCGGCCTCCACCTCGTGCCACAACTGCCGCTCCCCGTACTGGAACACCGTCGATTCCCCGTCGGGTCGCAGCACCAGGCACGCCCACGAACCCGTGCCGCCCGTGTCGTGGAACCACACGGGCCGGCCGCCGTCGCACTGCACCGTCGGCGCGACCGCCGTGGCGCAGCGCGGCACGCGCAGGCCGAGCGCGAAGCGGGCGCTGCCGAGCAGGTCCGAGTCGAGGATGTCGGTGCCGATCCACGCCGTCGAACGGTGCGCCTTGGCGCCCGTCTCGCGCAGGTACTCGGCCCGCGCGCCGCCGCGCCAGCGCTGCCCACGCGCCCGCGTGCACTCGATGGGCCGCAGAAAGCGTCCGCTCGCCGAGCGCCCGTCCCCGCTCACGCGCAGCGCCACGAGGACGTCGGCCGTGCAGAAGTTCGTCCCCCACGGCACCACGATCAGCGCCCCGGGCGCGCTCTGCTCGATCCACGCGTACGGGACCTCGCGCAGCCCGCAGCAGGACACGATCCGGTCGTACGGGGCCTGCGTCCTGTACCCCGAGAGGCCGTCGCCGACGCGTACCTCCGGGCTGAGCCCGAAACGCCGCAGCCGCTGGCGGGCGAGCGCGGCGGTGGACTCGTCGATCTCGAAGCTCGTCACTGCGGGCACGCTGAGCCGGTGCGCGAGCAGCGCCGTCGTCCACCCCGTCCCGGTCCCCACCTCCAGGACCCGCCCGACGCCTTCGCCGAGGCGGAGGTCGGCGAGCAGCCCGAAGACGACGGAGGGCCCGAGCGCGGTCGAGGTGGCGTGCCGCCCCGGCGTCAGCCCCGTGTGCTCGCCGTCATCCCACTGGGTGACGATCGGGGCATCGCTGTCCGCGTACCCGTGCCACGTGGCGGGGTCCCTGCTGCGCGACACCGGTACGTGCGCGCGCTGTTCGGCGTCCCACGGCCACATGAGGGGCGGCAGGAAGGCCGCGCGCGGCACCTCGTCGTACGCCGCCCGCCAGTCCGGCGCGAGCACTCCCGTCGCACTCATCCGCCGCCCGAGCCGCAGCCTGGCGTCCCGCTCCGCGCTGCCCCGCTCGCTCGTCACCATGCCCGCTCGACCCCCGCACACTCGTACGGGCACGCGTGCGCGGCGCGGCGGCGGACCGGTGGTGGGGGCATGACGGCACCTCTGTCTCTGGCTGAAGAGCACCCGTGGGGGATGTGAGTCAAACGCCGGAAAGGGCTTCCGGGGCACGGCACGAGGGAGGAACCACCCGCCGCGCCGCGCGTTGACGCGGGGCCCGCCGTCTCACCGTGGGGACGGATGTACGGGGGCGGCGCGACGGGACCGGGGAAGTGAGCGCGGCGGCCGGCCGGAAGGTGGCGGCGGTACCGGCCGGGGCCGGCCAACGCCCCAGCAACGGTACGGGCAATGATCGGCCCTCCCCTTCCCCGGCGAGGCCGCTGACCTGCGCGGCTCACCGCCGCGAGAACCCATGCGGGTGCCGCCCGATGAGGACGCGGCAGTCGACGGCGCGCGAGTGGTCCCCGGCGGCGGTGGCCTCCCGCTCCTCGACGCGGAGGCGGTCGCAGAGGCGGCAAGGGAGGTCGGGTTCGGGGGACTCGAGCGGGCGCTCGTGAACGAGGCGCAGGGGCATGACGGTTCCTCTCCGTGGTGGTTTGGCTACCGGGGAGGTACACGGTGACCTAGCTTGGAGAACTACTCAACGTTGTGCCAACGGGTGGAAGGCGGGGAGGAACGCCCCTTGAACATCAAGAAGTTGAACCCGGACGCGGGGCCTTACGCGGCCTACGGAGCGCGTTTGCGCAAGGTAAGGCAGGAGTTGGGACTGCGACAGAAGGACGTGGCAAAGCGGGTGGGCTACGCCGAGTCGCACATGTCCGGCGTGGAAATCGCCGCGAAGAAACCAACACTCAATTTCTCGGTGGCGCTTGACACCGCGCTGGGGCTCACGAACACCGAGCGGTCGTTCGAGCGCGAGTGGCGAAACATCACGTTCGGGGCCTTGCTGGAGGGGTTCCCCGAGTACCTCAAACTCGAAGCGCGGGCCGTCGAGATCCGGGCTTTCGAAACCGGCATAGTCCCGGGGCTGCTCCAGACCCCCGAATATGCCAGGGCGCTTGCGGAAGCAGCGGTTCAGCGCGGTGCGATCACGGCGGAACTGGCGGAGCAGCGGCTGCGCGCACTGGCCGAACGCCAACACGCCGTGCAGGGCGAGCGTCCGCCGATGATCTTCGCGGTACTGGACGAGAGTTGCATCCGCCGCACTATCGGCGGCTCGGAAGCTATGAAGGCCCAGCTACGTCACCTGGTGGGCTTTGCGGCCCTCCCCAATACCGTCCTTCAGATCGTTCCCTTCTCCGTCGGGGAACGGCGTCCGCTCGACCTGCTCACCAATCTGCTCACGCTCCCGGATCGCGGCATCGTCTCGTACGCGGAGTCACAGACGCAGGGACACCTAGATCGCGAACTGACGTCTGTCGCTGCCTTGATGACCGCCTACCATCAGGCACAGGCCGTGTCGCTTTCCCAAGCGGAGACTGTGGCCTTGATCGAACAGGCTGAAAGGGAACACCCGTGAGTAACGCTCCCCGCTGGTTCAAGTCCTCGTACAGTAACAACGGCGGCAGCTGCGTCGAGGTCGCCACCAACCTCGCCCCCGCCCACGGCATCGTCCCGGTCCGTGACTCCAAGAACCCCGACGGCCCCTCCCTCACTCTCCCCACCTCCGCCTTCACCGGCTTCGTCGCCGGTGCGAAGCGTGGCGACTTCGACGTCTGAGCCAACCTTCCGCGTCCCGAAGCCCCGTCACCCACCGGACGGGGCTTCGCGCTGTCCTGGGCAATGCATAGCTCCCGGCAGTCAACGGGAGGCCGGGACGACGCAAGTTCCACGTACGGCAACAACGGGGGCGACTCCTGGAGACGGCGGCAGACCGGCGTACCTCCTCGTACGACAACGGCGGCACGTGCATCGAAGTCGGCACCCAGCGCCCTCACACCGCTCCCGTCCGCGACTCGAAGAACCCCGCCGGAACCCACCTCCGATTCTTGGCGCCCGCCAACGTCACCGCGGAGGTACGACGAGCCGTGCCGCGTACGCCAGGATCACCAACTGCACGCGGTCGCGGGCGTCCAGCTTGGCGAGGAGGCGGGTCAGGTACGTCTTGGCCGTGGCGACGCTGATGAACAACTCGGTCGCGATCTCGGTGTTGGACAGCCCCCTGCCGACCAGTGTCAGCACCTCGCGTTCCCGCGCGGTGAGGGCGTCGAGCCGCGCCCCGTGCGGCGGCGCGGGTGCCGCGTGGCGGTCGGTGAACTGCCGGATCAGGCGGCGGGTGACGGCCGGGGCGAGGAGGGCGTCCCCGGCGGCGACGACCCGGATCGCGGCGAGGATGTCGTCCAGGGCCATGTCCTTGACGAGGAAGCCGGAAGCGCCCGCGTGCAGGGCCCCGTAGACGTACTCGTCGTCGTCGAAAGTCGTCAGGACGACGACCCGCGCGGTCCCCGGGGCCGACGTGATCAGGCGAGTGGCCTCGACCCCGTCCGTGCCGGGCATCCGGAGGTCCATCACGACGATGTCGGGGGCGAGTCGTTCCGTCATCCGTACCGCTTCCGCGCCGTCCCCCGCCTCGCCCACCACCTCGATGTCCGAGGTCTCGGCGAGGACCATCCGCAGCGCGGTGCGGACGAGGGGCTGGTCGTCGGTGAGGAGGACGCGGATGGTCATCGGGCGCTCTCCCCGGTCGCGGCCGGGAGGGGCAGTCGTGCCGTGACGAGGAAGCCGCCGTGCGGGCGGGGCCCGGCCGTGAACGTACCGCCCAGCAGCGCGACCCGCTCGGCCATGCCGGTCAGGCCGTACCCGACGCCCGAACCGCCGCCCGTCCCACCGTCCCCCGCACGGCTCCCGCTCCCCGTGGCGCTCCCGGCGCCCGGTCCCTCGTCGGCGATCTCGATGGCGAGGGCGTCCGCGAGGTAGTCGACGCGCACGCGGCAGGAATCGGCGCCCGAGTGCCGTACGGCGTTCGTCAGCGACTCCTGGACGACGCGGAAGGCGGCGAGGCCGGTGTCGGGGGGCGCGGGGCGGCGCGTGCCGTGCCACGACACCTCGACGCGGACACCCGCGGCCTCCGCCGTCGCGGCGAGTCCCGCCACGTCCGCGAGGCCGGGGGCCGGGGGCGGTC
>NZ_JAAGLR010000114.1 GCF_010548245.1 Streptomyces sp. SID11385
GCCGAGGGCGAAGACCGCCGCGCCGAGCACCCCGCGCGCGGGGGCGAACCAGCGCGGCCACGGCTCCGGCACGCGTGCCGCCGTCCTCGCCCGCTCGGCGAGGTGGAGCGTCCGCTCCGCGTACTTCGTCGTTCCCGGCTCCGGTCCGTTGGGCACCGCGTCTCCCCCAGGTCGTCGTCTGCTGCCCGCCGCTCCACATTGGCACATACTTTTGCGCCTCAAAAGTATTTTGGCGTAAGGGAGTTGTCCCGCTGTGCGGGGCAAGCGGTGCGGAAAACGTGACGGCGGGGGCGACGCGCCTCACGCGCGCAGGGCCGCCTCCAGGCGGGTCAGCGAGTCCACACTCCAGTCGGCCGCCGCCCGCACCGTGGCGTCGTCCGCCCACCAGTGCCCCCACGGCCCGCGGCGCAGGTGGGCGACGCGGAGCCCGGCCGCCTTCGCGGGGAAGACGTCGTGCGCGGGGTGGTCGCCCACGTAGACCGTCTCGGCGGGTTCCGTGCCCGCCTCCTTGAGCACGCGGGCGAAGAAGTCCGGCGAGGGCTTGGCGAGTCCCCACTCCTCGGAGGTGGCGAGGAGGTCGACGGGGAGATCGAGGTCGCGCAGGAGCTGACCCGCGCGCGCGGTCTGGTTGCCCACGGCGAGGACGCGGTGGCCGCGCTCGCGCAGCGCCGCGAGGGCGGGGCGCACGTCGGGGTAGAGGTCGCTCTCGTCCAGGTACTCGCCCCTGCCCACGACGTCGCGCGCCTGCCGGGCCCCGGCGACGTCGATGCCCGGCCGCAGCAGCCGCAGCGCGTCGTCGTGGTCGCCCCCGGCCGCCACCGCGGCGCCGACGAGCGCGGAGACCGTGTGCCTGGGCACGCCCAGCCAGTCGGCCCAGCCCGACCAGTACCGGTCGTCCTTGACCAGGGTCTCGCCGATGTCGAACACGATCGTCTCGTTCATCCGCGCAGCGTACGAGCATCGGCGCGACGCACGGCCCAAGCGCGCCGCCCGCCGGGGACACGCCGTACGGCCGGGTGCGCCGCGCCCCGGGACACGGGGGACGACGCGCCCATCACCCCAAGAGAAGGTAAAAAAACGAAACGGTTTCGTTCACCATCTCGCCCCGTCCGCGCCCGATCCACCCCCATTGAGCTGCGTATTCCTGATATTCCGCGTCACCGCGGGTGACGCGCATCTCATTGCACACCAGGCAAGCTGTTGGAAGCGGCTCGATGCAGCCCTTACCGTTGTGTACGAAACGGTTTCGTTTTCCAGGTGGCCCGCTCACGGGCCCCGTCGTCCCGCGCCGCCCCACCGGCGCAGTTCCCGTCCCGTCAGCGTTTCCCACGCGCCCTGGAGCACCAGTCCATGAGTGAATCCACACAGACCATCGGTCAGCCGGTGGACCGGTCGCCGGCCTCCGCCGGCACTTCGGCGGCCACACCGGAGAAGTCCTCGAACCACCGCTGGTGGGTGCTGGTCGTCATCGCCCTGGCCCAGCTGATGGTCGTCCTGGACGCGACCATCGTGAACATCGCCCTGCCCTCCGCGCAGAAGGCACTCGACTTCAGCGACGGCAACCGGCAGTGGGTCGTCACCGGCTACGCCCTCTCCTTCGGCAGCCTCCTGCTGCTCGGCGGCAGGCTCGCCGACCTCCTCGGCCGCAAGACGGTCTTCATCACCGGCATCGTCGGCTTCGCCGCCGCCTCCGCGCTCGCGGGCGCCGCGCAGAACTTCGAGGTCCTCGTCACGGGCCGCGTCCTCCAGGGCGTCTTCGGGGCGCTGCTGGCCCCGGCCGCGCTCGCGCTGCTCAACACGACCTTCACGGACGCCAAGGAGCGCGCCCGCGCCTTCGGCATCTTCGGCGCGATCGCCGGTGCGGGCGGCGGCATCGGCCTGCTGCTCGGCGGGCTGCTCACCGAGCACCTGAGCTGGCGCTGGACCCTCTACATCAACCTGATCATCGCCGTCTTCGCGCTGATCGGCGCCGTCCTCTTCCTCGGCCACGCCAAGGCCACCAAGGACCGCCCCAAGCTCGACCTGCCCGGCACGGTCCTCGCCTCGGCCGGCCTCTTCGGTCTCGTCTACGGCTTCTCGAACGCCGAGACCCACGACTGGTCCTCGCCGATGACGTGGGGCTTCCTCGCCGGTGCCGTCGTCGTCCTCGCCGTCTTCGCCTGGTGGCAGACCCGCACCTCGCACCCCCTGCTCCCGCTGCGCGTCCTCGCGGACCGCGACCGCGGCGCCTCGTTCATCACGGTGGCGATCTCCAGCATGGGCATGTTCGGTGTCTTCCTCTTCCTGACGTACTACCTCCAGGCCTCGCTCGGCTTCACGCCGGTCAAGACCGGTCTCGCCTTCCTGCCGATGATCGGCGCCCTGATGGTGACGGCCCAGCTCTCGACCAACATGCTGCTGCCCCGCATCGGCCCCCGGCCGATCGTCCCGGTCGGTCTGCTGATGGCCTCCGGCGGTCTCGTCTGGATGACCGGCCTCGACCTGAGCAGCACCTACGCGGCCAACGTGCTGCCGCCGCTGATCCTCATGGGTCTCGGTCTCGGCCTCGTCATGCCGCCCGCGATGAGCCTCGCGACGAGCCGCATCGCGGCGAAGGACGCGGGCGCGGGCTCCGCCGCGGTCAACACGATGCAGCAGGTCGGCGGCGCCATCGGCACCGCGCTGCTCAACACGCTGGCCGCGAGCGCCGCGACCAGCTACCTCGTGGGCAAGAAGCCGAGCCCCGGCGTCCTCGCCCAGGCCCAGCTGGAGAGCTACTCGACCGCCTACTGGTGGTCGGCGGCCTTCTTCGCCGCCGGCGCGATCATCGCGGCGCTCATGTACCGCAGCGGTCGCCCCGACCTGAGCACCGGCGACGGCGAGAGCGCGCCCACGGTGCACATGTGACACCCCACCCGGTGCCGGAGACCACCCCTCCGGCACCGGGCCACGAACTCCCCGGGCGCGCATGAGCGGGCCTGCCCGGGGACACGCCGGAAGCCACGTGGGGACGGAGGCCCAGCCGGCGGCCCGGCCCGGGCATCCCGAAGCGGCATCGCCGCGAGGGATGTCCGGGCCTTCAGGCGTCTGCGGGGTGTGTGCGGGCCGGGCGAGGGCGGCCCGCCTCCGTACCGCCGCGTCTCAGTCCCGCGCTCCCGCCTCCCGTGCCGCCAGCACGACCCGTTCGCACAGCTCGTGGGTCTCCAGGGCGTCGCGCGCGCTGAGCGGGGTGCCGCTCGCGACCGCGTCGAGGAAGGCGTCGACGCACTGCTCGATACCGCGCTGGCGGGCGACCGGCGTCCAGTCCCCGCGGCGGCGGACCGTCGGCTGGCCGCGGTGGTCGGTGATCTCGGCGAGGTCGCGCACGACCCGCTTGGTGTCCTGGCCCGAGACCTCCAGCACCTCCTCCGTCGAACCGCTCACGCGGTTCATGACGCCGAGCGCGGTGAAGCCCGGCCCGGCGAGCTGGAGCACGACGTGCGAGAGGAGGCCGTCCTCGCTCGCGCGGGCGTGCACACGCACCTCGTCGGGGGTGCCGGGGACAAGGAAGCGGAGCGTGTCCACGACGTGGATGAAGTCGTCGAGGACGAAGGTACGGGCCCGCTCGGGCAGGCCGTGCCGGTTCTTCTGGAGCACGATCAGGTCGCGCGGGTGCTCCAGGCACTGGGCGTAGCCGGGCGCGTGCCGGCGGTTGAAGCCGACCATGAGCGGAACGCCGCGCTGCTCGGCGAGGTCGGCGACGCGCCGCGACTCCCTCAGCTCGTACGCGAGCGGCTTGTCGACGTAGGTGGGCACCCCGGCCTCCACGAGCCGGGTCACCAGCTCCGGGTGCGCCTCCGTCGCCGCGTGCACGAGCACCGCGTCGGGACGCGCGGCGAGCACCGCGTCCAGGTCGGTGTGCCGGCGCCCGGGCGGCACGTGGTAGCGGGCGCCGAGCCGGTCGAGGGTCGCCGGGTTCCGCGTGCACAGGAGCAGTTCCGTGTCCGCCCGGGTCCCGAGCACGGGAAGGTACGCCTTCTCGGCTATGTCCCCGAGCCCCACGCACGCGATCTTCACGGCACCGCCCTCCCGCCACCGCCCGCGCGGGCCCGCTGCCCGCCGCTCCGGGCGCGCTCGCAGCATAAGCGGGCCCGGGACGGGGCGCGCGGCCGGGCGTGGCAGGGTGTGCCCCATGCCCGCTCCTCGCGCTGCCGGTGCCGTCTTCTTCGACGTCGACGGCACGCTCGTGCCCGGTACGAGTTCCTCCGCCCACCTCGCCGCCTCGCTCGGCCACCTCGGCGGGCTCGTCGCGGCCGAGGAGGCGTACGCGCGGGGCGAGGTGGACAACCGCCGGGTCGCGGAGCTGGACGCGCGCGGGTGGCGGGGGGCCTCGGAGGGCGAGGTGGCGGGGCTGTTGCGGACGCTGCCGCTCGTCGCGGGGATCGCGGAGACCGTGGCCTGGTGCCGGGGGCAGGGACTCGTCCCGGTGCTCGCGACGCTGGCGTGGACGCCGGTCGGCGCGTATCTGGCGGAGCGTTTCGGCTTCCGGGCGTACGACGGCCCGCGCCCTGCGCGCGCGGGCGGGCGGTACACGGGGCGCGTCGCGCGGCACTTCGACGAACACGACAAGCGCGACGCCGCTCTCGCCCGGGCCGCCGCACTGGGTCTCGCCCCCACCGCCTGCGCGGCGATCGGCGACAGCCGCTCCGACCTGCCGCTCTTCGCCGCGGCCGGGCTGAGCATCGCCTTCAACGGCTCGGCGCACGCGCGCGCGGCGGCGGACCACGCGGTGGAGGGCGCGGACCTGCGCGCGGTGCTGCCGGTGCTGGAGGTGTGGCGGGGGCGGTGAGCGGGGCCGGGCGGGCGGGGTCAGCGCGGGAGGCCGGCCGCCGCGCGCGTGGCGGCGTCGAACTCCACGTACTCGATGATCGCGCCGCCCGGGTGCCGTACGACGAGGTTGCGGCCCGTGGGGACGGCGCGGGGCGGGGCGAGGATCTCCGAGCCCTCGCGCGCGGACCGGTCGAGCACGCCGTCGAGCGTGTCCACGACGACGGTGGCCTGCGTGGCGCGGACGGGGGCGAGCGCCTCGGGCGGGCCCGCGAGGAGCAGGAAGCCGCCGGTGACGGCGAGTTCGATGTCCCGGTGGGCGAAGCGGAGCCGCGGTTCCTCGCCGGTCAGGGCGCGGAAGGCGGGGAGCGCGGTGCCGAGGTCGTCGACGTAGAGGCGGGCGAGGGTGGCGAGCACGGTCATGCGCCCACTCTGCGCGCGTCAGCGCCCACGCGTCCACCACCCCACTCGTTGGGTGGACTTCGCCGCTTCCGGCTTGGTGCGGCGGGGCGCGGCTCCGCACAGTGGCGGGGTGCGAATGACGAGAACCGCCACCGGGGTACTGCTCGCCCTCGCGGGCGCGGCGCTGTCCGGGTGCCTGAGTGTGCGTGAGGCGGCGAAGGTACCGGCCGAGCCGACGGCGCGGGCGAGCCTCGCGGTGCCGGGGGCGCTCACCGCGTCCACGACCCCGCTGCCGAGCACCCGCCCCCACCGGAAGGCCCACTCCGCGGGGCACCGTGAGGACCCGGCGCCACCCCTGCCCGCCCCTCCCCCGCCCCGCGCG
>NZ_JAAGLR010000149.1 GCF_010548245.1 Streptomyces sp. SID11385
TGGCGGACGCCGAGGTCGGTGACGGGGAAGGCGTCGGGGTCGCCGAGCGCCCGCATGGCGATGATCTCGACGGTCCAGGGCCCGATGCCGGGCAGCTCGGCGAGCCGCGCGCGGGCGAGGTCCCAGTCGCTGTCGGCGCCGAGCGCGAGCGTGCCCGCGGCGAGGGCGTCGACAAGGCCGAGGAGGGTGCGGCGGCGGCTGCGCGGCATCGCGAGCTGTTCGGGGTCGAGCGCGGCGAGCGCGGCCGGGGCCGGGAAGAGGTGCGTGAGGCTGCCGTCGGGGTCATCGACGGGGGTGCCGTACGAGGCGGCGAGGCGTCCCGCGTGGGTGCGGGCGGCGGCGGTGGAGACCTGCTGCCCGAGCACGGCCCGTACCGCGAACTCGGCCTCGTCCGTCGTCCTCGGTACGCGGCGGCCCGGCGCCTTGCGCACGAGCGGCGCGAGGTCGGGGTCCGCCGCGAGGGCCGTGTCCACGGCCTCGGGGTCGGCGTCGAGGTCGAGGAGGCGGCGGCAGCGGCTGATCGCGGCGGGCAGGTCGCGCAGCTCCCGCAGCCGCAGGCGGCAGTCCACGTACTCGGGGGTGGGGCTCAGCGCGACGATGCCCGGGCCGTGCGGGAGGTCGAGGGTGCGGCGGTAGGCGCCGTCGCGCCACTCCTCGACGCCGGGCACGGCGGTCGCGACGAGGTGGCCGAAGAGGTTGTCGGGGGTGAAGGGGCCGCGCAGCGGGAGGCGGAGCCGTACCGTTCCCGCGCCGGGCTCGGCCGTGCCGCCGGCGCGGGTGCGCAGGGCGGAGGGGGAGAGCGCGTAGACCTCCTGGACGGTCTCGTTGAAGGTGCGGATCGAGGAGAAGCCCGAGGCGAAGGCGATGTCCGCCATCGGCAGCGCGGTCGTCTCGACGAGCAGGCGCGCGGTCTGCGCGCGCTGGGCGCGGGCGAGGGCGAGCGGCCCGGCGCCGAGTTCGGCGCCCAGCTGGCGCTCGATCTGGCGTGCGCTGTAGCCGAGGCGCGCGGCGAGTCCGGGGACGCCCTCGCGGTCCACGACGCCGTCGGCGACGAGCCGCATGGCGCGGGCGACGAGGTCGGCGCGGTGATTCCATTCGGGCGAACCCGGGCTCGCGTCGGGGCGGCAGCGCTTGCAGGCGCGGAAACCGGCCTGCTGGCAGGCGGCGGCGCTCGGCAGGAAGACCATGTTCTCGGGCCGGGGAGTGAGGGCCGGGCAGCTCGGGCGGCAGTAGATGCCGGTCGACGTGACGGCGGTGAAGAACCACCCGTCGAACCGCGCGTCGCGCGAGCGGACGGCGCGTACGCACCGGTCCCGGTCGGCGTGCAGGCCGCCCTGCGGGCCGCTGACGACGGCGGGGGTCGCGGCGGCCCGCGGGGCCGTCCCTGGAGTGGCTGACATGCCTCAAGCATGCGACATCGCCGGGGGCGGGGCTGGCGGAAATCCGACATGGCGATGCGCGGACCCGCGCGGACGTGTCCTCCGGAGCGTACGGCTCGCCACCGCGTCCCGGTCCGCCTCGTCCCGTGTCCGCGCGTGCGCCTCGCCGCCCCCCGTCTGCCGCCCCGGCACCCCGCCCGCGCGCGACTCGCCCCGCCCCTCCCGGATTCACCCCTTTCACCCCCGCCCCCGGAACAGGGCGTTCCGTGCTCCTTCCGTCACACGCAGGAAACCCCGCCGCCACCTCTTTACAACGATGTAATCCGAGTGCTGACATGTGATCCCACCAAGTGTTTACCCAAGTGGTGTCCCCGCGAGGAGAGTTCATGCCCGAGTACGACGGCATCTGTCCGCATCCGCTCGACGCCGGCCCCGAGGTGCCCCGGCCCGAGTACCCGCGCCCTTCTTTCGCGCGTGCGGAGTGGCTGAATCTCAATGGCACGTGGGAGTTCGCGCGCGACCCCGGCGACAGTGGTCTCGAACGCGGTCTCGTCGGCCAGGAGCTGCCAGAGCGGATCACCGTGCCGTTCTGCCCCGAGTCCGAGCTGTCGGGAATCGGGGACACCGATTTCCTGCACGCCGTCTGGTACCGCCGCACCGTGACGATCCCCGCCGAGTGGGCCGGGCGACGTCCCGTGCTGCACTTCGGCGCCGTCGACCACGACGCGACGGTGTGGGTCAACGGCACCGAGGTGGCGCGGCACAGCGGCGGGTTCACCCCGTTCAGCGCGGATCTGGACGGGGTCGCGGCGCCGGGCGAGGAGGCCGTGATCGTCGTACGGGCGCGGGACGCGGCGCACGGCCCGCAGGCGCGCGGCAAGCAGTCCACCGAGTACGCGAACCACGCCTGCAACTACACGCGGGTCACGGGCATCTGGCAGACGGTGTGGCTGGAACCGGTCGCCGACGTGCACCTGCGCCGCCCGCGCGTCACGCCGGACCTCGCCGGCGGCTGCTTCCACCTGGAACTCCCGCTCTCCGCCAACCGCCCGGGACACCGGGTGCGGGCGCGGCTGCTCGACGCGGAGGGGACGGTCGCGCAGGCGGCGGTACGGGCCGATCTCGACCTCGCGCCGCGTCTCGTCCTCGCCGTGCCGCCCGCGCGGCAGCGCACGTGGTCGCCCGAGGACCCGCACCTGTACCAGGTGCTGCTCGAAGTGACCGACGCGGACGGCGAGGTCGTCGACCGGGCCGTGAGCACGGCGGGGCTGCGCGCGGTCTCGCTCGACGGGAAGCGGTTCCTGCTCAACGGGAAGCCGGTCTTCCAGCGCCTCGTGCTCGACCAGGGCTGGTACCCGGACGGCCTCATGACGGCGCCGGACGACGCGGCGCTCGTGCGCGACATCGAACTCTCCCTCGCCGCGGGCTTCAACGGGGCGCGGCTGCACCAGAAGGTGTTCGAGGAGCGCTTCCTGTGGCACGCCGACCGGCTCGGCTACCTCGTGTGGGGCGAGTTCGGCGACTGGGGCGCCCACACGGGCGGCGGCACCGCCTGGGACAACCAGCAGCCGACCGCCGGTTTCGTCCACCAGTGGCTGGAGGCCGTCGAGCGCGACCAGGCGCACCCCTCGATCGTCGGCTGGTGCCCGCTCAACGAGACGCACCAGCGGCTGCACGACCGCCGCACGCAGCTCGACGACGTCACGCGCGCGATGTTCCTCGCGACGAAGGCCGCCGACTCCTCGCGCCCGGTCATCGACGCCTCCGGCTACGCGCACCGCGTCGCCGAGACGGACGTGTACGACTCGCACAGCTACGAGCAGGACCCGGCCGCCTTCGCGAAGCAGATGGAAGGACTCGCCGAGGGCACGCCGTTCATGAACCCGCAGGACCAGAACCCCGACGAGGTGTGGTCGCTCCCCTACCGCGGACAGCCCTACTTCGTCAGCGAGTTCGGCGGCATCTGGTGGCACCCGGAGGAGGCCGCGGCGGCGGGCGAGGACCGCGACGTGTCGTGGGGGTACGGGCAGCGTCCGCGCGACGAGGAGGAGTTCCACACGCGCTTCGAGGGCCTGACGGGCGTCCTCCTCGACGACCCGCTGATGTTCGGCTACTGCTACACGCAGCTCACCGATGTCTTCCAGGAGCAGAACGGCGTCTACCGCTTCGACCGCTCGCAGAAGCTCGACGTGAACCGGGTGCGCGAGGCCCAGCTGCGGCCCGCCGCCTACGAGCAGGGCACGGAGGGGGACGCGCGGTGAGCCTCACGACGACGAGACGCGGCCTGCTGCGCGGCGCGGTCGCCGGACTCGGCGCCGCCGCGCTCGCCCCCGCCCTCTCCGCCTGCGGCTCGGTGGCGGGCTCGGTGTCCTCCTCGCCGGGCAAGGTGCGCTTCTGGCACCTCTTCCAGGGCGGCGACGGGGCGCTCATGCGCCAGATGCTCGCGAAGGTGCGCGAGGACGTCCCCGGGCTCGACCCGGAGGACACGGTGCTGGACTGGGGCGCCGCGTACTACACGAAGCTCGCGATGTCCTCGGCGGGCGGCCGTGCCCCCGACCTCGCGATCATGCACCTCTCGCGGCTCGCCGGATACGCGCCGGGCGGGCTGCTCGACCCGTGGGACACCGCGCTCCTGGAGGAGTTCGGCGTCCCGCAGGAGCGGATCAACCCGCGTGTGCGCGCGCTCGGGCGGTACGAGAAGCAGCCGTACGCGATCCCGCTCGACACGCACCCCTTCGTCGTCTTCTACGACCGCACCGTCATGGACAAGGCCGGGCTGCTCGACAGCGACGGGCGGCTCCTGCCGCCCGAGTCGCCCGCGCACTTCCTGGAGATGGCGGAGCAGTTGCGCAAGCGGAAGGGGAAACTGGGCCCGATCATGGGCCTGTTCAACGACACCGCGCAGGCGTGGCGCATGTTCTGGGGGCTCTACAGCCAGACCGGCGGCGCGTTCGACCTCTCGGGCGGGAAGCCGGGCGTCGACCGGGACAAGATGGTCGAGGTGGTGGAGTTCTTCAAGAAGGCCGTCGTCGACTCGCGGAGGATGGACTACCCCGCCGGGGTCGCCGCCTTCACCACCGGGCAGTCGCCCTTCATCTTCTCCGGCGAGTGGGAACTCCCCACGTTCCAGAGCGCGAAGTTCGACCTCGGGGCCTCGCCGATGCCGACGCTGTTCGGCTCCCCGGCCTCGTACGCCGACAGCCACTCCTTCGTGCTGCCGCACCAGGACAACGCGGACGAGGACCGGCGGCGCGCCGCGCACCAGCTCGTCGCCGAACTCCTCAAGGGCAGCATGACGTGGGCGCAGGCGGGCCACATCCCGGCCTATCTGCCGGTCGTCGGGTCGAAGGCGTACGCGAAGCTCGATCCGCAGTCCTCGTACGCGCCGGCTGCGGAGCACCCCGCGATCGACCCGCCCGCGTGGTTCACGGGCGCGGGCTCCGACTTCCAGGCCCGGATGTGCAGCGCCCTCCTGCAGGGGGTGCGCGGCGCCGACTCCGCGCGGGGGACGGTGACCGAGATGCTCTCCGGCCTCGACTTCTTCCTCTCCAAGCCCAATCCGGCCTGACCGGGACAGAAAGGCACTCAACGATGAGTACGGTCCCCACCACGGGCCCGGCGACCCTCGCCGCCGAATCCCCCGAAGCCTCCGGAGCCCCCGGAGCCGCGCCCCCGCGCGCCCTCAAGGACCGCTTCCGCAAGGGCGGTTCGGGCGGGCTCTTCGTCGCCCCGTTCATGATCTTCTTCGGGCTCTTCCTGCTCGTCCCGCTCGTGTACGGGCTGTGGATGAGCTTCACGGACGCGAGCCTGACCGGGCACGGCGACAGCTCCTTCGCCGGGCTCGGCAACTACGCCGAGGCGCTCACCGACTCCGAGGTGTGGAAGAGCCTCGGCAACACCGCGGTCTTCACGGTGCTCTCCTCCGTGCCGCTCGTCGTGCTCGCGCTCGGGATGGCGCTGCTCGTGCACGCGAACCTGCCGGGGCAGTGGCTGTGGCGGTTCGCGTTCTTCGCGCCGTACGTGCTGCCCGTCGCCGTCGTGTGGCAGGTGTGGTCGATGATGTTCCAGCCCGATCTGGGGCTGGTCAACAACTTCCTCAACGCGATCGGTCTGGACAGCGTCGGCTGGCTCGTCGACGAGAAGTGGGCGATGTACGCGGTCGTCCTCGTCACGGTGTGGTGGACGGCCGGCTTCAACTTCCTGCTCTACCTCTCCGCGCTCCAGGCCGTGCCCGACCACCTCTACGAGGCCGCGGCCCTCGACGGCGCGGGCGCCTGGCGGCGGCTGTGGTCCATCACGCTGCCCCAGCTCAAGCGCACGACGGGACTCATCGCCGTGCTCCAGGTCCTCGCCTCGCTCAAGGTGTTCGACCAGATCTACCTGCTGACGCGCGGCGGCCCGAACGGCTCGACGCGGCCGATCCTGGAGTACATCTACGACACCGGTTTCACCGGTTACCGGCTCGGCTACGCCTCGGCCATCAGCTACGTCTTCTTCGCGATCCTCGTCATCCTGTCGCTCGCGCAGTTCAAGATCTTCTCGCGCAAGGAGGCGTGACACATGAGCACCCAGACCGTTCCGTCCGCCGGACGGCCGCCCGTGTCCGCGCCGCGCCGCTCGACCTCGCCGGTCCCGCGCGGGCAGCGCTTCTCCGTACGCCCCGGGCCCGTGCTCGGCTCCGGGCCGCTGCCGAAGATCGTCGCGCTCGTCGTGCTGCTCGCGGCGACCGTGCTGTGGCTGCTGCCGCTCGCGTGGGGGCTCGTGACGTCCTTCAAGAGCGAGACGGACGCGGCGACGCCCGACGACGGCTGGATACCCGCGCACGGCTTCACGCTCGGCGCGTACCGCAAGATCCTCGACCAGGGGAACCTGCCGCTGTGGGCGCTCAACAGCCTGCTCATCACGGTCGTCGTGACGGCGCTGACCGTCGCCGTCTCCGCGCTCGCCGCGTACGGCTTCTCGCGCACCCTCTTCCGGGGCCGCAAGGCGCTCCTCGGGCTGACCCTCGCGTCGATCATGGTGCCGCCGCAGATCCTCATCGTGCCGCTGTTCCGCGAGATGATCACGGCGCACCTCGCGGACACGTACTGGGCGGTGATCCTGCCGCAGGTCGTGGCGCCCGCGATGGTGTTCATCCTGAAGCGCTTCTTCGACGGGGTGCCGCGTGAGCTGGAGGAGGCGGCGCGCATCGACGGCGCGGGCAGCCTGCGCGTCTTCTGGAGCATCATCCTGCCGCTGTCGCGGCCGATCCTCGCCGCCGTCGCGATCTTCGTGTTCATCACGACGTGGAACAACTTCCTGTGGCCCTTCATCAGCACGAGCGACCCGAACCTCATGACGCTCCCGGTCGGTCTCTCGACGGTGAAGGACTCCTACGGCCTCCAGTACGCGCAGTCCGCGGCGGCGGCGATGCTCGCCTCGCTGCCGCTCGTGATCGTCTTCATGATCTTCCAGCGCCAGATCGTGAAGTCGGTGGCGACGACGGGGCTCGGAGGGCAGTGACGGCACGTCGTACGGGCCGGGGCGCGGCCGAGGGCGCGCCCCGGCCCGTATGGCGTTCTCGCAGCCCGCGCCCGCGTCCCGTACGGCGTTCTCGCAGCCCGCGCCCGCGTCCCGTACGGCGTTCCCGCTCGGATAGCCTCCGGACATGTCGAACGATGATCACACCATCCTCTCCGAGGGCATCCTGCTCCGCCCGCTCGCCGGGGGCGACGCCCCCGCGCTGCTCGACGCCTACGTGCGCAACCGCTCCCACCTCCGGCCGTTCGAACCGGTGCGGACTGAGGAGTTCTACACCCTCGCCGGTCAGCGCGAGCGGCTGGCGAACCAGCTCGCGGCGCAGGAGGCCGGTTCACTCTTCGGCTGGGTGTTCGTGGACGGCGAGCGGATCATCGGCACCATCACGCTCTCGCAGCTCGTGCGCGGCCCGCTCAACAGCGCGAACCTCGGGTACTGGGTCGACAAGGAGTACGCGGGCCGCGGCCTGACCGGCGCCGCCGCCGCCTTCGTCGTCCGGTACGCGAACGACGTGCTCGGCCTGCACCGCCTGGAGGCCGGCACGCTCCTCGACAACCTCGCCTCGCAGCGCGTCCTCGCCAAGGCCGGGTTCACCGAGTACGGCGTGGCCCCGCTCATGCTCCACATCGACGGCGCGTGGCGCGACCACAAGCTCTTCCAGATCCTCCTGAACGACCTGCCGCCGCGCTGAGCGCCCGGCGGGGACGGCGTGCCGCGCACGTCACCGGGCGCCCGCGGCATGTAGGAAAGCCGCAGGCGCGGTTAAGAAAACCTCGATGGACCTGGTGGCGTGCCGGGCGGCAGGATCTTGATGCCGGTCGTGCGCGCGCTCTCGGGCCGCGGCCGTCCCCCACCCCTCCGTACCCGCCGGTCCGCCCGGTCGCGGTGCGGCGCGCACAGAAGAGGAGCCCCGGAGTGAAGGCACTGGTCAAGGAGAAGGCGGCGCCGGGACTGAGCCTCATGGAGGTCCCGGAGCCCGAGGCCGGTCCCGGGGACGTGCTCATCAAGGTGCTGCGCACCGGGATCTGCGGCACCGACCTGCACATCCGCGCCTGGGACGGCTGGGCGCAGCAGGCCGTCAGCGCGCCGCTCGTCGTCGGTCACGAGTTTTCCGGCGAGGTCGTCTCGGTCGGCCGCGACGTGCACGGCATCGAGGTGGGGAACCTCGTGAGCGGTGAGGGCCACCTCGTGTGCGGCAAGTGCCGCAACTGCCTCGCGGGCCGCCGCCACCTGTGCCGCGCGACGGTCGGGCTCGGCGTCGGGCGGGACGGCTGCTTCGCCGAGTACGTGGTGCTGCCCGCCTCGAACGTGTGGGTGCACCGCAACCCGGTGGATCTCGACATCGCCGCGATCTTCGACCCGTTCGGCAACGCCGTGCACACCGCGCTCTCCTTCCCGCTCGTCGGCGAGGACGTGCTCATCACGGGCGCGGGCCCCATCGGTCTCATGGCGGCGGCCGTCGCCAAGCACGCGGGGGCGCGCAACGTCGCGATCACGGATGTGAGCGAGGCGCGGCTCGACCTGGCCCGCAAGGTCGGCGCCGATCTCGCGCTCGACGTCTCCTCCGCGTCCATCGCGGACGGCCAGCGCCTCCTCGGGCTGCGCGAGGGCTTCGACGTCGGCCTGGAGATGTCCGGGAACCCGGCCGCGATGCGCGACATGCTCGCCAACATGACGCACGGCGGCAAGATCGCGATGCTCGGCCTGCCCGCGCAGGAGTTCGCCGTCGACTGGGCCCGCGTCGTCACCTCGATGATCACGATCAAGGGCATCTACGGCCGTGAGATGTTCGAGACGTGGTACGCGATGTCCGTCCTCCTCGAAGGCGGACTCGATCTCGCCCCCGTCATCACGGGCCGCTACCCGGCCGCCGAGTTCGAGGCCGCGTTCGCGGACGCGGCGAGCGGGCACGGCGGCAAGGTCGTCATGGACTGGACCGCGTGAGCCGTCCCCGTACGGCCTGAACCGCTTCGTACCGCCCCGCATCCACCCCTCCGGAGGAATCCCCCATGTTCGGCTCCGTGCGCGACCAACTGCGTACCACCCTCGACGAGATCACCGCCGAGGGCCTGTACAAGCCCGAGCGGGTCATCGGCACCCCGCAGTCCGCGACCGTGGACGTCACCGCCGGGGGCCTGCCCGGCGAGGTGCTCAATTTCTGCGCCAACAACTACCTCGGCCTCGCCGACGACCCCGAGGTCATCGCCGCCGGGCACGCGGCGCTCGACCGCTGGGGCTACGGCATGGCCTCGGTCCGCTTCATCTGCGGCACCCAGGAGGTGCACAAGGAGCTGGAGGGGCGCCTGTCCGCGTTCCTCGGGCAGGAGGACACGATCCTCTACTCCTCGTGCTTCGACGCCAACGGCGGCGTCTTCGAGACGCTGCTCGGCCCCGAGGACGCCGTCATCTCGGACGCCCTCAACCACGCCTCGATCATCGACGGCATCCGTCTGTCGAAGGCGCGCCGCCTGCGGTACGCGAACCGCGACATGGCCGAGCTGGAGCAGCGCCTGAAGGAGGCGGGCGACGCGCGCCGCCGCCTCGTCGTCACCGACGGCGTCTTCTCGATGGACGGCTACCTCGCCCCGCTGCGGGAGATCTGCGAGCTCGCCGAGCGCTACGACGCGATGGTCATGGTCGACGACTCGCACGCGGTCGGCTTCGTCGGCGAGAACGGGCGCGGCACTCCGGAGCTGGCCGGCGTGAGCGACCGCGTCGACATCATCACGGGCACGCTCGGCAAGGCGCTCGGCGGGGCCTCGGGCGGCTACGTGGCCGCGCGCGCCGAGATCGTCGCGCTGCTGCGCCAGCGCTCGCGCCCGTACCTCTTCTCGAACAGTCTCGCGCCGGTCATCGCGGGCGCCTCGCTCAAGGTGCTCGACCTCCTCGAAAGCGCCTCCGACCAGCGCGTACGGCTGCGCGAGAACACCGCGCGCTTCCGCACGGCGATGAGCGAGGCCGGGTTCGAGCTGCTTCCGGGCGAGCACCCGATCGTGCCCGTCATGTTCCATGACGCGGCTCTCGCGGGGCGCATGGCGGAGCTGCTGCTCGAACGCGGCGTGTACGTGACGGCGTTCTCGTACCCCGTCGTGCCGCAGGGGCAGGCGCGCATCCGCGTGCAGCTCTCGGCGGCGCACTCGGCGCAGGACGTGGACCGCGCCGTCGCGGCGTTCGTCTCGGCGCGCGAGGCCACGGCGGCGGACAAGCCGGCGATCTGAGGGGTACCGGGCGGAGGGTTCCGGGAGGCGCGCGCCTCCCGGAACCGCGGGGAGCCGTCCGCTCCGCCGATTTGCGACAATCGTTCCCATGATCGAGGCACGGCGGCTGCACATCCTGCGCGCGGTGGCGGACCACGGCACGGTGACCGCGGCGGCCGCCGCGCTCTACCTGACGCCCTCGGCGGTCTCGCAACAGCTCAACGCCCTGGAGCAGGAGACCGGGCACCGGCTCGTCGAGCGCGGCGCCCGGGGCGTGCGGCTGACGCCGCCGGGCGAGATCCTGCTCGCGCACACGCACGCGGTGCTCGCCCAGCTGGAGCGCGCGGAGGCCGAGCTGGCGGCCTACCGCACGGGCGCCTCGGGCACGGTCACGGTGACGTCCTTCGCGACCGGCATCAACCTGGTCGTCGCCCCGGCGCTCGCGGTGCTCGCCGACACGGCTCCGGGGATACGGGTACGGGTACGGGACGCCGAGGGCGACGCGAGCCTGGGCATGGTCCTGGACCGCCGTACGGACGTCGCGGTGGCCGTCGAGTACCGGGGCGCCCCGGGCGCCGACGACCCGCGCCTGACCCGCGTCCCGCTCTACGCGGAGCCCTTCGACGCGGTCCTCCCGCCGGGCCACGCCCTCGCCGCCGCCGCCCGCGTCCGGCTCGCGGACCTCGCCGCCGACCCGTGGATCGGCCCGTTCCCGGGGAACCCCTGCCACGACGTCGTCGTCCTCGCCTGCGAGCACGCGGGCTTCCAGCCGCCCATCGAACACCTTTCCGACGACTTCCGCGCGGTGGTCGCGCTCGCGGCGGCGGGCGCGGGCGTCGCGCTCGTCCCGCGTTCGGCGCTGCGCGGCATGGACCTCGACGGCGCCGTGGTCCGCCCGGTGGACGGCGTAGCCCCGACCCGCAGGGTCTTCGCGGCGGTGCGGAACGGGGCGGAGGAGCATCCGCTGATCCGGCCGGTTCTGGAGGCGCTGGGGAAAGCGGCGGGGTGAGGAGCGGGGGTCCGCGCGCGGGGTCGGCGGACGTGCGCGCGGGCGGGCGGCGGGTGCGCGCGGG
>NZ_JAAGLR010000189.1 GCF_010548245.1 Streptomyces sp. SID11385
CCCCACCCCCGACCCCCCTCCGTGGCGACCCCACCCCGGACCGTGAACGCGCCCCCGAACACGCCCCCCACGTGCACCTCGCCGCCCCTCACCCGCATCACTGCCGCGCAACGATTTACGCGAAGCCGCTGTGTGCTGTGTCACGGTGGAGTTCAATTCAGCGCAGGCAAGGCAGACGTACGAATGACGTACGTACGGCAGGGGGTGCCAGGGTGAGTGTTTCCCGGCGCGGTGGGACCACGGACGATCCAAGTGCTCGGGGTGGGACCACGGACGGGCAGGGTGCCGCGGGACCGGCGCACGGCGCTCCCGGACGTGATGACTCGGAGCTTCTCGCCGCCCTACTCGACGGCATGGACGCGGCGCTGTGCGCGCTCGACACGGACGGTGTCGTCACGCACTGGAACCGCGAGGCGGAGCGCATTCTCGGCTGGAGCCCGCAGGAGGCGGTCGGCCGGCAGGGCTTCGGCGGCTGGGCCGCGCGCGAGGCCGACGCGGGCGAGATGTGGCGTTCCCTCGCCGCCGCGATGCGCGCGCCGGGGCGTCAGGTCCACGAGTTCGCGCTGCTCACGAAGGACGGCGGCCGCGTCCTCGTCCGCGTCCAGTCCGCCGCCGTACGGGACACCGACGGCCGTCCGGCCGGGGTGTACTGCGCCTTCAGCGAGGTCCACACCCAGATAGACCTGGAGCGTTCCATAGCGCTCGGCGAGGCGCTGTTCGACGACGCCGCCTGGGGCGTCGTGCTCGTCGACGCCGATCTGCGGCCCGCCGCGGTCAACACCTACGCGGCTCGCGCGCTCGGCACCGGCCGGACCGCGCTGCTCGGCCGGCCGCTCGCCGACCTCCTCGGCCAAGGCGTCGAGGAGCTGGAGAGCGCGCTCACGCACGTACTCGCCGAAGGCGCCCCGCCCGCCCCCGCCGAGCTGTGGGTGACGGTCCGCGGGGAGGCCGAGCGCGCGCGGCGCTGCTGGCGCTCGGGATTCGTACGGCTCTCCTCGCCGCTCAGCGAGGAGCCCGTGCCGCTCGGCGTCGGCTGGTTCTTCCAGGACGTGACCGAAGCGCGGCTCGCCGAGCAGGAGAGCGCGCAGTTGCGCTTCCGCTCCGGGCAGTCGCAGCGCGCTGCCCGCGCCGCGGCCGAGTGCGAGGAGCCCGGCGAGGCGATCACGGTGCACCTCGACTTCGCTCTCGCCGGTTTCGCCGACCACGCCCTCGTCGACCTCCTCGACACCCCCGCCGCCCACCACGAACCCGAGGGCAGCGGAGGCACGCCGCGTCTCGTACGGGGCGCGACGACCCCCGGCGGCAGCCCGGGCTCGCTGCGCAACGCGCTCGCGGGCGTCGGGCTGCCGGTCGGCTACGGCGAGGCGCATCCCGCCGTACGGGCGGTGCGCCGCTCGGGCGCGGTGCGTACGAGCTGGCACGGCGGCGTCGACGACGAGGAGCGCGAGGACTGGTCGCACCGCCACCGCTGGCCCCGCGAGACCGAGCACGCCCTCTGCGCCGTCCTGCGCAGTCGCGGTCTCACGCTCGGTGTCGTGACGTTTCTGCGCGGTCCCGGCCGGCATGCCTTCGACCGCTCCGACGCCCAGTACGCGGAGTCCGTCGCCCTGCGCGTCGCGGGCGCCGTCGATCTCGCCCGCCTCCTCGCCCCCGGCCCCCGCGCCGACCAGGAGCCGTACGCGAGTCACGAGCCGTACGGGGAGTGAGACGGGCGTCCGGTTTCTGAGACGCTCCGCGCCCGCCCCATCCCCTGCGCGCCTCTCAGTGCTGGTAGTGAATCCGCTCCTTGTGCCGTGCGAAGACCTCCCTGTTCCACTCCAGCCCGCCCGGCACGTTGCCCGAGCGCAGCAGGGGTGGTTCGGTGCCTTCGGCGGCGAGGAGTGCCGCCGCCGTCGCGGTCGTGGCCTGGAGAAGTGCGCTGGTCACGGCCGTGGAGGCCGGGCCGAAGGGGGCGGCGATGCCGTCGCCGCTCAGCTCCGCGTCGCCCACGGTGATCTTGTTGTCGAGCACGACGTCGCAGTGCTCGGCGAGGAAGGAGTTCCACGGGTTGTCCGGGCGGCTCCGCCCGGCGTACGCGGCGGAGGTGACGCCGATGACCTTCAGCCCCTTCTCCCGCGCCCGCACCGCCATCTCGACGGGCAGGACGTTGCGTCCGGAGAGCGAGATGATCACCAGCAGGTCGCCGCTCGCGGCGGGCGACTGGTCGAGCACGGTGCCCGCGAGCCCCTCGACGCGTTCCAGCGCGGAGCCGAGCGTCGCGGGCCGTACGTCCACGCCGAGCGTGCCCGGCACCGCGAGCAGGTTCACGAGGGCGAGACCGCCGGCCTTGTAGACGAGGTCCTGCGCGATGAGCGAGGAGTGCCCGGCCCCGAAGGCGAAGATCCGCCCGCCCTCCGTCACGGTCGCGGCGAGCAGCCGGGCCGCCCGCTCGACGGGGCCGCCCGGCGCGGCCTCCTCGTCCCGTACGCGCGCGAGAAGCGCGGTCACGGCGTCGAGGTAGCGGCGAGCCGTGTCGGGAGCCGGGCCGCTGGGCGCGGCGCCGGTGTGCGCGGGAACGGTGTCGGGGCGCGCGGGGGCGGCCTCGGGGCGCACGGGGGCGCTCTCGGAAGCTGCGGGCGTGCTCCGGGGGCTTGCGGGGGCGGCGTCCTCGGGGGAAGTGGTCTCGGCTGCGCTCATCCGTGCCTCGTGCCTCCTGCTCGGGCGCCCGTGCCCCGGGCGAGGGCGGCGCGGTGGGTGGCACGGCGGCGTGCCGTCGCTCACGGTGCGGTCCCGGGACCTGGGCTGTCAACAGTGCGCGGGCAGGGGCTCGGGGGAGAGGCGGGAGGGGAGGGACAGACCGAGGGAAGGCCCCCGCCGTCCGGCCCGGGCCGGTTGTCAGTGGGATGCGTCAGAATTGACAGCAGGGCCAGCGCACACCGATCGCCGGGACGCCTCGGCGGTCACAGCATCAAGGGGCACGGATGTCCGGACTGATCGACACCACGGAGATGTATCTCCGCACCATCCTCGAACTGGAGGAGGAAGGTGTGGTGCCCATGCGCGCCCGCATCGCGGAGCGGCTCGACCAGAGCGGCCCCACCGTCAGCCAGACGGTGGCGCGCATGGAGAGGGACGGCCTCGTCGCCGTAGCCAGCGACCGTCACCTGGAGCTGAC
The DNA here is from genome assembly GCF_010548245.1 of Streptomyces sp. SID11385. Lineage (GTDB taxonomy): Bacteria > Actinomycetota > Actinomycetes > Streptomycetales > Streptomycetaceae > Streptomyces. The sequence continues at coordinate 3,155 of NZ_JAAGLR010000189.1, forward strand.
CGAGGAGGGCCGCCGCCTCGCCACGCGGGTCATGCGCAAGCACCGGCTCGCCGAGTGCCTCCTCGTCGACGTCATCGGCCTGGAGTGGGAGCAGGTCCACGCCGAGGCGTGTCGCTGGGAGCACGTCATGAGCGAGGCGGTCGAGCGCCGCGTCCTCGATCTCCTGCGCCACCCGACCGAGTCCCCCTACGGCAACCCGATCCCGGGCCTGGAGGAGCTGGGCGAGCAGTCCGAGGCCGATCCCTTCCTCGACGCGGGCATGGTCTCGCTCGCCGACCTGGAGCCGGGCGACGAGGGCAAGAACGTGATCGTGCGCCGCATCGGCGAGCCCATTCAGACCGATGCGCAGCTCATGTACACGCTGCGTCGCGCGGGCGTCCAGCCGGGCGCCGTGGTGAGCGTGACGCGCGCGGCGGGCGGCGTTCTCGTCGGCAGCGGCGGCGAGGCCGCCGAGCTGGACACGGAGATCGCCTCGCACGTCTTCGTCGCGAAGGGCTGAGACGGCACCGCGGGAGCGCGCACCGACCGCACCGGCGCGTAATCCCCGCGCGCCCGGCCACGCCGGGCGCCGGTCCGGCGT
>NZ_JAAGLR010000220.1 GCF_010548245.1 Streptomyces sp. SID11385
CACCGCCCTGCGGCTGACCCCCGTCGAGGCCGTCGCCGTCGACGTGGGCCGCGCCGGCGGACCCGAGGCCGCCGCCCGCGAGGCCAGGTACGCGGCACTCGACGCCGTCGCCGAACGGCACGGCGCCGCCGCGATCCTCCTCGGCCACACCCGCGACGACCAGGCCGAGACCGTCCTCCTCGGCCTCGCCCGCGGCTCCGGCACCCGCTCCCTGTCCGGCATGGCCGAGACCTCCGGGCCCGGCGGCCGCTACCGCCGTCCCTTCCTGCGCATCGACCGGCAGACGGCCCGCAAGGCGTGCATGGTCCAGTCGCTGCCCGTGTGGGACGACCCGCACAACACCGACCCCGCCTACACCCGCTCCCGGCTGCGCCACGAGGGCCTGCCCGCGCTGGAGAAGTCCCTCGGCAAGGGCGTCGTCGAAGCCCTCGCCCGTACCGCCCAGCTCTCCCGCGACGACGCCGACGCACTCGACGCCTGGGCCGCCCGCGCCGCCGGGACCGTCCGCGACGCACACGGCGCACTCGACTGCGCCGGGCTCTACGCGCTGCCCGCCGCCGTCCGCCGCCGCGTCCTGCGCTCCGCGCTCCTCGACGCGGGCGCCCCCGGCGGAGCGCTCTTCGCCGCGCACATCGAGGAGGTGGACCGCCTCATCACCGCCTGGCGCGGGCAGCGGGCCCTCAACCTCCCCGGGAAGGTCGAGGCCAGGCGGCTAGGTGGCAGACTGGTCATCCGGCAAGGCTGAGGCACGCGCCCACGGGCGGGCGCGCCGCCGCCCCCGGTACGACAGACGAAAGTGATGCGCGTGGACGCGAAAGACATGGGCTCCGACCTCCAGTCGGTCCTCCTCACCAAGGAAGAGATCGACGCGAAGCTCGCCGAGCTGGCCGCCAAGATCGACGCGGAGTACGCGGGCAAGGACCTCCTCCTGGTCGGAGTCCTCAAGGGCGCGGTGATGGTCATGGCCGACCTCGCCCGCACCCTGTCCACCCCGGCCACGATGGACTGGATGGCCGTCTCGTCCTACGGGGCGGGCACCCAGTCCTCCGGCGTGGTGCGCATCCTCAAGGACCTCGACACCGACATCAAGGGCCGCCACGTCCTGATCGTCGAGGACATCATCGACTCCGGGCTCACCCTGTCGTGGCTGCTCACCAACCTCGGCTCGCGCGAGCCCGCCTCGCTGGAGGTGTGCACGCTGCTGCGCAAGCCCGATGCCGCGAAGGTCGCGATCGACGTGAAGTGGACGGGCTTCGACATCCCCAACGAGTTCGTCGTCGGCTACGGGCTCGACTACGCGGAGAAGTACCGCAACCTGCCCTTCGTCGGCACCCTCGCACCCCACGTCTACGGAGGCTGACACCCCCGCGCCCGCACGGCGGCGCCGCGCGCACGGGTCACCGGGGCCCGCGCGGGAGCGCCCGGCCGAGGGCGCGTCACACTCCGCGGGCCGCCCCGGGAACCCGTACGCCTCCTCCTCCGTTGGACGAGGCGTAACCAGGTTCCCCAGCACTCCCCTGCGTCTTCGGGTGACAATGCTGGGGTACCGTCCGAAGAACAGTCTTTATCTCACTCACTATGGCAGGAGGGACGGGGCGCATCCCGCTCCGTGTGGATGGACGTGAAGCGATACTTCCGTGGGCCGGTCATGTGGATCGTGCTGGCCGTCCTCGCCGTGGTCGTGTTGATGCAGTTCGTCGGTTCGTCCGGCGGCTACAAGACGGTGGACACCGGTCAGGTCGTCAAGGCGATCGACCAGGACAAGGCGAAGGCGGTCAAGCTCAGCACCGGCGATGACCACATCATCAAGGTCGAGCTGAAGAAGGACCAGAAGGTCAAGGGGAGCAGCAAGATCCAGGCGAGCTACATCGGTGACCAGGGCACCGACCTCGCCGCCAAGCTCCAGGACAAGTACCAGGACAACAAGATCCCCGACGGCTACACCGTCCAGCCGTCGAAGCAGAGCCCGTTCCTCAGCATCCTCTTCTCGTTGCTGCCGATCATCGTCATCGTCCTCATCTTCCTGTTCCTCATGAACCAGATGCAGGGCGGCGGCTCCCGCGTCATGCAGTTCGGGAAGTCCAAGGCGAAGCTCCTGACGAAGGACACCCCGAAGACGACCTTCGCGGACGTCGCCGGCTCCGACGAGGCCGTCGAGGAACTCCAGGAGATCAAGGAATTCCTCCAGGAACCGGCGAAGTTCCAGGCCGTCGGCGCCAAGATCCCCAAGGGCGTCCTGCTCTACGGCCCTCCCGGCACGGGCAAGACCCTCCTCGCCCGCGCGGTGGCCGGTGAGGCCGGGGTGCCGTTCTACTCGATCTCCGGCTCCGACTTCGTCGAGATGTTCGTCGGTGTCGGTGCCTCCCGCGTGCGCGACCTCTTCGAGCAGGCCAAGGCGAACGCCCCGGCGATCGTCTTCGTCGACGAGATCGACGCGGTCGGCCGGCACCGCGGCGCGGGCCTCGGCGGCGGCCACGACGAGCGCGAGCAGACCCTCAACCAGCTCCTCGTCGAGATGGACGGCTTCGACGTGAAGGGCGGCGTCATCCTGATCGCCGCCACGAACCGGCCCGACATCCTCGACCCGGCGCTCCTGCGCCCGGGCCGCTTCGACCGGCAGATCGCCGTCGACCGCCCCGACATGCAGGGCCGGCTGGAAATCCTCAAGGTGCACGTGCAGGGCAAGCCCGTCGCCGAAGGCGTCGACCTCGCCGCCGTCGCCCGGCGCACCCCGGGCTTCACCGGCGCCGACCTCGCCAACGTGCTCAACGAGGCCGCGCTCCTCACCGCGCGCAGCGACAAGAAGCTCATCGACAACAGCATGCTCGACGAGGCCATCGACCGCGTCGTCGCGGGCCCGCAGAAGCGCACCCGCATCATGTCGGACAAGGAGAAGAAGATCACCGCGTACCACGAGGGCGGACACGCCCTGGTCGCGGCGGCCTCCCCGAACTCCGACCCGGTGCACAAGATCACCATCCTGTCCCGCGGGCGCGCCCTCGGCTACACGATGGTGCTCCCGGACGAGGACAAGTACTCGACCACGCGCAACGAGATGCTCGACCAGCTCGCCTACATGCTGGGCGGCCGGGCCGCGGAGGAACTCGTCTTCCACGACCCGACCACCGGCGCGGCGAACGACATCGAGAAGGCCACCGGCACCGCTCGCGCCATGGTCACCCAGTACGGGATGACCGAGCGGCTCGGCGCGATCAAGTTCGGCGGCGACAACTCGGAGCCCTTCCTGGGCCGTGAGATGGGCCACCAGCGCGACTACTCGGAAGAGGTCGCGGCGCTCGTCGACGAAGAGGTCAAGAAGCTCATCGAGACCGCGCACAACGAGGCGTGGGAAATCCTCGTCGAGAACCGGGACGTCCTCGACAACCTGGTCCTCGAACTCCTGGAGAAGGAAACGCTCGGCAAGGAGGAGATCGCCGAGATCTTCGCCCCGATCGTGAAGCGCCCGGCCCGCCCGGCGTGGACCGGATCGTCCCGCCGGACGCCCTCGACCAGGCCTCCGGTGCTCTCGCCGAAGGAACTCCAGCTCACGCACGGCGCCCATGGCGCCGTGGGCGCCAACGGCACCCAGCCGAGCCAGGTCTCCGTCGACAAGACGCCGCAGGCCGAGCAGCCCGAGTCCTCCCCGGAGGACCGCGGCGACAGCTGAGCGAGCCGGACCGGGCCGAGCCCCGGCCGGGCCCGGAATGAAGCCCGTCCCCACCAGGTTTTAGCCTGGAGGGGGCGGGTTTTCCCGTATCCCCAGATCCGGGCACCGGCCCCGGGCGGCGGCACGGCAACGGAACGAGGCAGACATGACCGACCCGGTGACCCTGGACGGCGAGGGCACGATCGGTGCCTTCGACGAGAAGCGGGCCGAGAACGCCGTCCGCGAACTCCTCCTCGCCGTCGGCGAGGACCCCGACCGCGAGGGGCTGCGCGAGACCCCGGGCCGGGTCGCCCGCGCCTACAAGGAGATCTTCGCCGGGCTGTGGCAGGAGCCGGAGGACGTGCTCACCACGACCTTCGACCTCGGGCACGACGAGATGGTCCTCGTGAAGGACATCGAGGTGCAGAGCACCTGCGAACACCACCTTGTGCCCTTCGTCGGCGTCGCCCACGTCGGCTACATCCCCGCCTCGGACGGCAAGATCACCGGGCTCTCCAAGCTCGCCCGCCTCGTCGACGTCTACGCCCGCCGCCCCCAGGTGCAGGAACGTCTCACCACGCAGGTCGCCGAAGCGCTCATGCGGATACTGGAGCCGCGCGGCGTCATCGTCGTCATCGAGTGCGAGCACCTGTGCATGTCGATGCGGGGCGTGCGCAAGCCCGGCGCGAAGACACTCACCTCGGCCGTACGGGGACAGCTGCGCGACCCGGCGACGCGCGCCGAGGCGATGAGCCTGATCATGGCGCGGTGAGCCTGATCACGGCGCGCTGAGCTGTTCGCGGCGCGCTGAGCTGTTCGCGGCGGTCTGTTCGCGCCGAGTTGTTCGCGCCGGTCTTTTCGCGGTGAGCTGTGCGCGCCGACCCGTTGGTGCTGGGCGCGGCCCGGTCAGGTCGCCGGGTGCGGGGTGTCGTCGTCGTGGTCCTCGGGGAGCTTGCAGACGTGCTCCAGGAAGAAGGCGACGGCGACGACGGCCGCGCCCGCGAGCACCGTGAGACCGGCGTAGAGGGCCTGTTCGCGGCGGGCCGGGTCGTCGAGGCGCGTCAGCAGGAAGACGCCCGTACCGCCGTAGAGCCCGGCGACGACGGCGGCGACGAGGGCGCTCGCCTGGCCGAGGACGACGGCGCGCGCCGCCTGGAGCGGGTTGACGCCCTCGGCGCCCTGCCTGCGCTCGCGCTGGGCGCGGAGCCGGGAACGTATCGACAGGGCCGTGGCGAGGAGCAGCGCGGCGAGCGCGAAGAAGACGACGGGCGCGGCGACGGGCACGGAGGGCAGCTGACCGTACGCGTCCCAGAGCCTGGCCCCGGCCCAGGCGAGCACCCCGGCCACGAGGAAGATCCCGGCGAGCACCCGGAGGCGGAGCTTCTGCACCTGTCTGTCGTCCCTTCGTCCGCTCACGGGCCCCGTGGCCCGTCCGCGAGCGCCCCTCCCGACCCTAACGGCTATTCGGGGACGATCAGTTCCAGGTCCCGGCGGGGAGTGACGCCCTCGTCGCCGACCGCCGCGAGCAGGTCACCGACCGTGCCGCGGCCGGGCAGGCTCGCGTCGGGCTCGATGTCGGCCCAGGGCGCGAGGACGAAGGCGCGTTCGTGGGCGCGCGGGTGCGGCAGCGTGAGCACCGGGTCGTCCGAGACGACATCCGCGTACGTGACGATGTCCACGTCGAGCGTGCGCGGCCCCCAGCGCTCGGCGCGCTCGCGGTGGAACGCCTCCTCGACCGCGTGCGCGCGCTCCAGGAGGGAGGAGGGGGGCAGGGTCGTGCGGATGGAGACGACGGCGTTGAAGTAGGAGGGCTGGCTGCCCGGCTCGACGCCCCAGGGCTCGGTCTCGTAGACGGGCGAGACGGCCTTGACGCGCAGGCCGGGGGTGTCCTCCAGCGCGTCGATCGCGCCCTGGAGGTTCTCCAGACGGTTCCCGAGGTTCGAGCCGAGGGCGACGACGGCGCGGTGCGGGTTGGAGAGCGTGGTGTCGGCGGCGTCCACCTGGGCGACGACGGACGCCGGCACCGGCTGGACGGTGGGGTCCCCGTGGACGTGGTCGCGTGCGGTCATGCTCGGCTCCGGGTGATGGTGACGGTCACGTCGTCGAAGGGGACCGTGATGGGTGCTTGGGGTTTGTGGACGACGACCTCGACCTCGCGCACGGCGGCGTGCCGCAGGCAGGTGTGCGCGATGCGCTCGGCGAGGGTCTCGATGAGGTCCACCGGTTCGCCCTCGACGACGGCGACGACCTCCTCGGCGACCACTCCGTAGTGCACCGTCCGCTCCAGGTCGTCCCCGGCCGCGGCGGGACGCGTGTCCAGGCCGAGGCTCAGGTCGATCACGAAGGTCTGGCCCTGCTCGCGTTCCTCGGGGAAGACACCGTGGTGCCCCCGGGCGCGCAGGCCGCGCAGCGCGACACGATCCACGTACTCACTCCAGCGGTCGTCGGTCCCCGGGGGTTCCCCCGGACGGCGCGGGCGGCGCCGTCCGGCACGGCGGGGCCGCGTTCGAATGCTTCTGGCGTATTCGAATCTACCCGCGCGGGCTGACAGGGGGCGTGGAAGGGGGGTGGGGGGATTCGGCGGGGGTGAGGGTGGGGGTGGGGGTGGGGCGGGCGAGGAGTGGGGTGGAGGTGCGGGGTGGGCTTGGGGGCGGTGGGGGTGGGCTTGCGGTGCGGTGGGAGTGGGACTGCTGGGGGGCCGGGGGCCGGGGGGCCTGGGGCCCTGGGGGGCCATGGGGGCGTGCTCGGGGCAGTTCAGCGCAGCCCCCGCCCTCCCAGGGGGGCTCCCCGACATCAAGTCTTCCAGGGTTTCGGGCGCCCCCCGCACCACTCCGCGCAATCTGTGGATAACTCCGCCCAAGTCAAAAATTCGCTCACTCCTTGGAGTGAGCGAATTTTTCGCCCGGAGCGGGCCGCCGTCGAGGTCCGGTACGGTTCAGGCCGGCGTCGCGTCCCCCGGTCCGCGGGACTCCTCGTCGGGGCCCTCCTCCTCGTCGTCGTCCCTGGTCAGGACGGGCGAGGCGTGGTGCGACCACAGGCGCCAGCCCGCGGCCGTGCGGCGGAAGAGGTTCGTCGCCACGACGAGCTGACCCAGGAGCGGGCCCGGGCCCTCCTCGTCCTCGGGGGCCGGGGCGCCCGACAGGATGTTCTCCGTACAGGTCAGCAGCGCCGTCTGGCCGTGCACCGTGACCGCGACGTCGGTCAGGAAGAACTGGATGTACTCGGTGTTCGCCATGATCACCGCGTAGCTGCGCAGCACCTCGCCGCGCCCGCTGAGCACCGGCCACCCCGGGTGCACGCACACGAGGTCGGAGCCGTCCCCGTCGTTGACGTCGTCCGTCGTGTCCAGCCACAGCCCGGCGAGGGCGTCGAAGTCGCCGGCCTCCATCGCCGCGTAGTACGCGACGTTCGCCTGCTCGACCTCCTCGGCCGCCGTGCGGGCGCTCACCGGGCGGCCTCGACGGCGCGCGCGACGCGTACGGCGTCCGCGCTCGCCCGTACCTCGTGCACCCGTACGCCCCAGGCGCCCGCGGCGGCCGAGAGCGCCGAGACGGCGGCGGTCGCCGCGTC
>NZ_JAAGLR010000257.1 GCF_010548245.1 Streptomyces sp. SID11385
CCCGCGCTCCGCTCCCCGCGCTCCGCTCCCCGCGAAAAGCGCCCCGCCCCGGCGCCCGCGCGCGGCAGGCTGCCTCCATGGACCCGAGCCCCGTCTTCCCGCCCCCGCTGCGCACCGTCCGCGCGAACGGCCTGACCCTCGCCTACCGCGAGACCGGTCCCGCCGACGCGCCCCCGCTCCTCCTGCTGCCCGCGCGCGGCGAGTCCTCCGCCGACTGGGCACCCGTGCTCGGCCCCCTCGCGGCACACCGGCGCGTCCTCGCGCTCGACCCGCGCGGCCACGGCGCGAGCGAGTACCCCGGTACGTACTCTTTCCCGCTCCTGCGCGACGACGTACGGGCCTTCCTCGCCGCGCTCTCGCTCACGCGCGTCGACCTGGTCGCGCACTCGCTGGGCGGCATCATCGCCTGCCTCCTCGCCCAGGAGCATCCGGGACTGATCCGCCGTCTCGTCCTGGAGGACGTCCCCGCGCCCCTGCCCCTCGCCACCCCCCCCCGGCCCGTGCCCGAGCGGCCCACCGGGCCGCTCGGCTACGACTGGCGGATGGTCCTCGCCACCGAGCACCCCCGCAACCACCCCGACCCCGCCTGGTGGGAGCGCATGGACCGCGCGGACGTCCCCGCGCTCGTCCTCGCGGGAGGCCCCACGAGCGTCGTCGACCAGTCCACCGTCACCGCGCTCGCCCGGCGCCTGCCACGCGCCCGCCTCGTCACCGTCCCTGCCGGGCACCACATCCACGCCACGGACCCCACCGCCTTCCTCGCCCACGTCCTGCCGTTCCTCACGGCGCACGGACCCGTACCCGGGGACGAACCGGCGGACGGACCCGCCCACGACCTCGCCCGCGAACGGGCGCACGGACCCTGGGGCGACTGACCCCGGCATATGCCGCACCGGTGCGCGCGGCGCGCGGATGCGGGGGGAGAAAGGCTGACAGATGATGCCAGCGATGGGGTCTTTCGGCCCTGGCACATCCCGCTCCACCGGGGAAGGCTGGAGTTGCAGGGGCTCAAGAGGCGCCAGGTGAAAGCGGCGGCGCCGGGAACGAGGACATCATGAGTGAGCTGCCGGTGGTAGCGGCCGTGGACGGCTCGGAGGACAGCCTCCGTGCCCTTGACTGGGCGATCGAGGCCGCCCGGCTCCGCGAGGCGGTGCTGCGGATCGTGCACGTGCGCCAGTACGCGGCCTGGACACAGCCCGAGGTGCTCGCCGCCGGGCCGGAACAGGTCGGCGACCCGGTGCTCGACCGGCTGCGCGCGGACCTGGAGGCGCGCGGCGGGAAACTGCCCGTCCTGGAGTTCGTCACGGTCGAGGGCGCGCCCGACGCGGTCCTGCCCGAGATGGGTGCCGACGCCCAGCTCCTCGTCCTCGGCTCGCGCGGGCGCGGCGGCTTCGCCAGCCTCCTGCTCGGCTCCAACGGGATGGCCGCCGCGCGGGACGCCTCCTGCCCGGTCGTCGTCGTGCCGCGACCGGGGCGCGCCGTGCCGGAGGACGTGACGACCGAGGTGCCCGACGGGCCGCGCGTCGTCGTGGGCCTGCCCGTCGACCTCAAGGACGACTCGACGCTCGCCTTCGCGTTCACCGAGGCCGAACGGCGCGGCGCGGCGGTCCACATCGTCGTCGCCTACCCCTGGCCCGCGCTCGCCTGGACCGCCGTGGGCGACTACACGCCCACCGTCGAGGACCAGGAGGCCGCGGAGGCCGAGTGCCTCACCCTCGCCAAGGACCACCTCGACCCGCACCGCGCCGCCCACCCGGGCGTCGAGGCGCTCGTCTCCGTCGCCGCGGGCGACGCAGCCGGGCACCTCGTCGCCGCGTCGAACGGCGCGGAACTCGTCGTCGTGGGCCGCCACCGCCGCCGCCTCCTCCAGCCCGCCCGCATCCTCGGCTCCGTCACCCAGGCCGTCCTCCTCCACGCCGCGGCCCCCGTCGCCGTCGTTCCGCTCACCGCCCAGGACGAGGCGGAGAGCGGGGAGGGCGTGGCGGCCTGAGACGCGGGACGCAAACGGCCGGTGCGGGTTCCGGCCCGCGCCGGGCGGTACGGGGACGGGCGGCCGGGAGACACCGGCCGCCCGTCCCCGTACGCGGCCCTCGCGCCACTCCGCGCACCCGCGCGGCGCCCGTCCCACCACCCCTTTTCCGCCACCCCCGCACCCCCTCTCCCGGAGGCCCGGTTACGCAGGGGTGCCCGCTCGTGACCGGAGCCGGACACGTACCATGGGCCGCATGTCGTTCCTCCGCCGCCGTACCCCCGCCACGCCCGCGGGCCCCGACTTCGACGTCCTGGCCATGGACCCGGGGGACTGGCCCGGGAACCTCGTCGCGGGGCTGCTGCCCGCCCAGGACGGCAGTTGTCAGGGGGTCTTCCTCCAGTACGACCTGTTCGGCGGCCGTGGACCCGCCATGATCATCGGCAACCTCCCGGCCGGCTCGCCCGCTCGTGAACTCGCCGACAAACAGGTTCCCTTCGAGGTCGCGCAGCTCCTGCTCGCGCTGGAGAACGACGAGGACGTCGAGGTCGTCGACGTCGAGGACATGCCGGTCATGCAGGGCGACAACCTCCTCATCGTGCGCCGCCTCAAGCTCTCCGAGGGCCGCATCTCCTGCGTCCAGTTCGACCGCAGCGACAACGTGCTCGTCACCATCGCCGCCTGGGACCGGCCCATCACCGACGACCTCTACGCGCTCCTGAAGCCGCTGCCCGCCGCGTTGTTCCAGCAGGGCTGACCGAGCCTCCCGCGCACCCCCGGCACCCACCCGGACGGCCCCTCCCGCTGTCCGGAATGCGCTGCCCACCGGCTTGAGCGTCCGCGCTCCCTCGCGGACCCCCGTCCTCGCACGGGCCGACCGCCGGCACCACCACCCTCCCGACGGTCGCGGGCCCGACCAGCACCGGGACGCACGCGAAGGGGCCGGCCCCCGCGAAAGGACCGGCCCCCTCCACCGCGGACCTCAGCGCACCCGCGACACCGTCACGTCATCGGCGTTCACGTACGCCACCCGGTGCCCGAACTGGATCTCGTAGTACTCGTTCTCCCCGCGCACCACCTTGTGGTCCGTCGTGTCGAAGGTGGGCGAGTAGAAGTACTCGCCGTGCACCTTCCCGCCCGCCACGTACCGCTGCCCCGCGAGGAGCTTGTACGAGAACGGGGAGAGCGCCTGCGGCGTGATGTTCGCCGGGTAGGCCGAGGCCTCCGGGTAGGCCCGCCCGTACACCGGCACGTCCGCGCGCCCCTTCTTCGGCGTCACCACGAGCCCCCGCGAGGGTACGGCGACCGGCTTGAGCAGCGAGTTCTTGAGCCACCCCTTCTGCCCGTTGTACCAGAGCGCCACCCAGGAGCCGCGCCGCTCGGCGACGACGTACTGCTGGCCGCTGGAGACGCGCGCGCCGACGTCGTTGACCCCGGTCGTCGTCTCCTCGCCCTTCGGGTACAGGCCGATGTCCTTCACGAGCGGCGCGTCGTCCGAGGGCGACTGCCGCAGCCACAGCTCGCTCGACCCGTGGCTCGGGCACGCCGCCGCCGGATCGTCCGCCGAACACCCCGTGTACGCGGGCTTGTTGGCCTCGTACCTCGGCGCGATCGTCACGACGTCCGACCACGGCAGCGCCGTGGCGCGCACCGGCTTGCCGAGCAGCGCGAAGTAGTGCGACCAGTCCCAGTACGGACCCGGGTCGGTGTGCATCGCGGGGATGCCCGACGTCGTCGTCGCGGGCACGTTGTCGTGGCCGAGGATGTGCTGCCGGTCGAGCGGGATGTCGTACTTCTTCGCGAGGTACTTCACGAGCCGCGCCGAGGACCGGTACATCGATTCCGAGAACCAGGCGTCGGGAGCGGTGAGGAACCCCTCGTGCTCGATGCCGATCGACTTCGCGTTCACGTACCAGTTGCCCGCGTGCCAGCCGACGTCCTTCGTCGGGAAGTGCTGCGCGATCAGCCCGTCCGTGGAGCGGATCGTGTAGTGCCACGCCAGGTACGTGGGGTCTTGGACGAGGTCGAGCGTCTTGTCCCAGGTCTCCTCGGTGTCGTGGATGACGATCGAGTCGACGGACTGGTCGTGCGGCCGGTCGGCGAGGTCGTGGTTGCCGTAGTCGCCGTCCCCGTACTCCTCGTACGGGGCCGGCACCCACTCGCAGGCCACCGTCGGCGGGCACTCCGTCGGCCCCGTGTCCGTCTTCTTCAGGCCCATGGCGCGCAACTGCCCCGGCTGGGCCTTGGCGCGCGCGTCCGCGGGGAGCGCGACCGACTGCCCCGCGTCCGTCGTGCGCCGCTGCCCGTCGCGGATCACCGCGAAGACGTCCTCGGCGTACGAGGCCGCGCCCGCGCTGTCCTCGGCGCCCGAGAACGCCGCGACCGCGCCGAACCAGTCGGCCGGGTCCTGGCTCAGCGCCCGGCCCTGCGCGCGCTGGGCGGCCGCCAGGAGCGCCGCGCCGCCCGCGACGTTCGCCGCCGCGTCCTCGCGCAGCTTCTCCGCGTCGATGCCGGTGAGGGCAGCCGCCTTCGGCAGCGTCTCCAGGCGCGCGGGGACCTCGCCGGTGCGTGTGTCCGTACGGTGCGCGGTCAGACCGAGGGGGCGGCTCGTGTCGCCGCGGGGGTCCTCGGCGCCCTCGCCGTGCGGGTGCGCCACGACCCCGGTGAGCGCCGTCCGCGCGTCCGTCAGGTGCATCGGCCCGTACCCGCCGCTGACACTCGGCGCGCCACCGTGCTCGTCCCACCGCGACTGGAGGTAGGAGACGCCGAGGAGGACCTCGCCCGGGACGTGGTACGTGGCCGAGGCGGCGGCGAAGGCGTCCTGGAGCCGCCCGGTGTCCCGGCCGGAGGAGGCCCGCGCGGTCTGCGCGGCCCCGGCGGGCGTCGCGGCGAGGAGCGGCAGGAGCAGGGCGGAGGAGGCCAGAGCGACCGCCGCCGTCCGGCGTCTGGGACGGGCAGGGGAAATTCCTCGCAAAGCAGCCTCCTGGGGGAGTGGACGCGCTGGAGTCTCGTGACCGGACGTGCCAGTGGTACCCGCTCCCCGACGATCCGTCAATCATGCTCCGCGCGAGGGATTTCCCATGTCAGGCCCCGGTTGCGGCAGCACCACAGGAGTGGACCAATGGAGGGTGCGGGGCCGTCCGCCGCGCTGCCAGCGGCGACACCCCGCGCCCTCCCCACCAGCCCCGGCAGTACGTGCCGCGGGACGCCACCGGCGGCCGGGGAATTCCACCCCTTCGGTCGCGGACGCTGAGGAAACGTTTCGCCGCCAGGGGCGCGTTCCGTCCCGTACCGGTCCCCGGGGCCCGCGGCCGGACGGTGCCGCGGGCCACCCGTGCCGGGCGGGGCCGTTCAGCGGGTACCGACCGCCGCGCGCACCGCCCGCCGCGCCGTGGCGCAGTCGTCGTGCAGCCGCCGCAGGAGCAGCCGCTGCTCCTCGCCGGAGGCCGGCACCCCGGGAACGGCGGCCGGGGCGGCCTCGTGCATCGTGCGCTGCACCGCGCTCTCGTACGTACGGATCTCCCGGGTGAGGACGAGCATCAGGTTCACCAGGAAGGCGTCCCGCGCCGCCGGGCCCGCCGCCTGCGCGAGCTGGGCGATCTGCCGCCGCACCTCGGGCGCGTCCCCGATCACCGACCACAGCGTCGCCAGGTCGTACCCCGGCAGGTACCAGCCCGCCCGGTCCCAGTCGAGCAGCACCGGGCCCGCGGGCGAGAGCAGCACGTTCGACAGGAGCGCGTCCCCGTGGTTGAACTGCCACATCCCGCTCCGCCCGGCGCCGCCCGCGACCCCGTGCAACAGCTTCTGGAGGTCGTCGAGGTCACGGTCCGTCAGCATCCCCAGCTCGTGGAAGCGGGCAAGGCGCGTCCCGTAGTCCAGGGGTGTGTCGAACGTACCGGCCGCGGGACGCCAGGAGTTGACCCGGGTGACCGCCGCGAGCGCGGCCCGCAGGTCCGCGCGCGCCGGAGCGTGCGCCGGGTGACGCTGAAGCGCCGCCGGGCGGCCGGGCATCCGCTCCACGACCAGGACCCCCTGGTCCGGGTCGGCCGCCACCAGGCGCGGCACCCGCACCGGCGGGCGCTGCCGTACGAAGGAGCGGTACGCGGCTATCTCCTGCCGGATGCGGCCCGACCACACCGGCGAACGGTCCAGTAAACACTTCGCGACCACGGTCGCCCGCCCCGTCGTGCCCGCGAGGAGCACCGAGTGGCCGCCCTGGCGCAGCAGTTGGACCGGGTGGAAGTCGGGGCAGATGCGGTGCACCGCGACCACCGCGGCGCGCAAGCGCTCGCCCTGCGGCCCCGACAGGTCGAGCCGGCCGCTCAGCCGCTGC
>NZ_JAAGLR010000288.1 GCF_010548245.1 Streptomyces sp. SID11385
CCGTCACCGACCTCGGCGTCCGCCAGGCCGCCGAGGCCCTCGGCCTGCCCGCGACCCCCGCGGCCCTCACCCGCCGCGCCGCCGCCTGGCGCCCCTGGCGCGCCTACGCGACGCAGTACCTGTGGGCGACGTCCACGCACCCCATCAACCTCATGCCCACCGCCTGACCCCGAGGACGTGTTCTCCGTGCACCGCGTACACACCCTGACCGACAGCCCCTACGGCACCCTCACCCTTGTCGCCACGGACGGCCTGCTCAGCGGCCTCTACCTGCCGCGGCACCGCCACCGCCCCGCCGAGGAGACCTTCGGCGAGCGCGACGAGCGCCCCTTCGCCCGGGCGCTCGACCAGCTCGGCGCCTACTTCGCGGGCGAGCTGACGACCTTCGACCTGCCGCTGCACCAGGAGGGCACGCCCTTCCAGCGCACCGTCTGGGACGCGCTCGTCCGCATCCCGTACGGCGAGACCCGCAGCTACGGACAGCTCGCCGCCGCCCTCGGCAAGCCCAGCGCCTCCCGCGCCGTGGGCCTCGCCAACGGCCGCAACCCGATCAGCATCGTCGTCCCCTGCCACCGCGTCGTCGGCGCGAACGGCAGCCTGACGGGCTACGCGGGCGGAGTGGAGAAGAAGAAGGCGCTGCTCGCCTTCGAGCGGGGGCGGACGGGGGCGCCGGGCAGCGGACAGGCAGGCGCGGACACGCTGTTCGCGCTGTCCTGACCGGCGGCGCTCGGCACCCTGGCCGGCGGCGTCCGGCGCCCTGGGCGACGGTGTCGGCCCGGACGGAGCCGGACCGGGCGGTGGGGTGGGGGCGGTGCGAGGAGGGCCGGGGCCCCGTCCGAGCGCGCCACGGCGGAGACGGAGCCGCCCCGCGTCACCGCACGCGCCCCGTCCCACCGCAAGCGCTCGCCCACCGCACCCGCCCCGCCTCCCCCGTCTCCGCCCGTCTCACCGCACCCGCAGCACGAGCTTGCCGCCCGCCCTCCCGGAGAGGCTCCGCTCAGCCGCCGTGCGCCAGTCCTCCAGCGGGTGGACGCCCGCGAGCGGGACCGTGAAGCGCCCCTCGGCCGCCCGCCGCGCGTACACCGGCAGGGCGTGGTGGTGGTACGCGTTGCCCTCCTCGCCGAACTGGTAGCGCACGCCCAGCTCCTCCGCCGCCGCGAAGTCGCTCATCGTCATGACGTCGCGCGGCGCCGCGACGGTACGGATCAGCTCCGGCAGCCCGCCGCTGGGCGGCGCCGCGTCGATGGCCAGGTCCACGTCGCCGCCGGCCAGTTCCCGTACCCGGGCCGCCATGCCCTCGCCGTACGGGGTGACCTCCGCGCCCAGCCCGCGCAGCTCCTCCGCGCGCCTCTCCCCGGCGGTCGCGAGGACGCGCGCGCCCTGGTGGAGCGCGATCTGTACGGCGGCGTGGCCGACGGTCGAACCGGCGCCGTGCACCAGGACGGTCAGCCCCGGCGCGGTGTCCGCCGTGACGCCGAGCCCCGCGAGGCCCCGGTGTGCGGTCTCGACGGCCATGGGGAGCGCGGCGGCCTCGGCCGGGTCGAGCTTCTCCGGGCGCGGGAACCACACGTCCAGGAGGGCGTGGTCCGCCGCTCCCGCGCTCGGTCCGGTGAAGGGCACGGGCCCGAAGACCTCGTCGCCCACCGCGACGCCGCTCACGTCCGCGCCGAGGGCGTCGACGGTGCCCGCGACCTCCAGGCCGATTCCGCGCGGCAGCTCCCCGGCGAAGAGACCACGGGCGAGCGCCCAGTCGGCCGGTGTCAGGCCGCACATTGTCACAGCCACGCGGATCTGCGCGGGCCCCGGCTCGGGCACGGGGGCCTCTTCGAGCCGGATCACGTCGAGTGCGGGTCCGTGCGTGTGGAAGCGCAGAGTACGCATGAGGATCTCCCGGTGGTGCGCCGAAGTGACAGCAGGTGCTGTCGTCACTCCACCGTAGCAAAGTGACGACAGCATCTGCTGTCACTCGGGTTTCTCCCTACACTGGCCCCATGGCACGTTGGGAAGGCAATACGCGCGGGCGGCTCGAACGAGCGGCGCTCGACCTCTTCACGGAGCAGGGCTACGACCGCACGACGGTCGCGCAGATCGCCCGCCGCGCGGGGCTGACGGAGCGGTCCTTCTACCGCTGGTACACGGACAAGCGGGAGGCGCTGTTCGGCGGCGGCCGGGAGCTGGAGGAACTGCTCGTCGCGGCGGTCGCCGAGATCCCCGAAGGCACCGCCCCGCTCGACACCCTCCTGCGCGCCTTCTCGAAGGCCCCCGAGGTCTTCCGGCCGCGCGAGTTCCTGCGCGCCCGCGCCGCCGTCATCGCGGCCAGCCCGCCCCTGCGCGAACGCGAACTGATCAAGACGGCCTCCATGTCCGCGGCGCTCAAGAAGGCACTGGAGGACCGCGGGCACCCCCCGGCGGCCGCCCGCCTCGCCACCGACGCGGCCATGGCGATCGTGCGGGTCGCGGGCGAGCGGTGGGCCGCCGACGAGTCGGCCGCCTACGAGACGCTGCTGCGCGACGCGGAGAAGGAACTGCGGGCGATCGTCCACGCCTGAGGCCCTGAGGCCCCGAGCCCGTGAGCGTCCTCAATACCTGCGACCGCGTCCACCCGCAGCAGTCCGGGAGTCGGCCCTCCGGCTCGGAGCAGGCCCTCGCGCACCGCCGCGTGCACGGTCGGCACGCTCACCACGTAGCCGAGCGAACGCAGCAGGCCGACTGCGGCCCCCCGGCAAGGCAAGTTGTGGCGCGCTGCCCGCGGGCGCTCCGCCGTCCGGGCGCTCGCTCAGCCCTCCGTCCCGCCCGGCAGCACACCGTCCACCAGTTCCACCGTCCCCTCCCCGCGGTCGAGTACGTCGAGTGCCGCCGTGACGCGGGCCGCCAGCGGTGCGGGGAGGAACTCGGCGAGGCGCGTGCGCGGCACCATGCGCCACGAGAGCAGCTCGGACTCCTGGAGCCGGATCGCGCCGAGGTGGCGCTCGGTCAGCACGCCGCCGTCGTACAGGTGCATGACGATCGGCGGGCGCCCGGGGCCGCGTGCCCAGTCGACCGCGAGGAGCCGCCCGAGCGGCAGGTCGAGGCCGATCTCCTCCAGCGTCTCGCGGCGCGCCCCCTCGCGCGGCGACTCGCCCGTGTCCGACTCCACCGTCCCGCCCGGGACGCCCCACCCGGGCCGGTAGTTGGGCTCGACGAGCAGCACCCGACCCTCCGCGTCCCGGAAGAGCGTCGCCGCCGCCGCGAGCACGCGGGGCAGGCCCGCGATGTAGTCGCTGTACTCGCTGTCCACTTCACTCTGACTCACAGTCACCGAGCCTAGCGCCCACTTCCCGGACGCGCCCGCGCTTCCGTGCCCGCCGCCCGTTAGGGTCGCCGAGGTGTGCGCGACCGGCGAGGCACGGCGGCGCGTACGGAACGAACCGCGCGAAGGAGTGTCGTGACCGAGGAGCAGGGGCGCCCGACGAGGGTGCTGATCGCCGCCGACAAGTTCAAGGGCTCGCTCACCGCCGTCGAGGTGGCCGCGCGGGTGGGAGCCGGGCTGCGGTCCGTGCGGCCCGGGCTCGTCGTCGAGGCGCTGCCGGTCGCGGACGGGGGCGACGGCACGGTCGCCGCCGCCGTCGCCGCCGGGTTCACGCGGCACGAGGCGGCTGTGACGGGACCGCTCGGCGAGCCCCGTACCGCAGCCTTCGCCCTGCGCGCGGACACCGCCGTCGTCGAGATGGCCGAGGCGAGCGGGCTCCAGCACCTGCCCCCGGGCCGCTTCGCGCCGCGCA
>NZ_JAAGLR010000317.1 GCF_010548245.1 Streptomyces sp. SID11385
TCGGCGGCGCACCCGGGGCACGGGCAGGCCGCGCCTGGCTGGAACTCCTCGAAGACCGGACCGGCGATGAGATTCACGTCACACCCTCTGGGACAAAGCGGGGGAAATATGTACAGACGTCAGTTTCCCAACCCCGCGGCGGGCCCGCATGTTGACGACTCGAATGCCGCATCGCCCCCGGTCACGGGCGCGTGGCAGCCCGCTCCCCGCGGTTTGGGAGCACCCCTGGGGATCGGGTAAAGTTCCCGACGTCAGCAGGCGCCGCTAGCTCAGTTGGTTAGAGCAGCTGACTCTTAATCAGCGGGTCCGGGGTTCGAGTCCCTGGCGGCGCACCGACAGAGAGAAGCCCCCCGAGCAATCGGGGGGCTTCTCTTTTGCGTCGGCTGAGCCGAAGGCGCGCGCCCGCGCCGCCCGCGCGCCCCCGCGCGCACCCCCACCTCCTTCCGCACTCCGATCCCCCAGATCCCGTGCCCCTCATACACCCGTTCGGACGGTCAACCGTTCAGTTGTACCGATTGGCGGATATGCACGGTAAACACATTGTTTCGCCCTTGCGATCATGGCCGGTGGCGTAGAACTCTTTTCGAGTCGTCGCGGGGGGCGCGGGACGAACGGGGGCCATGCCGGGAGGGGCAGCGCGCGCCGCCGTCGCGCCGGAAAAAACATCCTTTGTCGTGCCGGAAGCGGCTCGCGAAGCCCGTCCGGCCGAGCCGGCCGACGACAGCACGCGCCCGCGGGGCGGCCGGAGGGGGCCGCGGCGGGCGAGGAAGAACGAGACCACGCGGCCCGGCGGCCGCGTGCGGGGGGAATGACTCATGACGCCGACCGGCGACGATCCGGCGCGCACGACGCAGCTCAGAGTGGAGCAGACCAGGACCGGCACCTTCCGCGGACTGCGCGGCAAGCTGCCCCGCTACGACTACGAGCACCACAGCCGGCTCGCCGGACCGCTCACCGAACCCGATCCGTCCCGCCCCTACCGCGTCCGCTACCGCAGCCTCCTCGGCCAGGAGACCCACCGGGTGCGGGCCGCGCTGCTGCTCTGCGCCGCGCCCGTGCTCTCGGTCGGGCTGCTCCTGTGGCTGCTCCAGCCCGCGCACTGGACGGAGCGCGACTACCCCGCGTACGACTTCCTGCCGGTCCTCGACGGCGTGATGCTCGTCGCGATCGGGCTCATCGAGCTGTTCCGCTGCCTCAACGTGCTCTCCAACGCGCACGCGACCCTCGTCGCCCGCGACCCGGTGCCCGTCGTCCCCGAGACCGGGACGCGCGTCGCCTTCCTGACCTCCTTCGTGCCCGGCAAGGAGCCGCTGGAGATGGTGACGCGGACGCTGGAGGCGGCGGTGCGCATCCGGCACCGGGGCGTCCTGCACGTGTGGCTCCTCGACGAGGGCGACGACCCCGAGGTGCGCGAGGTGTGCGCGCGGCTCGGCGTGAAGCACTTCTCCCGCAAGGGCGTCGCACGCTGGAACCAGCCGAAGGGCCCGCACCGCGCGAAGACGAAGCACGGCAACTACAACGCCTGGCTCGACGCGCACGGCGACGACTACGACTACTTCGCCTCCGTCGACACCGACCACGTCCCGCTCCCCAACTACCTGGAACGGATGCTCGGTTACTTCCGCGACCCGGACGTCGGCTTCGTCATCGGCCCGCAGGTCTACGGCAATTACGACAGCTTCGTGACCAAGGCCGCCGAATCGCAGCAGTTCCTCTTCCACGCGCTCATCCAGCGCGCGGGCAACGCCTACGGCGCCCCCATGTTCGTCGGCACGTCGAACGCCGTACGGATCGCGGCACTTCGCCAGATCGGCGGCCTGTACGACTCGATCACCGAGGACATGGCGACGGGCTTCGAGATGCACCGCGCCCGCAACCCGCGCACCGGCCGCAAGTGGAGGTCCGTCTACACGCCCGACGTGCTGGCGGTCGGCGAGGGCCCGGCGGCCTGGACGGACTTCTTCACGCAGCAACTGCGGTGGTCGCGCGGGACGTACGAGACGCTGCTCAAGCAGTTCTGGAAGGCCCCGTTCACGTTGCCGTTGGGGCGCTTCTTCAACTACACGATGATGGTCATCTTCTACCCGATGTCCGCGCTCAACTGGATTCTGGCCGCGCTGTCCTGCGCGCTGTTCCTCGGGCTGGGAGCCTCGGGCGTCAACATCGACCCGTCCGTCTGGCTCATGCTCTACGGCAACGCGTCCGCGCTCCAGATCGGCCTGTACATCTGGAACCGGCGGCACAACGTCTCGCCGCACGAGCCGGAGGGTTCCGGCGGGGTCGCGGGCATGGCGATGTCCGCCATGTCGGCGCCGCTGTACGCGCGTTCGCTCATGGACGCGGTGCTGCGCCGCAAGAGCCGCTTCGTCGTGACGCCGAAGG
This sequence comes from Streptomyces sp. SID11385, assembly GCF_010548245.1. Lineage (GTDB taxonomy): Bacteria > Actinomycetota > Actinomycetes > Streptomycetales > Streptomycetaceae > Streptomyces. Next base: position 2,383 of record NZ_JAAGLR010000317.1, read on the forward strand.
GCGACTCGGCGAGCCCGGACACGCTCTTCGGGACCTTCCGCGTCCACCTCTTCTTCCTCGCGGTCTTCGGCGGCTCGCTCGCGGCCTCCTTCGCGCTCGGCCACCACCACCCGGCGATGATCGTCTGGGCCTCGCTCGCGCTGCTCATCACGGCGGCGCCGATCCTGCTGTGGCGGTGGTCGCTGCGGCACGAGGGAGCGGGGGCCGGGGCGGTACGGGAGAGTGGCGCCGCGCGCGGGGAGGGCGCCCCCGGACCCGTACCACCGCCCGCCACCGTCGCCCCGCCCACCGCGGTCGTCCCGCCCGCCGCCGTTCCCGGTCAGCCCAGGGGTTCCGGCCGTGACCCGCGGCCCTCGTGGGCCGTCGCGGACGACGACGGCGAGGCCGTGCGGATCGGGGGGCGTGAGGCATGACGGACCGCGCCAAGCTGCGCCGTATGCGCCGGGTCGGGGTCGGGGCCGTCGTCGTGATCGCGGTCGCGGGGATGAACGCGCCAGCGATGTACCGCTTCGGCTCCGAGCGGTATCACCACTACAAGATCAACAGACCCGAGTACAAGGAGCGCAACGGGCACTGGGACATCCTGAACTTCCCGAAGGAGTACCGGCAGAACACGATCCACGCCGCGCTCCTGCGCACCGGCAAGGTGCTGCTCATCGCCGGTTCGGGGAACAACCAGGACAACTTCGACGCGAAGAAGTACGACACGCGTATCTGGGACCCCGAGACCAACACGATCAAGAAGGTCCCGACCCCCGACGACCTCTTCTGCACCGGGCACACCCAGCTCGGCAACGGCAACCTCCTCGTCGCCGGAGGCACCAAGCGGTACGAGAAGCTCAAGGGCGACGTGAAGAAGGCCGGTGGCCTCATGATCGTCCACAACGAGGACCCGGACGCGCCGAAGACCATCAAGGCGGGCACGAAGTTCACCGGCAAGAAGACCGGCAAGACGTTCGTCGCGAAGGACCCGGCGGTCGTCGAGCGGGCGAAGAAGGTCTTCGACAAGAAGACGGGGAAGTTCCTGCGCACGGAGCCGGGTCTCGACCGCATCTACGTCGAGGCCGAGAAGGAGGGCAGGAAGTACGAGACGGGCGCGCAGGACAACTACCGCGTCGCGGGGCTCAAGGGCGCCGACCGGCACAACGTGTACGGGATCGCCGAGAAGCTCGCGCTCGACAAGAAGGACTTCCAGGGCATCGACGACGCCTTCGAGTTCGACCCGGTCGCCGAGAAGTACATCAAGGTCGACCCGATGCACGAGGCCCGCTGGTACCCGACCCTGACGACCCTCTCGGACGGCAGGGTCCTCTCCCTGTCCGGGCTCGACGACATCGGCCAGCTCGTCCCCGGCAAGAACGAGATCTTCGACCCGAAGACCCGCACGTGGACGTACACGAAGAAGCAACGGCAGTTCCCGACGTACCCGGCGGTCTTCCCGCTCCAGGACGGCCGGCTCTTCTACTCGGGCTCCAACGCCGGGTACGGGCCCGCCGACGAGGGGCGCGAGCCCGGGATCTGGGACCTGGCCTCGAACCGCTTCGACACGCTCGGCGGGCTCAGTGACCCCGACCGCATGGAGACCTCGGGCACCGTACTGCTGCCGCCCGCGCAGGACGAGAAGTACCTCGTGATCGGCGGCGGGGGCGTCGGCGAGTCCGCGAAATCGAGCAGGAAGACCCGGCTCATCGACCTCAAGAGCCCCCATCCCCGTTTCCACGACGGGCCTTCGCTGGAGAAGGGCACCCGCTACCCGCAGACCTCCGTCCTGCCCGACGACAGCGTGCTTGTCTCGGGCGGCTCCGAGGACTACCGGGGGCGCGGCGACTCCAACATCCACCAGGCGCGCCTGTACGACACGAGGACGAACACCCTCCGCCGCGTCGCCGACCCCCAGGTGGGCCGCAACTACCACTCCGGCTCGCTCCTGCTCCCCGACGGACGCGTGCTCTTCTTCGGCTCCGACTCGCTCTACGCGGACAAGGCGAACAGCAAGCCGGGCACCTTCGAGCAGCGCCTGGAGATCTACACGCCGCCGTACCTCTACCGGGGCGCGCGGCCGAGCCTCGGCAAGGGCCCGGCCGCCGTCTCGCGCGGGGAGACGGCGACGTACCCGAGCAAGCACGCGGCCTCGATCCGCACCGCGCGCCTCATCCGCCCGAGCGCCTCGACGCACGTGACGGACGTCGACCAGCGCTCGGTGGCACTCGACGTGAGACGCAGTGCGAGCGGCGTCGAGGTGACGATCCCGGAGAACCGGAATCTGGTGCCGAGCGGCTGGTACATGCTCTTCGTCACGGACGACCAGGGGACACCGAGCAAGGCCCGCTGGGTCGAAGTGAAGTAGCTTGGAGGGAGGGTGAGTTGGGCCGGGGTCCGGCGGGACCCCGGCCCAGCTCGCCCGTTCCCAGCCGTTCTCACTCGCCCTTCGCGAGGTCGAGGGCGTAAGTGCCCCACCACTGACCCGCCTTGGGGCCGCCCTTGCACGTGCCGTCCGACTCCCCCGGCCGCTTCACCCACAGGTAGGCGTCCACGAGCGGATCGGCCGTCTTCGTCGTCGGCGGCTCACCGAGCGCCCGCCCCGGCGGATTGCACCACCGCTCGCCCGGATCGCCTTGCGTGAAGGGCCCGTTGCCGTTGCGGCTGGTGTCGACGACGAAGTGCTTGCCACCGACGAGGCCGGACAGCTCCTTGCCGTACGCGATGCTCCGTTCCGTCGTCTCGAAGTTGGAGACGTTGACGGCGAAGCCGTCGGCCGCGCCGATCCCGGCGCGCTCCAACGGCTCGGCGAGCGCTTCGGGCCGCTGCCAGCCCGGATTGCCCGCGTCGAGGTAGACGGTGGTGTGCGGGAGCGCGCCGAGCTTCTCGATGGCGCCCTTGAGGAGGTCGTACCGCTCCTCGTGGAACGCGTCGGGGGTGCAGCCGTCCACGAGGTGCAGCAGCGCGTCGGGTTCGAGCACGACGGTCGCGGGCCCGTCGCCAATGCCCGCCGCGACCTTGTCGATCCAGGCGCGGTACGCGTCCCCGTCCGCCGCGCCGCCGCCCGAGTACTGGCCGCAGTCGCGGTGCGGGATGTTGTAGAGGACGAGGAGGGCGGTACGGTCCGCCCGCGCGGCGGCCTCCGTGAAGCCGCGCGCCTCCTCCTGGGCCCCCTCCGGGGTGAGCCACTGGCCGACCGGCTCGCGCGCGATGCGCTCGACGAGCCGCGCCTCGGCCTCCTTGCCGTCCGCGCGGTACCCGGCGAGCGCGGTGGCCGCCGTACCGCGCGGGTTGACCCAGTACGGGTCGTGGTCCTTGGGCCGTTGCCCGACCGCCGTGCCGGTGCCGTGCGGCTTCGGGTCGTCGCCGCCGTTGTCGCCGCCCCCCGAGGAACACCCCCCGAGCACGGCGGAGGCCACGAGCACCCCCACCACCGCCCCACGCCACCCACGTGCGTCACTGCCGTACATCCACTCCCCCTAGGGTGTACCGGTGAGGCCCCAATCCTGACATAGCGGGATGCCCCGCCGGAATCTCCGCCCCGATTCGCCCGGGAAGCGCGGGAGTTGGCCGGAATGGGGGGTGCGGCGGCTGGTGGACGGGGGCGGGGCGGGGCACGGATCGCGCTTAGCGGGGTCCCGCGCGCACCCGGGCGCCCCACCCCGTAGATTCCCCCGCTTCAGCGGCGGCCCCGGCGCAGGACGCCGAGGGCGACGACGAGCGCGGCGGTCGCGGCGAGGAGGAAGCCGACGACCGCCTGCGCCGTGCTCGGCCCGGCCGCGCGGGCGACGGGG
>NZ_JAAGLR010000352.1 GCF_010548245.1 Streptomyces sp. SID11385
CGGGCCCCGGCCCGGAGGCGGCCTTCGCCGGCGGAGCACCGGCCCCCGGCAAAGGGACCGCGACGAGGAGTCCGCCGCAGAGCGCCAGGAGCGCGAGCGCCAAGCCCCGGCCCGGGAGGCGCCCGGGCCACAGCCGGCCCAGTCCCGCACGGCGCACGGGCAGCGGCGGGAAGAGCGGGACCGTACGGGTCGGCGGTACTTCGCGCCCCGGCGGCCCCGTCCCCGTACCACCGCTGGAGCGGGTGCCGTCCCGCGCGTTGTCGTGGACGTGGTGTCCCGCGAGCTCGTGCGTCGTGAAGTCGTCCCCCGCGAAGCCCTGTCCCGGGGGCTCGGACCCCCGGAAGTCTTGCTTCGTGAAGGCACGTCCGAGGGACTGGTGCTCCGAGGTCTCGTACCCGAGGCCGTCGGCTGCGAACGGCGCCCGCGAGGGGTCGCGCGGCAGGGAGGAAAGGGCGGCGGGAGGCGTGTACGTCATGGTGTGCGGTCCGTTCGTACCGGGGGATGGGCCCGGTGGTGACACGGGACGCGCCACCACCGCGTCCGCCACGTGGCCGGCCGAGCGTCGGTACGAAGCGGACAAGCACACCCTGCCCGAGCGGACTGACACTCGATGACCGCCTGTGGATAACTAGGGGCTTGCCGAGATATCCACAACCCGAACGAGTGAGCGTTTTTTCCCGGCTCGACACGGACCGCCCGATGTGTTCTACGGTTACGGCAACGCGAACCCGGGGTCCCATCCCCCGAGGGCCTTCGTGCACAGGCAGGCCCGGTCCTCCGTAGCCGGAAGATCTGCCACGACGTCGAAAAGGACCGTCCGCAGTCGGTCGACGTTCGCCGCGAAGACCTCCAGCACATCCTGGTGCGAGACGCCCTCCCCCGTCTCGGTGCCCGCGTCCAGGTCGGTGACCAGCGTCAACGAGGTGTAGCAGAGCTCCAGTTCACGAGCGAGCATCGCCTCCGGATGCCCGGTCATCCCGACCACCGACCAGCCCTGCGCCGCGTGCCAGCGTGATTCGGCACGGGTGGAGAACCGCGGACCCTCCACCACGACGAGCGTTCCGCCGTCCACCACGTCCCAGTCGTGCCGCCTGGCCGTGGTGAGGGCGACGGACCGTCCCGTCGGGCAGTACGGATCGGCGGGGGAGACGTGCACGACGTTCGGCACGGCGCCGTCCGCACGTGGCTCACCGTCGAAGTAGGTCTGGGCCCGGCCCTTCGTACGGTCGACGAACTGGTCGGGCACGAGCAGGGTGCCAGGACCGTACTCGGGTCGCAGTCCGCCCACCGCACAGGGCCCGAGTACCTGCCGCACGCCGACCGAGCGCAGCGCCCAGAGGTTGGCGCGGTAGTTGATGCGGTGGGGCGGCAGGTGGTGATCGCGCCCGTGCCGGGGCACGAAAGCGACCTGTCGGCCCGCCACCTCGCCGAGGAAGAGGGAGTCACTCGGCGGGCCGTACGGAGTCTCGACCGAGACCTCCGTGACGTCTTCGAGGAAGGAGTAGAAGCCTGAACCGCCGATGACCCCGATATCGGCCCGGGGCCCCGAGGGGCCCGCGGCACCGGGCACAGCGGGGCTGGTGGAGGTGGTGTTCGACATGGCGGCACATTATCGGGACACCACCAGGAACACGTCCGGGCCCCGCCCCTCCGGCGGAGCGGAGGAACGGGGCCCGGACGAGGAAGCGGATGGTCCGTCGCCGTCACTGCGGGGCCGGCTCTCGATGGGAGGAGTCGGCGATCCCGGCCGAGGCCGGAGGCCACGCCTACGCGCGAGCCAACAGGTGACGGACCTGTCCGCGACCAGCAAGCAAGTCTGCCCACGGCCGGGGAACTGCTCTGCCCACGGTGGGGGGGGGCGGGCGGTTAACGGCATGGAAACCAACCCGTCCACGCCATGGGGAACCGGCCCGTCCACGGTGCGGGACCGGCCTGTCCGCACCGCGGGGGACAGGCCCGTCCGTGGCGGGCGACCGCAGGCAGGTCTCAGGCGGCGGGTGCCGGCGAGGTGCTGCTGGAGGAGCTGCTGCTCGACGAGCTGGAACCGGCGTCCGACTTCTTCTCCGCCGCGGGCTTCGCGGGGGTGTCCGAACCGGTCGAGGCCGAGGGCTTGGTCGCGGGGGAGCTGCTGCTCGACGCACCCCGGCTGTCATTGCGGTAGAAGCCCGAGCCCTTGAAGACGATGCCGACAGCGGAGAAGACCTTCTTCAGGCGGCCCCCGCAGTTCGGGCACTCGGTGAGCGAGTCGTCCGTGAACTTCTGGACGGCCTCCAGGCCCTCACCGCACTCGGTGCACTGGTACTGGTACGTCGGCACTTGCTTCCTCCTGGCACTCTGACTCGATGAGTGCTAACGACACTCCATAGTGACGTATTCCGCGCCGTCAGTCCACTGCCGACGAGTCCCGGTGACCGATCACACGCCTGACACGGGCACCTCGGCGGCGTCTGCCGGGTCGGCGTCGGCCGGGTTGGCGGTGGCCGGTACGAGTCGCTGGCGCAGGAGTGCCAGCGTGAGGAGGGCGGCCAGGGTGCCGAGGGCGGGGACCAGGAACCCGGCCTGCGAACCGTGCGCGTCCGCGAGCCTTCCCGCGGCCGTCACCGCCGCCGCCTGCCCCAGCGCCACCGCGCCGGTGAGCCAGGTGAACGCCTCGGTCCTGGCCCGGGCCGGCACCAGCGCGTCGACCAGGGTGTACCCGGTCACCAGGGAGGGTGCGACGCAGAGCCCCGTCAGGAAACCGACCACGGCGAAGAGAGGAACGGAGTGCACGGCCCACAGGGTCGAGGCCACCACGGCGAGGGCCGTGTAACCGACGAGCAGCCGGCCGTGCGCCGGCCGCTTCCAGGCGATCGCGCCCACGGCGGCGCCCGAGAGCATGTTCCCGCAGGCGAAGATCCCGTAAAGGAGGCCGTTGACGCCGGAGTGACCCGACTCCTCGGCGAAAGCCGTGAGAGACACCTGCATACCGCCGAAGACCACCCCGATCCCGAGGAAGGCCACGACCAGCACCCGGACGCCCGGCACCCGCAGTGCCGAGGGCGGCCTGGTCGTCGCCGTCCGGGACCCCGGGCCGCCCGCGCCCGTCCGCCTCGTGGTGGCCCCGCCGCGTTCCGTGTCACCGTCCGGTCCGGCGGCGGGGTTGTGGTGTGCGCCGCTCGGCAGGCCCGCGCGCTGGGCGGCGAAGAGCAGGCCGCCGACGAGGGTGAGGGTGGCTTCGGCGGCGAGACCGGCGACGGGGTGCACGCCGGTGCACAGCGCGGTCGCGAGGACCGGTCCGATGACGAACGTGAACTCGTCGGTGACCGATTCGAAGGCGGCGGCCGTGGGGAGGAGCGGGCTGCCGGCCAGCTTGCCCGCCCAGCGTGCCCGCACCATCGGGCCGACCTGCGGCACCGACGCGCCGGCCGGGACGGCCAGCAGGAACAGGGCCCACAGTGGCGCGTCGGCAAGAGCGAGGGCGGCGAGCGCGACGACCGAGACGGCGTGGACGAGGACACCGGGGACGAGGACGGTGCGCTGTCCGTGGCGGTCCGCGAGCCGGCCGTTCTGCGGGGCGAAGAGGGCCATGGAGACGCCGGTGACCGCGGCGACGGCGCCCGCGTTGCCGTAGGAACCGGTGGTGTGTTCCACGAGCATGACCATGCCCATGGTCAGCATCCCGAAGGGCTGCCGGGCGGCGAAGCCCGAGAGGAGGAAGCCGGCGACGCCGGGGGTGCGCAGGAGCTGTCCGTAGCCGGGGCGGCGCGGGGGTGCGCTCTTGGGGGAGCCGGGGCCGGACGAGGAGGCGACCGTGGTTGCCACGGCGCACACCTTTCTGCCGCCTGGTAGCGCCTCGACGGAGAGGCACCGAGAGCTGTCCACTCGCGCGGGACTGCGGTAGATACCAGCGCCCGGGAGGGCGTCACGGCCGCCATACGGTCGCGCCAGCTCTGCGTCAGGCAGAGTTGGTCGGTCAGTGATGCGCCCCCATCGTATGACGGGTGCGGGCGTCCGCGCGCCCTCGCAGCCGGGAGCCCGGCAGCGGCGGCGAGGGCAGGCCGTGGCAGCTCAGGCCGGGTCCCGCTCCTCGTCCGGCTCCCCGATCCCGGCCCCCTCGGCCTGGTGTTCCTCCGCCGGGCGGAGGTCCTCCGGTGCGGAATCCCCGGTGTCGGCCGCGTCTCGGGCCGCGTGTTCACGCGCCTTCTCACGTACCGAGGAGGCGGGCGGCATCGGGGGCACGGAGCCGGTGTCGCGCCGCTCGGCCGCCGGAGCCTCCCGCTCCTCGGGCACGAAGGCATCCCCGGAGCGGCCCCCAGCGGCCGATCCCCCTGTACTGGCCGAACCGCCGGTGCCGCCTGTACTGGCCGAGCCGCCCGAGCTCGCGCCGCCGACGCCCATACCGGCTGCACCCATACCGGCCGCGCCACCCGTCCCCGGCCCGTCCGCCGCCAGGCGCTCCGCCCCCGGCCCGCTCGCCGTGCCCGGTTCGCCGTACTCCGCGCGGACCTTTCCGCTGTCGCCGCGCCCGCTCACGTCCGCGGACCGGCTGAATCGCAGGCGGCCCAGTGAACGGCCCCCACCCTGTCCGCTTCCCTGCTCCCGCGTGGCAGCTCCCGGCCCGCCCGCGCCAAACCGCCCGGCACCGGCACGACCCGCACCGGCTAGACCCGCACCCGCCCCGTTCCGTCCTGCACCCGCCCCGTTCCGCCCCGCACCAGCCCCCGTCCGTCCCGCACCCGCGCGTCCCGTCCCCGCGCGTCCCGCACCCGAGCCGGACCCCGCCCCCGAGCCCATCCCCATGCGTCCCGCCCCGGCCACCGCGCCGGAGGTCGCCCCGGACGTCGCCCCGGAGGCGGCCCCCGAGGTCGTGCCCGTGGTCGGGCGGCCCGGTTCCTCGGGGCCCAGCCAGCCCGCGAGCTTGCCGCCGTGGGCGACCGCGCGGAGGCGGTCCTCGGCGGCTTCGCGGACGGGGTCGGTGGCGACGACGAGGAGTTCGTCGCCGCGGTGCAGGGTCGTGGTCGGGGTGGGGACGAAACTGGTGCCCTCGCGGACGACGAGCGTGACGGCGGAGCCCTTCGGCAGGCGCAGTTCGCTCACCTCCACGCCGTGCATCCGCGAGTCGCCGGGGACGGCGACCGACAGGAGGTGGCCGCGCAGGCGCTCCAGCGGCGCGGACTCGACACCGAGGTCCGCGGTCTCGGCGCGGTTGCCGAGGCCCAGACGGCGGGCGAGCCAGGGCAGGGTCGGGCCCTGGACGAGGGTGTAGACGACGACGAGCACGAAGACGATGTTGAAGATGTGCTGGCTGTCCTTGATCCCGCCGACCATGGGGATCGTCGCCAGGATGATCGGCACCGCGCCGCGCAGCCCCGCCCACGACATGAGCGCCTGTTCGCGCCACGGCCGCCGGAAGGGCAGCAGGCTCAGCAGGACCGAGGCCGGGCGGGCGAGCGCGGTGAGGATGAGGCCGATGAGCAGCGCGGGCACCATGTCCGAGGCGAGTTCGTGCGGGGTCACGAGCAGGCCGAGCAGGACGAACATGCCGATCTGCGCGATCCAGCCGAGTCCCTCGGCGAAGCCCCTGGTCGCGGGCCAGTGCGGCAGCTTGGCGTTGCCGAGCACCATCGAGGCGAGGTAGACCGCGAGGAAACCGCTGCCGTGGGCGAGGGCGCCCGAGGCGTAGGCGGTGACGGCGATCGCCATGACCGCGATCGGGTAGAGGCCCGAGGCGGGCAGCGCGACGTGGCGCAGCCCGTACGCGCCGAGCCAGCCCACGGCGAGCCCCACCGCCGCCCCGATGGCGAGTTCCAGCGCGATCTCGCCGAGCAGGACGTACCAGTGCTCGACCGGGCCGGCCGTGGAGAAGGCCACGACGAGGATGACGACCGGCGCGTCGTTGAAGCCCGACTCCGCCTCCAGCGTGCCCGTGATGCGGGAGGGCAGCGGCACCTTGCGCAGCACCGAGAAGACCGCCGCCGCGTCCGTCGAGGAGACCACCGCGCCGATGATCAGCGCGGGCCGCCAGTCGAGGCCCACCACGTAGTGCGCCCCGAGCGCGGTGATCCCGACGCTGATCCCGACGCCCACCGTGGAGAGCGCCGCCGCGGCGGGCAGCGCCGGGCGGACCTCCTTCCACTTCGTGCCGAGCCCGCCCTCGGTGAGGATCACCACGAGGGCCGCGTAGCCGATGACCTGGGTGAGCCGGACGTCGTCGAAGGACACGTTGCCGAGGCCGTCGGTGCCCATGACGACACCGATGCCGAGATAGACGAGCAGGCTCGGCAGGCCGCTGCGCGAGGAGAGGCGCACGGCCGCGACGGCGACGAGGAGGACGACGGCGGAGATGAGCAGGAGCTGGTTGAGGTGGTCGACAGTCAGGGGCCGGTTCCTTTCCGCGGGAGCGGGAACGGGTATCCGCCGGGGCGGATGGGGAAGAGGCGCCGGCAAGGGTACGAGCCGGGCGGAGGGGACGGCTCCGGAACAGAGCCGACCCCGGTTACTTCGTTACCTTACCTAATCGTTAACGGTTTCTTGATGCGTCTTCGCGAACCGGCTCCCTGGCGGGAGTGCGTCTGACCATGCGGAGATACGACCGCCTTGCACCGGAGAAGTCGGCACACAAGGGGCAAGCCGGTCGGGCGGGGGAGTGCTCAAGTGCCGTGTGCAGCGGGGCGAACGGGCCTCCGGGCCCGGCCTCCGCCCCCGTACCGCGTCCTTGGCCTACAGGCGCTGCGCCTATGGTTGCTCCAGCGTTGGGGTGACTCTCCGCCCGGACGATTCCGCCCGCTCGGCCGCTCGAAGGACAGCAAGGACAGCGATGCCCGCGAATACAACCCCCTCTTCCGGTCATAAGTCCGGCAGGAAGAAAGGGCGTCGAGCCCGCCTCCTCGTGATCCTCCTGGTCCTCGTCGTCGTGGCGGGGGTCGGGTACGGCGGCTGGTGGGGAGTGAGCACCGTGCGGGCCTCGTACCCGCAGACGAGCGGGACGCTCCAGCTCAAGGGCCTGAGCGGCAAGGTCGAGGTCCGCCGCGACGCCTACGGGATTCCGCAGATCTACGCGGACAGCGACGCCGACCTCTTCATGGCGCAGGGTTACGTCCAGGCCCAGGACCGCTTCTGGGAGATGGACGTACGCCGCCACACGACCTCGGGCCGGCTCTCCGAGATGTTCGGCGACAGCCAGGTGGACACCGACGCCTTCCTGCGCACGCTCGGCTGGCGGGACGTGGCGCAGAAGGAGTACGACACGAAGCTGTCGGCCGCCACCAAGCGCTCCCTCGACGCCTACACCAACGGCGTCAACGCCTACCTCGCGGGCAAGGACGGCAAGGACATCTCGCTGGAGTACGCCGCGCTCGGCTTCACCAACGACTACAAGCCGCAGAAGTGGGACGCGGTCGACTCGGTGGCCTGGCTCAAGGCGATGGCCTGGGACCTGCGCGGCAACATGCAGGACGAGATCGACCGCTCGCTGATGAGCAGCCGCCTCAGCGCGAAGCAGATCAAGGACCTCTACCCCGAGTACCCGTACGAGAAGAACGCGCCGATCATCCAGGGCGGCGGCGTCGACCCGGTCACCGGCAAGTACGACCCCGACTACAAGGGCTCCCCCGGCGGAATGGGCACGGGCACCGGCGACGACACGTCCACCGGAACCGACGGCACAGGCACAGGTACAGGCACCGGTACGGGTACGACCGGCACCGACGCCACGAACACCGGCGCCACCGGCACCGACGTCACCGGCACCAACGCGACCGGCACCGGCACCACCGGCACCGGCACCACCGGCACCGCCACCCAGGGCAGTTTCGGCTCCACCGACGCCGAGGCCATCAGCGACAAGCTCACCGGCGTCTACGACGCGCTCGACCGCGTCCCCGACCTGCTCGGCCCGAGCGGCAACGGCATCGGCTCGAACTCCTGGGTCGTCTCCGGCAAGTACACGACGACGAACAAGCCGCTGCTCGCCAACGACCCGCACCTCGCCCCGCAGCTCCCCTCGGTCTGGTACCAGATGGGGCTGCACTGCCGGACGGTCTCGGCGAAGTGCCAGTACGACGTCTCCGGGTACACCTTCTCCGGCATGCCCGGCGTGGTCATCGGCCACAACGGCGACATCTCCTGGGGCATGACGAACCTCGGCGCCGACGTCACCGACCTCTACCTGGAGAAGGTCACGAGCGACGGCTACCAGGTCGACGGCAAGATCAAGAAGTTCAGGTCCCGCAAGGAGACCATCAAGGTCGCGGGCGGCACGTCGAAGGTCATCACCGTCCGGGAGACCGACAACGGCCCGCTCATCTCCGACCGCGACGACGAGCTGACCAAGGTCGGCAAGAAGGCGCCCGTCGCGAGCGCGGCGCCCGACCGCGGCGACGGCTACGGCGTCTCGCTGCGCTGGACCGCGCTCGACCCCGGCCGCTCGATGGACGCGGTCTTCGCGCTCGACAAGGCGAAGGACTTCAAGGAGTTCCGCTCCGCCGCCACGCTCTTCGAGGTCCCCTCGCAGAACCTCATCTACGCCGACACCCAGGGCCACATCGGCTACCAGGCGCCGGGGAAGATCCCGGTCCGCGCCAAGGGCGACGACGGTTCGCTGCCCGCGCCCGGCTGGGACTCCGACTACGACTGGCAGGGCTGGATCAAGCAGGACGAGCTGCCCTGGGAGTACGACCCGGCGCGCGGCTACATCGTGACCGCCAACCAGGCCGTCGTCGACAAGGACAACTATCCCTATGAGCTGACGAGCGACTGGGGATACGGCACCCGCAGCGAGCGGATCACCGACCTGATCAAGTCGAAGATCAAGGGCGGCGGGAAGATCTCCACCGACGACATGACCTCCATGCAGATGGACAACAGCAGCGAGATCGCCCGCCTGCTCACGCCGTACCTGCTGAAGATCGACGTCAAGGACCCGTACGTCCGCGAGGCGCAGAAGCTCCTGGAGGGCTGGGACTACACCCAGGAACCCGACTCGGCCGCGGCGGCGTACTTCAACGGCGTGTGGCGCAACATCCTGACCCTTGCCTTCGGCCAGAAGCTGCCGAAGGAGGTACGGGTCGAGGGCGAGTGCCTCAACGTCGAGCCGGCCGGCACCACGGGCCCCGTCGACGAGGACACCCGGGTGCGCGAGTGCGGGCAGCGCGACGCGGACAGCGCGCAGCCGGACGGCGGCGACCGCTGGTACGAGGTCGTCCGCAAGCTGGTGAAGGACCCGAAGAGCCAGTGGTGGTCCTCGCCCAAGACCCGCAAGGACAAGGCGACCGCCACCCGCGACGGCCTCTTCGCGCGCGCCATGAAGGACGCCCGCTGGGAGCTGACCGCGAAGCTCGGCAAGGACATCGACACCTGGAGCTGGGGCCGCCTGCACCAGCTCACGCTGAAGAACCAGACGCTCGGCACCGACGGCCCCGGCTTCCTCCAGCGGATGCTCAACCGCGGCCCGTACAAGCTGGGCGGCGGCGAGGCGGCGGTCGACGCGACCGGGTGGAACGCGGCGGGCGGCTACGACGTCGTCTGGGTCCCGTCGATGCGGATGATCGTGAACCTCGCCGATCTCGACAAATCCCGCTGGATCAACCTGACGGGCGCCTCGGGCCACGCCTACAGCGCCCACTACACCGACCAGACGGAGAAGTGGACCGAGGGTGAGACGCTGCCCTGGGCCTACAGCGACTCGGCGGTGAAGAAGGGGACCAAGGACACGCTGATCCTGGAACCCTGAGCCACCCGCCGCGCAGGAACGGCGGCGGTACGGGTCCGCACGGCGGTAGGGCTGAGGGGCGCTCCCACGACGGGGGCGCCCCTCACCCGTACTCCGCCGAAGGCCGCCCCGCCCGTACGCACGCGGACCGCGCCCGTACCGCCACCGGCCGCGCCCCGCGCCGGCTCACGAACCGCCGCGCCCTACCCGCCGAACCGCCGCACCCCCGCCGGGGTCACCGCCGCGTGCACGGGACGGTCGTGCGGCTCGGCGGGGACGCTCTCGCGCAGCTCGTCCTCGTACAGCAGGACG
>NZ_JAAGLR010000386.1 GCF_010548245.1 Streptomyces sp. SID11385
CCCACGCGGGCGCCGCTGTCCGGGATCGGCACCTGCTGGAGCAGCTCGACGACGATCGCCTCGGCGCTGCGCCGCCCGAGCTGGGCCTGCGTCGTCGGGAGCAGCCGGTGCGCGAGCACCGGCACCGCGAGGTGCTGCACGTCGTCCGGGAGCACGAAGTCGCGCCCGGCGAGCGCGGCCGAGGCGCGCGCGGCCCGGACGAGATGGAGCGTGGCACGCGGCGAGGCGCCGAGCCGCAGCTCGGGGTGGACCCGGGTGGCCTGCGTGAGCGCCACCGCGTACCGCTCGATGTCCTCGGCGATGTGCACCCCGCGCACCGCCTCGACGAGCTTGGCGATCTCGTCGACGTGCGCGACGGGGACGAGCGCGTCGAGCGGCGAGGCGGCGCCGTGCGCGCCGAGCATCTTCAGCTCGGCCTCGGCCGAGGGGTAGCCCATCGAGACGCGCGCCATGAAACGGTCGCGCTGCGCCTCCGGGAGCGGGTAGGTGCCCTCCATCTCGACGGGGTTCTGCGTCGCGACGACCATGAAGGGGCGCGGCAGCGGGAAGGTCTCGCCGTCGAGCGTGACCTGCCCCTCCTCCATCGCCTCCAGGAGCGCCGACTGCGTCTTCGGCGAGGCGCGGTTGATCTCGTCGCCGATCACGATCTGCGCGAAGACGGCGCCGGGTTTGAAGTCGAAGGTGCCGGAGACCTGGTCGTAGACGGAGACGCCGGTGATGTCCGAGGGGAGCAGGTCCGGGGTGAACTGGATACGGCGCACGGTGGCGTCCACGGAGCGCCCCAGCGCCCGCGCGAGCATCGTCTTGCCGACCCCCGGCACGTCCTCGATGAGCAGGTGCCCCTCCGCGAGCAGCACGGTCAGGGCGAGCCGGACGACGTCCGGTTTGCCCTCGATGACCGTCTCGACGGCGCCCCGTACCCGGCCCGCCGTCTCGCTCAGGTCTCTCAGGTCCCCCCGCGCGTCGGCGCGCTCGTCAAAGGTCGTCACCCGGCCCTCCTCGGCCCACGGCCCCGGGCGGGGCCACCCCTCCACCGGGTTGCGCCCGGCTCGCGGCGAGCCGGCACCCGACATGTCCTGGACCCCGCGCGGACCACTCCGCGCGGGCTCTCCACGCATTCTTGTTGCCGTTATCGGTTCGTGTCACTCGCCCGCGGACAACAGCTCACCGCTTGTCAGTGCTTGTGGCATTTGTCCGCCGGATTCGGCCGATTCCCGGCCGCGGGCGGTAGCCGGAACCGGGGATACGGAACGGGCGGCACCGCACGCGGCCGTGGACGGGGCCCGGCTCAGGCGGCCGGGGCCGGGTCGACCTCGCGCAGCAGCCCGGTGTGCACGTCGAAGACGAAGCCGCGCACGTCGTTCGCCTCGACGAGGAACGGCGAGGTGCGCACCCGCTGCATCGACTGCCGCACGTCCTGCTCGGCGTCGGTGAAGGACTCCACCGCCCACGAGGGACGCTGGCCCACCTCGCGCTCCAGGTCCTGGCGGAAGTCCTCGGTCAGCGATTCGAGACCGCAGTTGGTGTGGTGGATGAGGACGACGCTGCGGGTGCCCAGGGCGCGCTGGCTGATCGTCAGGGACCGGATCACGTCATCGGTCACCACGCCGCCCGCGTTGCGGATCGTGTGGCAGTCGCCGAGTTCCAGGCCGAGCGCGGCGTGCAGGTCGATGCGCGCGTCCATGCAGGCGACGACGGCGACCTTCTGCACGGGCCGGGCGTCCATGCCGGGGTCGGTGAACGTCTTGGCGTACGCCTCGTTCGAGGCGACGAGGCGGTCGGTGACCGAGGTACCGGGGGTGATAGGGGCGGAAGTCATGCTCCAGACGGTACCCAACCGCGCCACCGGGCCCCGCCGCGCGCGGACCCGCACGCGGGCGGCACCGCACGCCGTACCCGCGTGATCATGGCGCGTGACCCCTGGTTTCACGGGCTCCGCGACGCGCAGGGTGGTTGATTGACCGGGCGACAGGGTGGACTAAAGTGACGCGAAGCGGGACCCCGGACACCCCGCTGGAGACTGTCGCGGTCCGTGTCGGCCGCGGCCCCGCGTCCCGGGGCCGCTTCTCCACGGTGCGCGGCGGATACGTACGACCCGGCCCCCTCCCGTTCCGGCCGGCCGGTGCCGCGAGGCGCCGGCGGGCCACTCCCCTTCCGAGCGGGAGGGGACCAGGCCGCGCGTCCCCGCCGCGCCGTCCGCGCGGGGGCACGGCGGGGGACAGGGCGCGGGATCGGGGCGGGACCAGGGCGCGAGGCGCCTATCGACGAGGGTGACGGGCAGGACATTGCACACGGACCAGACGCCCGAGGGCACAGCACCCGGGGGCACAGCGCAGGACCGGCCCGCACCGGCGGCCGGGACGGCCGAGGGGCGTCACGTCCCCGTCATGCTGCGCCGCTGCCTCGACCTCCTCGGCCCCGCCCTCGCCGAGCCGGGCGCGGTGGTCGTCGACTGCACCCTCGGTCTCGGCGGCCACAGCGAGGCCCTGCTCCGTACCTTCCCCGCCGCCCGGCTCGTCGCGCTCGACCGCGACAAGGAGGCGCTGCGCCTGGCCGGGGAGCGCCTCGCCCCCTTCGGCGAGCGGGCGACGCTCGCCCACGCCGTCTACGACGAACTGCCCGACGTCCTCGACCGGCTCGGCGTCCCCCGCGTCCAGGGCGTCCTCTTCGATCTCGGCGTCTCCTCGATGCAGCTCGACGAGGCCGACCGCGGCTTCGCCTACGCGCAGGACGCCCCGCTCGACATGCGCATGGACCAGACGGCGGGCATGAGCGCCGCCGAGGTCCTCAACACCTACCCGCCCGGGGAACTCGTCCGCATCCTGCGCACGTACGGGGAGGAGAAGCAGGCCCGCCGGATCGTCTCCGCCGTCGTGCGCGAACGGGAGAAGGAGCCCTTCGACCGCAGCGCGCGCCTCGTCGAGCTGATCCGCGAGGCCCTGCCGCAGGCCGCCAAGCGCACCGGCGGGAACCCCGCGAAACGCACCTTCCAGGCGCTGCGCATCGAGGTCAACGGCGAACTGTCGGTCCTGGAACGCGCGATCCCCGCGGCGGTGAACACCCTCGCCGTCGGCGGCCGGATCGCCGTCCTCTCCTACCACTCCCTGGAGGACAGGCTCGTCAAGCAGGTCCTGTCCGCCGGGGCCACGAGCACCGCGCCGCCCGGGCTCCCCGTCGTCCCCGAGCGCTACCAGCCCCGCCTCAAACTCCTCACGCGCGGCGCCGAACTGCCCGCCGAGGAAGAGGTCGCCGCCAACCGCCGTGCCGCGCCCGCCCGCCTGCGCGGGGCCGAGCGCCTCCGCGAGGGGGCCGTGTGAGCGGAAGCGGGCCGCCCCGTACCCGTACCGGCACCGGCCGCACCCGCGGAACCGGCAGCAGTGCCCACGCGTGTCACCCCCCGGAGGAGTCGTGAACGGTGTCCTGCGCGGCCGGGCGGCGGCGCTCGCCCGGCTGCTGCCCGAGCGCGGTACGAACCGGGCGGCGCGCACGCCCTTCGTGCTGCTCGTCGTCGTCCTCCTCGCCGGGGGGCTCATCACGCTCCTCGTGCTCAACTCCTCGCTCAACGAGGGCTCCTTCCAGGTGAGCCGGCTCAAGAAGCAGTCCACGGACCTCACCGACGAGCAGCAGGAACTCCAGCGGGACGTGGACGCCTACTCCGCGCCCGACGCGCTCGCCCGCCGCGCCGCCGAACTGGGCATGGTGCCGGGCGGCGACCCGGCCTTCCTCGCGCCGGACGGGACGGTACGGGGCCGGGCCTCGGCCGCGCCCCGCGTCGCCCTCGTCCGGCCGAGCACGCCGGAACCGAGCCCCACCCCGACGCCCACCCCGAGCCCCGGCTCCAGCGTCTCCCCGAGCCCGAGTCAGAGCCCGAGCCCGGACCCGAATCCGAGCCCCAGCCCGACCCCGGGCGACGGCGCCGGTTCCTCCCCGAGCCCCACCCCCACCCCGTACGCGAGCCCGG
>NZ_JAAGLR010000410.1 GCF_010548245.1 Streptomyces sp. SID11385
GCGCCCCGCGCCGCCTCGTCGGCCGCCTGCTGCGCGGCCCGCACCTCCTCCTCGACGACCCCGGCGGGCACCCGCAGGACGCGGCCCCGGTAGCGGGCCGCGAGGGCGTCGGCGGCGGCCGGGTCCCGCTCGTCGTTCACCGCGACGATGAGGACGTTGGAGCCGTCCGGCACTCCCCGGCTCAGGACCGTGAGCGCGTCCACCTCGCCCGCCTCCTCCTCGCCGGTGGCCGCGAGCCCGAAGAGGGTCCCCGCCGTCCAGCCGAAGAGGACGCCGACCGGGCCCGCGAGGACGCCGAGGAGCGCGCCGACGACGCCGCCCGCGCCGGTCGTGAGGTACTCGGCGGGGGCGTAGGTCTCGGTGACGGAGAGGGTGCCGTCGTTCGCGCGTTCCAGGACGGCGGCGCGGCTCACCTCCTCGGTCTCCTCGGCGTCGTGGAAGGCCGCGTAGGTGTCGCTGGGGTCGGGGAAGCTGAAGAAGAGGACGTTCGCGTTCCAGGCCATGACCGGGGGCTCCCTTTCGTGCGCGGGGACGGCCGTACGCACCGCGCGCCGCCGGTACGCACCACCGCACCGACGGTAACCAGCCCGCCCCGCCCGCGCACGCCCGCCCCGCCCGCCTCCTTCGCGTGTTTCGCCCCGATACATCCCCCTGCGACCGTCATAGTGGGCTCCCATGAGCACCCCGCACGAGGAGCCGGCCCTGCCCGAAGCCGCCCAGGACAACTCCCCCGACCGGGTGGTCGTCGCGCTCGGCGCGCTCGGCGTCCTCGGCGTCGTGCTGTGGGCCTCGCTCGGGAAGGGCTCCTTCGACGCGGCGTCCGGCGCGGCGCTGCCCTGGGTGCTCGACAACTTCGCGTGGCTCTTCGTCATCGCCGCCGACGTCTTCCTGATCCTCAGCCTCTACCTCGCCCTCGGCCGCTACGGCCGCATCCGGCTGGGCGGCGACGATGCGCGGCCGGAGTTCCGGAACTTCTCCTGGATCGCGATGATGTTCAGCGCCGGGATGGGCATCGGGCTGATCTTCTACGGGGTCGGCGAGCCCGTCGCGCACTACCTCAGCCCGCCGCCCGGCAGCGGCGCCAGGCCCCGTACGGAGGGAGCGGCGAGCGCGGCGATGCAGTACTCGTTCTTCCACTGGACGCTCACGCCGTGGGCGATCTACGGGATCGCGGGCCTCGCGCTCGCGTACACGACGTTCCGCAAGGGGCGCGGCAACCGGCTCAGCGCCGTCTTCGCGCCGCTCATCGGGGACCGCGCGGCGAACGGGGTGCTCGGGCGCCTCCTCGACCTGCTCGCGGTCTTCGCGACGGTGTTCGGCACGGCGACGAGCCTCGGGATCGGCGCGCTCCAGATCGCGACGGGACTCGACCTGACGGCGGGGCTCGACACGAGCAAGACGGTCGAGCTGCTGATCATCGTGGTGCTGGGCGCGGCGTTCGTCGTCTCGGCGTTCACGGGGCTGCACGGCGGCGTGAAGTGGCTCAGCTCCGTCAATCTGGTGATCGCCGCCGCGCTGATGGTCTTCGTGTTCGTCGCCGGGCCGACCGTCTTCCTGCTCGACGCGCTCCCGTCGAGCGCGGGCGGCTACCTGGACCGGCTCGTGGCGATGGCGTCGAGCACGGGGGCCTTCGGCGACGAGAAGTGGCTCGGCGCGTGGACGATCTTCTACTGGGCGTGGTGGCTGTCGTGGGCGCCGTTCGTGGGGACGTTCATCGCGCGGATCTCGCGCGGGCGCACGATCCGCGAGTTCCTCCTCGCGGTGCTGCTCGTGCCGAGCGGCGCGACGGCGCTGTGGTTCGTCGTCCTCGGCGGTACGGGCATCCGGCTCGACCGCACGGGCGCGGTCGACATGGCCGCGAAGGCGAAGGAGGGCACCGAGGCGACGCTCTTCGCGATGCTCGACGCGCTGCCGGTGCCGACGGTGACGGCGTGGGTCGCGATGGTCCTGATCATGATGTATTTCGTGACGAGCGCGGACTCCGCGTCGCTCGTGATGGGCTCGCTCACGAGCCGCGGCGCGCTCCACCCGCGCCGGTGGCTCGTCATCACGTGGGGCGTCCTGATGGCGGCGGTCGCCGCGGCGCTGCTCCTCGCGGGCGGCCTGGACTCGCTCCAGTCCGCGACGATCCTCGTCGCGCTGCCCTTCGTCGTGGTGATGCTCTTCCTGTGCTGGTCGCTCCTGCGCGAGCTGCGCACGGACCCCGGGGCGGGTCCCACGCGCTCGGAGGGGAGCCACGGCCTGCGGGACGCGGTCCGGGCGCTGGTCGGCGAGGAGCTGAGGTCCCGGCCGGTCCGCACCCACCGGCTGCCGCCGGAGCGGCCGGACGGCGGCCCCCGCGACTGAGAGATCTTGGCGGCACCTCTGGACACCCGCCGCCGCGAGTGCTGTCATACCGCCGAGCCCTCTGATTTCCAACGTTGTAAGGGAGTTGGGCGCACCACCGTACCCCGAAGAGCCCGAAGAGCATCTGCCGAGCCGACAGGAGCACCACCCCCCATGCACCTGAATCGCAGACAGTTCACCTCCGCCTCCCTCGCCACCGCCGGCGCCCTCGTCCTCGGTGCCCGCTTCTCCGGCGTCGCGACGGCCGCCGGGAACCGGGTCGCACCCGCCCCGGGCGGCCACTACACCCCCAACGCCGCACCCCTGCGCCCCACCGCCTTCCTGCGCCTGCCGCCCACCGCCGTCACCCCGAAGGGCTGGCTCGCGACCCAGCTCACGCTCCAACTGCGCGGCCTGTGCGGCCAGTACGCGAAGACCTCGCACTTCCTCGACCGCGCCACGAGCGGCTGGGCCCACCCGGAGCGCGAGGGCTGGGAGGAACTCCCGTACTGGCTGCGGGGATACACCGATCTCGCGATCGTCACGCGCGACGCCGAGGCGCTCGCGGCCGTACGGGACTGGATGGACGCGATCCTCGCGACCCGGCAGCCCGACGGCTTCTTCGGGCCCACGAGGCTGCGCACCTCGCTCGGCGGCGGCCCCGACTTCTGGCCGTACCTGCCCC
The DNA here is from genome assembly GCF_010548245.1 of Streptomyces sp. SID11385. GTDB lineage: Bacteria > Actinomycetota > Actinomycetes > Streptomycetales > Streptomycetaceae > Streptomyces. The sequence continues at coordinate 3,011 of NZ_JAAGLR010000410.1, forward strand.
TGCTCCAGGCGCTGCGCTCCTGGTACGAGTACGACGGCGACGCGCGTGTGGTCCCCGCCCTCACGGCGTTCCTCCGCTACATGAACGCGCAGGGCCCGGGCGCCTTCAACCAGAGCTGGGTGTCCGTGCGGTGGGGCGACGGACTCGACACGGTCTACTGGCTCTACAACCGCACCCAGGACGCCTTCCTCCTCGACCTCGCCGACAAGATCCACGCCAACGGCGCCGACTGGCGCGGCCGTCTGGCGAGCCCGCACAACGTGAACATCGCGCAGGGCTTCCGCGAACCGGCCCAGTACGCCCTGCGCAGCGGCGAGGCAGCGGACACGCAGGCCACCTACTCCACGTACGAACTCGCCATGAAACACGGGCAGTTCCCCGGCGGCGGCTTCGCTGGCGACGAGAACATACGGGACGGGCACGACGACGCGCGCCAGGGCTTCGAGACGTGCGGCGTCGTGGAGTTCATGGCGAGCCACGAGCTGCTGACCCGGCTCACCGGCGACCCGCTGTGGGCCGACCGCTGCGAGGAGCTGGCGTTCAACGCGCTGCCGCCCTCGCTCGACCCGTCCGGCAAGGCCATCCACTACGTCACGAGCGCGAACAGCGTCGACCTCGACAACACCCCCAAGTCCGACCGGCAGTTCCAGAACTCCTTCGCGATGCAGGCGTACCTGCCCGGCGTCGACCAGTACCGCTGCTGCCCGCACAACTACGGCATGGGCTGGCCGTGGTTCGCGCAGGAACTGTGGCTCGCGACGCCGGACAACGGCCTCGCCGCGGTGATGTACGCGCCGAGCGAGGTCCGCGCGAAGGTCGGCGCGGACGCCACCGAGGTGACCGTGAGCACCGACACGGCCTACCCCTTCGGCGACACGCTCACCTTCACCGTCCGCACCCCGCGCCCCGTCGCCTTCCCGCTCCGCCTCCGCGTCCCCGCGTGGTGCGCGGCCCCCGAACTGACCGTGAACGGCACCAAGTCGGCGGCCCCCGCAGGCCCCGCCTTCACCACGGTGAGCCGTACGTGGCAGGACGGCGACACCGTACGGCTCCGCCTCCCGCAGCGCGTCACCGTGCGCACGTGGGCGGACCAGCACGACGCGGTGAGCGTCTACCGCGGCCCGCTCGCCTACGCGCTCCGCGTCGGGGAACGGTACGAACGCCTCGGCGGCAGCGACCAGTTCCCCGAGTACGCGGTGCACGCGACGGGCACGTGGAACTACGCCCTGCTCCCCAACGGCCCCACGCCCACGGTCCGTTCCACCGGAGCCGCCCCGACCGCGAACCCGTTCACGCTCGACGGCACCCCGCTCGCGCTCACCGCGCGGGCCCGCCGCCTGCCGGAGTGGAGCGCGGACGCCCAGCACGTCGTGTGGCCGCTGCAACAGAGCCCGGCCCGGAGCACGGAGCCCGAGCAGGACGTGACCCTCGTCCCGCTCGGCGCCGCCCGGCTGCGGGTCGCGGTGCTGCCCACGGCGGACGCGGGCGGCACGCCATGGCTCGCGCAGCGCTGGTACCGGCTGCGCAACAAGCACTCCGGGAAGGTCCTCGCCGTCGACGGCATGTCGCACGCGGACTCGGCGCGCGTCGTGCAGTTCGCCGACAGCGGCACCGCCGACCACCTGTGGGAGCTGGTCCCGGAGGGCGACGGCTGGTACCGGGTCCGCAACCGCGAGTCGGGCAAGGTCCTCGGCGTGGACCTCATGTCGACGGCCGACTCGGCGCGCGTCGTGCAGTTCGCGGACAACGGCACGGACGACCACCTGTGGCAGTTCCTGCCCGAACCCGGCGGCTCCGCGTACCGCCTCAAGGTGCGGCACTCCGGCAAGGTCCTCGGCGTCGACGGCATGTCCACCGCCGACTCCGCGCAGGTCGTCCAGTTCGCCGACAACGGCACGGACGACCACGTGTGGGAGCTGCTGACCTGACGCCTACAGCTCCACCCCGTAGTACCGCACGCCGTCCTCCTCGCGCTCGAAGACGAACCCGGCCGCGAGGAGGACGCGCTGCGAGGCGACATTGCCGACGTCGGTGTCCGCGGCGACCCCGCACGCGCCCTGCTCCCGCGCGAACACGAGCAGCCCGCGCACGGCCTCGGACGCGAACCCCTGCCCCCACACGGCCGGAACCAGGTCGTACCCCAGCTCGACCCACCCCCGGTCGTCCGGCGGCCCGTGGAACCCGATCCCGCCCACGGCGGCCCCGTCCGCGCGCCGCCGTATCTCGTACGCGGGAAACTCCGCCGGATACCCGTACTTCTCCAGCATCTCCAGGTAGTGCAACGCCCCCACCCGCGAGGTGTGCCCCGGATACCCCTCCCCCCACGGCACCGCCCCGGGCCCCACCCCCGGCACCCCCGCCGCGATCTGCTCGGCCTCCGCCACCGTCAGGGGATGCAACACCAGTCGCCTCGTCGCGAGATCAGCAGCCATGGCTACGGGCATACCAGGTGCGGTCGCGCTTCGCAGCCGTTTACCGCAATCGCGGGCGGCGGGGCGCGGGTCGATCGGAAACAGCGTGGCCCTGCCTCTTCGGAGACGCTCAGCGCCACTCCGCGGGAAGGTTCCCGAATTGCCGGAGGACATCCCAGTCCACAGGACGCTTCTCCGGCAGGTACCAGGGCCCGCCCCGCGCGGCCCAGTATCCGCGCAGGGCACGGATGCCTGCCAGGCTGTACCAGTCCCCGGGGACCGCGAGATCATCGATTCCGGACTCGGCACCGCAGCAAGGGCAGCGAAGCCCGGTCGGCGCGCCTCGGTGCCAGTACGTTTCGCCGGAGAGACCGCACAAGCGGCAGACCGTTTCCGTGCCGAGCGAGCCGTACCGCTCGCGCTCGGCGATCCGGCGCTCTCGGTCCACCGGGGCCGGCACCGGTTCGCGCCACGGTGGGGGGATGTTCGCCAGCTGGGCGAAGAGGTCCCACTCCGCAGGCCGCGACCGGGGGTGGCTCCACTCGGCCCCCGCCCCGAGCCACCAGCCCCGGAAACGGTGCAGCTGAGCCACGCCGTCCCACGAGCCCGGGCTCGCACCGAAGTCGCCCGTGCCCGACTCGCTGCCGCATGAGTCGCAGAGGGCGGCCGTCGGCTGTCCGTTCTCCCAGAACCGGTCGCCGTCCCAGCCACACATCCGGCAGAAGTCCTCCTCATCGACCTCCGCCGACGAAGCCGTCATCACCAGGCACCTCCTCGTCACAGTTCTCGGCCGATGCGGACGCCGGTCTCGGCGATGCGGGCGCCGGGCGACTCATCGTCCCACCGGTCCCGTCAGCGCCACCGCTCGGGGATCTGCGCCAGCTGCTCCTCCCGGCTCCACCCCGCGGGCCGGAACCCCGGCTCCTTCCACTCCCCGCCGGAAGCGAGCCACGCGGCGCGATTCGACGTGACGTACTCGCGGTCGACGTCCCCCAGACCAGCGGCCACGCCGCAACAGGGGCAGAGGTGGTACTGGGGCGCTCCGTACGCGTCCCACAGCGCCCCGTCCCCGTCGAGCCCGCACACCCGGCAGATCTCCTCGACCGGCACGACCGGCCATTCCTCGCGCGCCACGCCCATCCCTCCCCGGACCCCTGGGACACTGCGGAACCCCTTGGACACTTCCGGACACGAAGCCCCAATCAAGAGCAACGCCCCGGCACCCGCAACCGAATAAGCCCACGCGCACACGAAAGCCCCCGCCCCCGGAACACCGGGAGCAGGGGCCCGCGCACCGCACACCACGGCCCGCGCACGCGTCACCGCAGCGCCCGCGCCACCTCCACCGCCCAGTACGTCAGCACACTCCGGGCCCCCGCGCGGCGGATGCCGAGCAGGGACTCGCGGATGGCGGCCTCGCGGTCGATCCAGCCGCGCTGGGCAGCGGCCTCGATCATCGCGTACTCGCCGGAGATCTGGTACGCCACGACCGGGACGTCGACCGACTCGGCGACCTTCGCGAGGACGTCGAGGTAGGGCCCGGCCGGCTTGACCATGACCATGTCCGCGCCCTCCTGGAGGTCCAGGGCGAGTTCGCGCAGCGACTCGCGCAGGTTCGCGGGGTCCTGCTGATACGTCTTGCGGTCGCCCGTCAGCGAGGAGCCGACGGCCTCGCGGAACGGGCCGTAGAACGCGGAGGCGTACTTCGCCGTGTAGGCGAGGATCGCCACGTCCTCGTGGCCCGTCTGGTCGAGCGCGTCCCGGATGACGCCGACCTGGCCGTCCATCATGCCGCTCGGGCCCACGACGTGCGCGCCCGCGTCGGCCTGGACCTGCGCCATCTCCGCGTACCGCTCCAGCGTCGCGTCGTTGTCGACCCGCCCCCGCGCGTCCAGGACGCCGCAGTGCCCGTGGTCGGTGAACTCGTCCAGGCACAGGTCCGACATGACGAGCAGGTCGTCGCCGACCTCCGCCCGCACGTCGCGCAGCGCCTGCTGGAGGATGCCGTCCGGGTCGGTCCCCGCCGTCCCCACCGCGTCCTTCTTCGCCTCCTCGGGCACGCCGAAGAGCATGATCCCGGAGATCCCCGCCTCGGCCGCCTCGACGGCCGCCTTGCGGAGCGTGTCGCGCGTGTGCTGCACGACCCCGGGCATGGTCTCGATCGCGACGGGCTCGCCGATGCCCTCCCGCACGAACGCGGGAAGGATGAAGTCCGCCGGGTCGAGCCGCGTCTCCGCGACCATGCGGCGCATCGTCGCGTTCGTACGGAGCCGACGCGGCCGGATGCCGGGGAAACCGTCGCCGTACTCGCTCATACTCGAACCACCTTTACGAAGAACACGGGAACACTCGGGCACACGCGGTCGTCACGTGGTGCTGCGCCGCCTGCGCGCCCCCGGACGCCGCTCGCTCGGCCGGGTCACCTGCTCGCCCGCGTCGAGCGCGGCCAGCCGGCGCCGGGTGCCGAAGTCGGCGAGCGCGGCGGCGAGCTTGAGCGCGGACGGCTCGGGCGCCATGACGTCCACGCGCAGCCCGTGCTCCTCGGCCGTCTTCGCCGTCGCCGGGCCGATGCACGCGATGACGGTGACGTTGTGCGGCTTGCCCGCGATGCCGACGAGGTTGCGCACGGTGCTGGAGGAGGTGAACAGGACCGCGTCGAAGCCGCCGCCCTTGATCGCCTCCCGCGTCTCGGCCGGGGGCGGCGAGGCGCGCACGGTGCGGTACGCGGTGACGTCGTCGACCTCCCAGCCCAGCTCGATGAGCCCGGCCACGAGCGTCTCCGTGGCGATGTCGGCGCGCGGCAGGAAGACGCGGTCGATCGGGTCGAAGACCGGGTCGTACGGGGGCCAGTCCTCCAGGAGCCCGGCGGCCGACTGCTCGCCGCTCGGCGTCAGGTCCGGCTTCACGCCGAAGTCGACGAGGGCCTTCGCGGTCTGCTCGCCGACCGCGGCGACCTTGATCCCCGCGAAGGCGCGCGCGTCGAGCCCGTACTCCTCGAACTTCTCCCGCACCGCCTTGACGGCGTTGACGGACGTGAACGCGATCCACTCGTAGCGCCCGGTCACGAGTCCCTTGACGGCCCGCTCCATCTGCTGCGGGGTACGGGGCGGCTCGACGGCGATCGTCGGGACCTCGTGCGGCACGGCGCCGTAGGAGCGGAGCTGGTCGGAGAGCGCGCGGGACTGCTCCTTGGTGCGCGGCACCAGGACCTTCCAGCCGAAGAGCGGCTTCGACTCGAACCAGGCGAGCTGATCGCGCAGGGCCGGGGCGGAACGCTCCCCGACCACCGCTATGACCGGTTGCGCGCCCTCCGGCGAGGGCAGCACCTTCGCCTGCTTGAGCACCTGGCCCACGGAGGCGAGCGTCGCCGTCCAGGTCCGCTGCCGGGTCGTGGTCCCGGCGACGGTCAGCGAGATGGGGGTGTCGGGCTTGCGGCCCGCGCTCACCAGCTCGCCGGCCGCCCGCGCGACGCTCTCCAGCGTCGTGGTGACGACGACGGTGCCGTCGCTCTGCCCGACCTCGGTCCAGCAGCGCTCGGAGGCGGACGCGGCGTCCACGAACCGTACGTCGGTGCCCTGCGCGTCGCGCAGCGGAACCCCGGCGTAGGCCGGGACGCCGACGGCGGCGGCGATGCCGGGGACGACCTCGAAGGGGATGCCCTCGGCGGCGCAGGCGAGCATCTCGGCGGCGGTGTCCGTGTCGAGACCGGGGTCCCCGGCGACGGCTCGGACGACCCGCCTGCCGCCCCGCGCGGCCACCATGACAAGATTGGCCGCGTCACCGACTCCCGGCGTTCCGGGCTCGGTTGACGTCTCGTCGGTCAGCAGGGGTGCGTCCGCGTCGGTGCGCGCGTGCGCCCGGACGACGTCGAGCACCCGGGGCTCGGCGATCAGCACATCGGCCGCGGCCAGTGCCTCCACGGCCCGCAGGGTGAGCAGGCCGGGGTCGCCGGGACCCGCGCCCAGGAAGGTGACATGCCCGTGGCCCGCCTCGGTGGCGACGGCGGCAAGGGCGGAGGTGGTGGGGCTCATCGTGCTCGCTCCCCCATCAGACCGGCCGCGCCCTTCGCCAGCATCTCGGCGGCGAGTTCCGCGCCGAGCGCCTCGGCCTCCGCTTGCGTGGAGGGCACGTGACCGGTGGTGGTCAGCTGCACCAGCGCGGCACCGTCGGTCGAGCCGACGACACCCCGCAGGCGCATTTCGGTGGTCTGCCGCTGCTGCGCGGCCTGGTCCTGTGTTCCGTCGAAGTCGGCGAGCGCGCCCACAGGGGCGCTGCACCCCGCTTCGAGCGTCGCGAGCAGCGCCCGCTCGGCGGTCACGGCGGCCCGCGTGTACGGGTCGTCGAGCCGGGCCAGCGCCTCGGCGAGCGGCCCCGGGGGGCACTCGACGGCGAGCGCTCCCTGGCCGGGCGCCGGCAGGACGATGTCGGGCGCGAGGTACTCGGTGACCTCACCGCCCCTGCCGAGCCGGTTGAGCCCGGCCGCGGCGAGAACCACGGCGTCCAGCTCACCGTCCCGTACGAAGTTGATTCTGGTGTCGACGTTGCCGCGGATCGGCACCGTCTCGATGCCGAGTCCGTGCGCGCGGGCGTGGGCGTTGAGCTGCGCCATGCGGCGCGGCGAGCCGGTCCCGATCCGCGCGCCCCTCGGCAGGCGCTCCAGGGTGAGCCCGTCGCGCGCGACGAGCGCGTCCCTGGCGTCCTCGCGCCGCGGGATCGCGGCGAGCACGAGCCCTTCGGGCTGCGCGGTCGGCAGGTCCTTCAGGGAGTGCACGGCGAAGTCCACGTCACCGCGCAGCAGCGCGTCGCGCAGCGCGGTGACGAAGACCCCCGTACCTCCGATGCGCGCGAGGTGCTCGCGCGAGGTGTCGCCGTACGTCGTGATCTCCACGAGTTCGACGGGACGGCCCGTCGCCTCGCGCACGGCATCGGCCACGAGCCCGGACTGCGCCATGGCGAGCTTGCTGCGCCTGGTGCCGAGCCGGAGTGGCTTGTCGGTCATGACCGCCCTCGATTCGGGTCGTCTGTACTGCTCGCGTCGGCCCTGCTGACGGCGGCCACCGTCTGCGGGTCGAGGTCGAAGAGGGTGCGCAGCGCGTCCGCGTACCCGGCGCCGCCGGGCTCGCTCGCGAGCTGCTTCACCCGCACCGTCGGCGCGTGCAGGAGCTTGTCCACGACGCGGCGCACGGTCTGGGTGATCTCGGCGAACTCGCGCTCGCCGAGGCCGGGAAGGCGCCCGTGCAGGCGGGCCGTCTCGGCGGCCACCACGTCGGCGGCCATGGTGCGCAGGGCCACCACGGTGGGCGTGATGTGCGCGGCCCGCTGGGCGGCGCCGAAGGCGTCCACCTCCTGGGCCACGAGGTGCTGCACCCGCTCGACGTCGGCGGCCATGGGCGCGTCGGCGCTGGCCGCGGCGAGCGATTCGATGTCGACGAGGTGGACGTGTTCCAGGGCGTGCGCCGCGCCGTCGATGTCGCGCGGCATCGCGAGGTCGAGGAGCGCGAGGGGGCGTGCGGCGCGGGACGCCGTGGCCTCCTCGATCGCCTGGGCGGGCAGCACGAGTCCGGTCGCGCCCGTGCACGAGACGACGATGTCCGCGCGGGGCAGTTCGTCGGTGGCCTCGCCGATCGGCAGGGCGCGGGCGGCGACGCCGGTACCGCCGGGCTGGGTGAGGATCTCGACGAGCCGGTCGGCGCGCTCGCGGGTGCGGTTGGCGACGGCGATCTCGGCGACGCCGGCCCGCGCGAGCGTGGCGGCGGCGAGCGAGGACATCGAGCCGGCGCCGATGACGAGGGCGCGCTTGCCCTTCGCCCAGTCGTCGACCGAGGTGCCCGGCTCGCTGCTCCCGGCGAGCTGTTCGAGGCCGAAGCTCACGAGGGACTGGCCCGCGCGGTCGATCCCGGTCTCGCTGTGGGCGCGCTTGCCGACGCGCAGCGCGGACTGGAAGAGGTCGTTGAGGAGGCGGCCCGCGGTGTGCAGTTCCTGGGAGCGCGCGAGGGCGTCCTTGATCTGCCCGAGGATCTGCCCCTCGCCCACGACCATCGAGTCCAGGCCGCAGGCCACCGAGTAGAGGTGGTGGACGGCGCGGTCCTCGTAGTGGACGTAGAGGAAGGGGGTCAGCTCTTCGAGGCCGACGCCCGCGTGCTGGGCGAGGAGCGTGGAGAGTTCGGCGACGCCCGCGTGGAACTTGTCGACGTCCGCGTACAGCTCGATGCGGTTGCACGTGGCGAGGACGGCGGCCTCGGCGGCCGGTTCTGCGGCGAGGGTGTCCTGGAGGAGCTTGGCCTGCGCGTCCGCGGTGAGCGCGGCGCGTTCCAGGACGCTCACGGGGGCACTGCGGTGGCTGAGCCCGACGACGAGGAGACTCATGCCCGCATCACGGCGGGCAGGTCGCCCTCCGGTCCCTGGCGGTCCCCGCTGCGAGCGGCGCGCTCGCCGGGGGTCTCCTTCGCCGCGACGCCGCTGACGGCGGTGGTCGGCGCGTTCCGCACGGCGCTCTCCTCGGCGAGGTTCTCCTCACCGGCCTTGCGCTGCTCGTGGAAGGCGAGGATCTGGAGTTCGATGGAGAGGTCGACCTTGCGCACGTCGACGCCGTCCGGCACGGCGAGGACCGTGGGGGCGAAGTTGAGGATCGAGGTGACGCCGGCCTCGACGAGCCGGTCGCAGACCTGCTGCGCGGCCCCGGCGGGCGTGGCGATGACACCGATCGAGACGTGCTGCTCGCGGATGACCGTCTCCAGCGTGTCGATGTGCTGGACGGGGATGCCCGCGACGGGCTTCCCGGCGAGCGCCGGGTCCGCGTCGACGAGCGCCGCGACCCGGAAGCCGCGCGAGGCGAAGCCGCCGTAATTGGCGAGCGCGGCGCCGAGGTTGCCGATGCCGACGAGGACGATCGGCCAGTCCTGGGTGAGGCCCAGCTCACGCGAGATCTGGTAGACGAGGTACTCGACGTCGTAGCCCACGCCGCGGGTCCCGTAGGAGCCGAGGTAGGAGAAGTCCTTGCGCAGCTTCGCGGAGTTGACCCCGGCCGCCGCGGCGAGTTCCTCGGAGGAGACCGTGGGAACCGAGCGCTCGGAGAGTGCGTTGAGTGCGCGGAGGTACAGCGGAAGGCGGGCGACGGTGGCCTCGGGAATTCCTCGGCTGCGGGTCGCCGGTCGGTGAGTTCGGCCAGTTGCCACGGTGCTCCTGCGGGTAGAGCGGGGCTCTGGGCGGTCAGTTGTCCCAGGACCGCCCCGTCGCCAGCAGGCTATGTCTTTGTGAACGCGTGCACAAAGATGGTGTCCGTTTTGTCCGGCCAAAGTGACCGGGGTCACGTGGCCGAATCCCCACGTCGGGGAACCATTTCGCGCGGGGCGCGAGCGACCGTGCGGGGACAACCCCGACACCTCTTTCCGAATGCTCAGTGCCCCCGCAGCCTGCGATTCGATGGTACCTGGGTTATTTCAGCCCCTCCGGCGAGGAGCGGGGTCCGGGGCGGAGCCCCGAAAGCCGTCACCGCAGAGCCCGGCGCAGCCGCTCCGCGTCCACCCTCCAGAACGTGTGCTGCTCCCCGTCCACCAGGACGACCGGCACCTGTTCCCAGTACTCCCGGTACAGCGCCTCGTCCCGCGTGATGTCCTTCGCCTCCCACGCCACCCCCAACTCCCCGCACACCTCCGCGACCACGCGCTCCGCGTCCTCGCACAGATGGCACTCCGGCTTCGCGATGAGCGTCACGGTCCGTTCGGCTGCGGGCCTGCGCCGCCCGAAGAGTCGTCCAGTCATACGGGCCATTCTCCGCCCCGCCGCCGCACCGTCCGGCCGCCCGCGCGCCTCCGCAGCGCCCGTTTCCCGTGCGCCGCCGTTCCCGCTAACTCGTTATGCTCGACCGCATGGCCGCTCCCGGATGGCTCACCCCGCGCAGGCGCCCCGCCACCGCACGCAGCGTCCTCGCGGGCGAAGCGGCGGCCGAGGCCGCGCGGAAGAGCGAGAGCGAGTCCACCGGGGACGTCCCCGAGCCCGAGTTCCCGGTCGCGGGGGACACCCGCGCCGCCGCCTTCTTCGACCTCGACAACACCGTCATGCAGGGCGCCGCCCTCTTCCACTTCGGCAAGGGCCTCTACAAGCGGCACTTCTTCGAGCGCCGCGAACTCGCCCGCTTCGCCTGGCAGCAGGCGTGGTTCAGGATCGCGGGCGTCGAGGACCCGGCGCACATGCAGGACGCGCGGGACAGCGCCCTCTCCATCGTCAAGGGCCGCCGCGTGGCGGAACTCACGTCGATCGGCGAGGAGATCTACGACGAGTACATGGCCGACCGGATCTGGCCGGGCACCCGCGCCCTCGCGCAGGCCCACCTGGACGCCGGGCAGAAGGTGTGGCTCGTGACGGCCGCGCCCGTCGAGACGGCGACGATCATCGCCCGCCGCCTGGGCCTGACCGGCGCGCTCGGCACGGTCGCCGAGTCGGTCGGCGGCGTCTACACGGGCCGCCTCGTCGGCGAGCCGCTGCACGGCCCGGCGAAGGCGGAGGCGGTACGGGCCCTGGCCGCGGCCGAGGGGCTCGACCTCGCGCGCTGCGCGGCGTACAGCGACTCGTACAACGACGTACCGATGCTCTCGCTCGTCGGACATCCGTACGCGATCAATCCTGACGCGAAACTGCGCAAATATGCCCGCGACCGCGAGTGGCGGCTGCGCGATTACCGGACCGGTCGCAAGGCGGCCCGGATCGGCGTCCCGGCGGCCGCCGGACTGGGCGCCGTGGCCGGCGGCACGGCCGCCGCGGTGGCCATCCACCGCCGCCGTCACTGACCGCGTCCACCGCGAAGCGGCACGTCAGACCCCTCACCTTCACTCTGCGTGAAGCTCGCCGTGTGGGCCCGAGGTTCAGCCATACCCAGCCGGGTCCCCCGGTAGTCGCGATTCCGGGCAGCCGTGTCGCCGCGACACGCACTCGGAAGACTTCGCGCAAAAACGGTCACCAACAGGGCTTTTGAGCGATCACCGATGCCCGCGACTCCATAAGAGAAGCGACGCAAGCGATGATTTAGGCAACTCGGTGTAGCGCCGCCTGCACGAAGCGTTATTCTCCTCAAACGCATGACGGCCCCCCGCCTCCTGTACGCCGAGTGAACATGAGCCCGAGCGGTACGGGGACGAGGAGCCGGAGTGCACGTGATGGAAGCTCTGCCTCTGGGAGTCCCGTGTACCCACACGTCGGGGTTGACGCCGCGGGCCTGGCCGCTCTCCGCGCCTCGGTAGTCGACCGCCTGCGCGGTTTCGTCCCCACCGCGTACGCCACACCCGTCTTCGCCACGCCCGCGCCCGCGCGACCGTGCTACGCCCTGGCCGAGTCGAGTACGGCTGTCGGCAGACGCGGCAGGTCCGCCGCGGCCACCACCACCCACCGCCGGCCCGCCGCGGACAGCGACAGCGCCCGCATGATGGACCTCGTCGAGAGGGCGCAGAGCGGCGAGGCCGACGCCTTCGGCCGCCTCTACGACCAGTACAGCGACACGGTCTACCGCTACATCTACTACCGCGTCGGCGGGAAGGCGACGGCCGAGGACCTCACGAGCGAGACCTTCCTGCGCGCCCTGCGCCGGATCGGCACCTTCACCTGGCAGGGCCGCGACTTCGGCGCCTGGCTCGTGACGATCGCCCGCAACCTCGTCGCCGACCACTTCAAGTCCAGCCGCTTCCGCCTCGAAGTGACGACGGGCGAGATGCTCGACGCCAACGAGGTCGAGCGCAGCCCGGAGGACTCCGTCCTCGAATCCCTCTCCAACGCCGCCCTCCTCGACGCCGTCCGCCGCCTCAACCCCCAGCAGCAGGAGTGCGTGACCCTGCGCTTCCTCCAGGGCCTCTCCGTCGCCGAGACGGCCCGCGTCATGGGCAAGAACGAAGGCGCGATCAAGACCCTCCAGTACCGCGCCGTCCGCACCCTCGCCCGCCTCCTCCCGGAGGACGCCCGCTGAACGAGAAGGCCCCGCCGCGGGCGGTCGCACCGGCGCCCCGCCCTCACGCACCGCGCCCGGACGGCCACGTACGGACACACTCCCCGCCTCTTCGTCACCCGTCCGTAACCCCGCCCCCGAACCCGTCGTTGTCCCGGACGCAGGCTCCCTCCGGTCATGCCGCCCCCGCCACGGCGGCGGCCCCCGCCAGGACCTTCCGGGGAGCCGATCGTCATGACGAGAGGAGGTGCCGCCAGTGATCGCGAACGTCTCGGCGCACCGGCGGGCGAACGCCTTCGCCCAGGCCCTGGACGAGCGGCCCGGGCAGGGCCTCGCGGCGCAGCAGGGCACCGTACGGGAGCCAGGGGACCGCACCGACGAGCCGAGCCGGATGCTCGCGCTCGCCACCGGCCTCGGCGCCCTGCCACCGCCCGTGCTGGACCCCGAGGTGAAGGTGGTCCAGCGGGCCCAACTGGTCGCCGCGATGGAGACCATGCTCCGCGAGGGCACGGTGCCGGGCCTGGAGGGCCCACGCCCTTCGGTGCCCGGTCAGCGCTCCCGCAAGGGCGCCCACCGGGCGAACCCGCTCAGCAAGCTCAAACCCCGCACCCGCCTCTCCAAGCGGCTCGCCGCGGGCGGCCTCACGGTGAGTGTCGCCGCGGGGGCCTTCGGCGGGGTCGCGGCGGCGAGCGGCGACGCCCTGCCGGGTGACTCGCTCTACGGGCTCAAGCGCGGGATGGAGGACCTCAGGCTCGGCATGGCCGGGGACGACGCCGATCGCGGGCAACTGCTCCTCGACCAGGCGGGGACACGGCTCTCCGAGGCCCGCAGACTCATGGACCGGGGCAGCGCGGGCCGCCTCGACCACGAGCACCTCGGCGAGGTCCGCCGCGCGCTCAACGGCGTCAAGTACGACGCGGGCGAGGGCCACCGGCTGCTCAGCAAGGCCTACGAGGCCGACCACTCCCTCGGCCACCTCCAGGCCCTCTCCTCCTTCGCGGGCACCCATCGCGAGGCGTGGGACCGGCTGCGCGAGCGGCTTCCGGTCCAGTTCGTCGAGGTGAGCGACGAGGTCACCTCGGTCTTCGACGCGATGGAGAGCGAGGTCACCCCGCTGCTGCCGCACACCCCGGCCGCGGCGCCCGGCACCCCCGAGCAGCCGGGCTCCCCGACCGCGGGCGACCGCGACAGCGCCTCGCCGCACGCCCGCGAGCGCGATCGGCACCCCGGCGACGGCAAGGACGAGGACCCGCGCGAATCCCCCGGCCGGGGCGGCGCGCACGGCACCTCGCCCGCCCCCTCCGGGCAGTCCCAGGACGACGACGGCCTCCTCGGCGACGCGGGCCGGCTCCTCGACCCCCTCAAGCCCTCGACCGGCGCCCCGTCCCCGGACGGCACCGGCGGCGGGAGCGCGAAGGGCGAACAGGGCGGCAAGGGCGGCGACAAGGACCACGCGCCCGACCCGGTCCCGGACATCACCCTGCCCCCGCTCCTGCCAGGAGTCCTGCCGGGCCTCGGCCTCGGCGTGGAGGACGACTCGTAGGACACGGCGGGCGGTACGGGAGCGGGGCCGCGCCTTCCACGGGGCGCGGCCCCGCTCCTCTACCCGGGCGGACGGGCCGACGGCGGGCTGACGGCTGGGCGGACGGACCCGTCAGAAGAACACCGAGCGCCGCCGCACCAGCGCCTCGTACAGCATGTGCTGAATCCGCTCCCGCACCTGGTCCGTCAGGTTGAAGACGAGCATGGGGTCCTCGGCGGCGGCGGGCGGGTACCCGGAGGTGTCGAGCGGCTCGCCGAACTCGATGGTCCACTTCGTCGGGAGCGGGAGCGCGCCGAGCGGGCCGAGCCACGGGAAGGTCGGCGTGACGGGGAAGTACGGCAGGTTGAAGAGGCGCGCGAGCGTCCTCGCGTTGCCGACCATGGGGTAGATCTCCTCGGCGCCGACGATCGCGCACGGCACGATCGGCGCCCCGGCGCGCAGCGCGGTCGCGACGAAGCCGCCGCGCCCGAAGCGCTGGAGCTTGTACCGCTCGGCGAACGGCTTCCCGAGCCCCTTGAACCCCTCCGGCATCACTCCCACGAGTTCGCCCGCGGTGAGGAGCCGTTCGGCGTCCTCCGCGCAGGCGAGCGTGTGCCCCGCCTTGCGCGCCAGCTCGCCCACGACGGGGAGCCGGAAGACGAGGTCGGCGGCGAGCAGCCGCAGCCGCCGGGCCGCCGGGTGCTCGTCGTGGAGCGCGACCTGGAGCATGAGCCCGTCGAGCGGCAAGGTCCCCGAGTGGTTCGCCACGAGGAGCGCGGCGCCTTCGGCGGGCACGTGCTCCAGGCCCTTCACCTCGACGCGGAAGTACTTCTCGTACAGCGGCCGCAGCGCCTCCAGGAACACGCCCTCGGTCAGCTCGGCGTCGTACCCGAAGTCGTCGACCTCGTACTCGCCGGTGAGCCGCCGCCGCAGGAAGGCGAGCCCGCCCGCGAGCCGCCGTTCCCACTCGGGCCCCGCCTCCTCGCGCGCGGCCCCCGGCAGCTCCCGCACCTCCGCATCGCCGCCGTCCCGCCGCTCGCCGCCCTCCCGCCGCTCCCCGCGCCGCTCGCGGGCGCGATCGTCGTCGAACGGGATCACTTTCGCGTCGGCCATGGGGCGGGACTCCTTCGGGTGCGGTGGTACGGATCTGTGCGGGGCCTGTCGAGGCGGGCGGGGCCGGTCAGGGGTCAGGGCGTACGGAGCCGGGCGAGGTGGTCGATGGCGGCGCCGACCCGGGCGGGCGGGAGCAGCCCGGGGCCGCAGGCGCGCGCGTAGTCGGCGAAGGTCTCGGCCGTCCCGTGCGCCGGGACGAAGCCCAGGTTCTCGCGGAGCCGGTCGGTGGCCACGACCCTGCCGTGCGTGAGCATCCGCCACTGCTCGGGCGAGAAGTCCCCGAGCCCCGCGCCGCGCAGCGCGGCACCC
>NZ_JAAGLR010000437.1 GCF_010548245.1 Streptomyces sp. SID11385
CGCCTGGGAGCGCCGCGTCGCGCACGGCCGCCCCGTCCGCACCCTCCTCGACACGCTGTGGCCGCAGGTCCGCCCCGAGGACGTCCTGCGCGCGGCGCTGGCCCAACCGGGGCTGTACGCGGACGGGTTGCTCGACGCCGACGCGTGCGAGGCGCTGCGCCGTCCGGCCGCGAGCCGGGCCCGTACGGCGGCCGACCTCGTTCTCCTCGACGAGGTCGCGGGCCTGCTCGCGCACCCGCCCGCCTTCGGGCACATCGTCGTGGACGAGGCGCAGGACCTGTCCGCGATGGAGTGCCGCGCGATCGCCCGCCGCCTCGGCGCGGCCGGCTCCCTCACGGTCCTCGGCGACCTCGCCCAGGGCACCACCCCGTGGGCCGCCCACGACTGGCCCACGCACCTCGCCCACCTCGGCCGCCCCGCCACCGAGTACACCGAACTCACCACGGGCTACCGCGTCCCCGCCCCCGTCCTCGACCTCGCGAGCCGCCTCCTCCCGCGCATCGCCCCCACGTTGCGCCCGCCCCGCTCACTGCGCGCCGACCCGGCCGCGCTCACCACGACGCGCGCCACGGACGCGGCGACCCTCGCGGCAACGGTCCGCGCATCCCTCGAACGCCCGGGAACGGTCGCGGTGCTGTGCGCGGAGGAGCCACCCGTACGGGCGGTACTCGACGCCCACGGCCTCCCGCCCACCGACCGCCTGACCGTCGTCCCCGCACACCTCGCCAAGGGCCTGGAGTTCGACCACGTCGTCCTCCTCGACCCCACCGCCATCCGCACGAGCGCCCCCCGCGGCGACCAACTCCTCTACGTCGCCCTGACCCGCGCGGTCACAAGCCTCCACATCCTCCACGGGGGTCCGTCGCCGCTGGTCGATAGGTGACGCGCCGCCATACATCGCGCAACCCCTGGTAGCCGACGATCCGCACCTCGTGCTCCCGCACCAGCGCCGCGGCCCGCTCCGAGGTCAGGAACGCGAGGTCCCCGACCCGCACACGCCAACCCCCGTCCACCGCACGCGAGTCGGCGTCGCCGCGCCCCGGGTGCACGGCCCACTCGCTCAGCCCCTCGGGCAGCGCGGCCAGCAACTGCGCGTACCGCGCCGCCCGCCCCTCGACCGGCAGCGAGAAGCTGTCGAGAAACGGGTGGTCGACCACGGGCAGCCCCCGCGCCCGCGCCCTCCGCCGCCCTTCCGCGAGCCACACCCGCACCGCGAGCCCGTACTCGGCCGCGAGGGCCTGCGCCACGTCGAGCAGGTCCGCGCGCCCGCCGTCCGCGAGGCAGTGGAAATCGAGGTGCGTCGGTACGAGCCCGGCGGCGAGCACCGTCTCGATCTGCGCCCGGAACTCGACCGCCACCTCCTCCGCCCGTGCCCGCCCGAGCAGAGTCGCCCGCCCCTCCGGACTCGCGACGAGGAACGTCCCGTCCGCGCCGACCAGCGAGGGCACCCGTCCCCGCCCCGCCACGGGCCCCCACCGGTACGTCGGCGCATCGCACACGAGCGTCAGATGCACCCCGAACGGAATCCACGGCCGCTCCCGCAGCGACCGCATCGCCTCCTCCGCCGCCGGGCACGGCACCATGAGGCTGCACGAGGCGGCGATGCCGGACTCGATGGCTTCGACGACGGCCGCGTTGATCCCGGGGTGCATCCCGAGGTCGTCGCAGTTGACGAGCAGGACGCGCTCGGTGGCGGAGAACCCGAGCAGCTGGCTCGCCAACGCGGCCTCTTGTGACGACAGTTCGCTCATACGGTCCTGACCTTCCCGAGTTCAGTCGCCGTCGACCGCCGCCCGCAGCACCTCGTACCCCTGCTCGTCGAACCCCACGAGCCGGATCTCGGCGACCCGTGTCGGTGTCGTGCGGAGCGTGCGGACCGCGATCGTGGCGGCCTCGTCCGCCGGAAAGCCGTAGATGCCCGTCGAGATGGACGGGAAGGCGAGGCTCGTGACGTCGCCGAGTTCGTCGGCGACCTCCAGGCAGCGGCGGTAGCAGGAGGCGAGCGTGTCGCGTTCGCCGTTGCCGCCGCCACGCCAGACAGGCCCCACGGTGTGGATGACGTGGCGGACCGGCGGTGAGAGACGGAAGGCGGGCGTCGCCTTGGCATCACCGGGCCGGCACGGCGCGATGTCCCGCCCGGCACGGGCGAGTTCGGGTCCCGCGGCACGGTGCAGAGCACCGTCCACACCCCCGCCGCCCTGAAGCGAGGAATTCGCGGCGTTCACCAGCGCGTCCACGTCCTGGCGGGTGAGATCCCCGCGCACCACGGTCAGTTCCGGCCGCTTCCGCTCCGTATCGCTCATGCCCCCGATCCTGCCACTCAGCCCGCGCTACGGAGCAGAAGGAACCCCTGCGGCGTCGGCTCCCGGTCCTCCGGCTGCCGCACGACGCGCGCCGTCTCGATGAGCCCGTGCCGGCCGAGGATCGCGCACAGATCGTCCACGGGCCGCCGGTACACGGCAGCCGCACGGCGTGCCCGTACGCGTGCACCAGCCAACTCGCGGGCGCAGAGCCGTCCGGCCCCACCTTGAACGCGACGCACAGCACCCCACTGGGCGCCAGTACGCGAGCGAACTCGTTGGCCATGGAGTCAACTTGCTGATCGGAGGAGTGCACGGTCGAGTACCAGGCAAGCGCCCCACCGAGCGCGCGCGTGGCGATCGGCAACCGCGTCATGTCCCCCGCGACGAACGTCACGCCCCGGTGATCGCGCGCCCCGACCCGCACCATCCCCGCCGACAGATCCACCCCGACCACGCGCACCCCGAGCCCCCGCAGATACCCGGCGACCCGCCCAGTCCCACACCCGAGATCCCCGACGACGGCCCCCGCCGCGACCGCCTCGGCGAAAACCCCCAACACCCCGCGCTCCCACAGCGCTTCGGCCTCCATCCCCTGCCCGATCAACTCCGCATAACTCTCGGCCTCGCCCCGAAGCGACTTGAGTGGGCGCCTGGCCTTGGGCTGGAGGGCTCCCTACGTGCGTTGATCGTCCGCTGACGTTCATGCTCGTCCGCCGGCGTTCGTCGCCGTTGCCACGCAGTTAGACCCTTAGACGATTAGGGCTGTACCGCAGCGCAGCGAGGTTCAGCTCAGCGATGGTGGTGGAACGAAGCTCGCATCTGCTCCTTCGTACCAGCTCCACTCCAACTGGCGTTCGAACCCTCCAGCGGGAGTACCGGAAGTGAGCAACGCGCCACCTTCCGGCACGACATCGACTGCACGCCGTTGTCCCGCCTGGACGGCCTCGATCTGCAACCACCATGAGCACCGCACGCTCTCCGCTCGGCCAGTGATCAGCAGAGACTGTGACTCCCCAGGGGAGAGCGTAATGACGTTGTCATCGAAGTATGGGCGATTGCCGGTCCGTGTCAGGCGGCTGATCGAGTCCTCGTAGGCGGCTTCCCAAGCCTCGGGGATGGACTCGTCAAGAAGGAAGTCCAAGACGATAGCTCCCGCTGCGCCCGCAGGCGGATAGCTGACCCATGTAGCACCGAATGGCTCGCCTACCTGTTGCTTGTGGACTTTGATGTTGGTAATCGTGAGTGGCTGCTCTGTCCGGTTCTCTACCAATAGTTTGGCGGTCGTCGCTTTGAAGTCAGCGGCGCCCCGTTGGCGCAGCAGCCAGTACATGGGCATGTAGGTGCGCTTGTCCTGAGGAATGTATTGCGGCAAGGCATCATCTGACGGCAAGGCCATCTCCCACGCCTTGGGGACAAGAACCTCTCCCGTGACAGTCAGAGGATCACCGCGTTTCACCCAGCGCCGAAAGTACACGCCGGCACCGAGGACCACTGCAACAATCAAGGAACCAGCGACGCCTTCGATCACGGAAGCGCTCCTCAGGGCCAGTCCCTCGGCACACCGCATGTTGCCGGGGACGAGGTCAGGGTTGACGGTTGCGAACAGTCTGTCACCGTCGGCCGTCGGCGAGTGCTTAGGGGAACGCAAGACGGCCCAGCAACGGCCATCGGGTGCGTCGGCCACCAGTCCGTGTATGCCTCGTTAGCCTGAGCCACGTTGCTATGCCGCCGACCGATCCGTAGGACGCCTCTGGGGCCTCAGCGCAGGGGCCCTCAGCTTGGGAAGCTGCGGCACTTTGGACCGGACCTCTGAGCTGATTTGCGCGGATGCTCGCATCCGATCCTCGTCGGCGGCTGGCGCTTACGCCGTAGTTTCCCGCCTGATCTGATGCGCTTGTGATGCGAGCCGCCAGCGGTGCTGCCGCTACTGCTGCGGCAGGGGCTACTTCCTGCGACGCTTGGTCGCCCTCTTCTTCAGTTCGGCCTGGCCACGCTTCGTCCAGTCGCCTTGATGGAGGTGGCAGCGCGCTGTGCCCTTCATCGTCTTGTTCTGGCAACGGTTCCCAGCAGCGGTGGGCCAACCGCACTTCCCTTGCTTCCACTCGCCCACCGTCCACCTCCGGTAGCTCGCTTCGTAGGCCGGAACCCAGCGTGCACTTCCTCGCACGTCTCGGGGGAGGGCGCATGGCCGACGGCATGGAGGCTCCACGCGCACGCGAGTCAGTACAACCGGCGCACGGTCGCATGTGCACGCCAAGTCTGCCCGTGCGCTCTCAGGGGCCCTCGTGGCTGGTCAGCGGCGTTCGTAGCTAGACAGGCGATCAGTTAGTAGATGGAGTTGAACGGCTTCGTACGGGGCTGAATGAGACGGAAACCGAGACGGCCGGGACCGGCTGGCGGCAGGTCGGAGGTCGGAGACTCGTCCGCTGTTTTGGTGTCAGTGGGGGCTCATACAATAGGAGTTGACCGAAATGGTTCTGATGCGAGGGAGGTGAAAGAGATGGCTAAGAAGGCGAGCGGTGGCAGCTCCGGGAGTAAGGCCCGGAGCGCCGTAACCGGCCGGTACGTGACCAAGAGCTACGCAAAGGCTCACCCGCGTACCACGGTGGTAGAGGCTCCCAAGAGGCGTTCCGGCAAGAAGTGACCTCTTGAGATCTGAACCCGGGAGGGGTGTCGAGAGGACGCCCCTCCCGGACCCACTTTAGCGAGGGGCGCACATGTGGCCACCGACTGGGGTCATTCGGTCCCTGCGATGCGGGTGGTGGCAATCTCCAGAGAACACACCACTACCTCTGCCTGCTTCCATCCCGTCCGCCTTCGGCTCACACACCGTGGAGCGGGACGGGCTTGAAACCGAGGTCGGCCAGCCGTGCGTACGTACCGCCCGGCCCGGTGTTCTCGCGGGCCCCGCAACGGCCTCCATCGGCAGGTAGCTCGTGGCCAAGAGGACCGGTTTACCGTCGAGAACCAACTCAACGACACAGCATGAGACGCTCACGTCCTTCGTCTCGATCCTGTCCGACAAGCGCATCCCGCTGGAGGAGATCTCCCGGCAGGTAGGGCACTCCAGCACCGCCGTCACGGAAGAGGTGTACCGCAAGCAGATCCGCCCGGTGATCCAGACCGGGGCCGTCGCCATGGACGAGATCTTCGGGGTGCCACCGCCCCCGGATCGGTAGTCACGCAGATAGACACGCAGAACGAATCAGGGCCACCGACTCACGTGAGTCGGTGGCCCTGACCTGCTGCTTTGGCTGTCGGGGTGGCGGGATTTGAACCCACGACCTCTTCGTCCCGAACGAAGCGCGCTGCCAAGCTGCGCCACACCCCGGTGTCGTCGGCGACTGGTCACTCGGTGGTGATTTTGTCGTGGCGACAACCGATACTTTAGCCGACTCCGGGCCCAGGGCGAAATCCGGTTCTCAGGCCGCCGGGGTCAGGGTCAGGAGGGTGGCCTCCGGGGGGCAGGCGAAGCGGACGGGGGTGTAGCGGTTGGTGCCGCAGCCGGCGGAGACGTGCAGGTGGGCGGTGTGGCCGGCGCTCGTGTGGGTGGAGAGGCCCTTGACGCGGTCCGTGTCCAGGTCGCAGTTGGTGACCAGGGCTCCGTAGAAGGGGATGCAGAGCTGGCCGCCGTGGGTGTGACCGGCCAGGATCAGGGGGTAGCCGTCGGCCGTGAAGGCGTCCAGGGCGCGCAGGTACGGGGCGTGCACGATGCCGAAGGAGACGTCCGCGTCCGGGTCGGGGCCGCCCGCGACCTCCGCGTAGCGGTCCCGCTTGATGTGCGGGTCGTCGATGCCCGTCAGGCCGATGCGGTAGCCGTCGATCTTCAGGGCGTCCCGCGTGTTGGTCAGGTTGAGCCAGCCCGCCGCGTCGAAGCCGTCCCGCAGCTCCTCCCACGGGTTGTGCACCACGTTCTCGGCCGGCGCGTTGCCGTTGAGGCCGTGCGCGCCGCGCGCCTTCTCCAGGAGGTAGCGGCCCGGGTTGCGCAGCCGCGGCCCGTAGTAGTCGTTCGAGCCGAACACGTACGCCCCCGGGAACTCCATGAGCGGCCCGAGCGCGTCCAGGACCTCCGGGACGCCCTGTGGGTCCGAGAGGTTGTCGCCCGTGTTGATCACGAAGTCGGGGCGGAGCCCGGCGAGGGACTGGAGCCAGCGGCCCTTCTTCTTCTGGCCGCACACCATGTGGATGTCCGAGACCTGGAGGACGCGCAGCGGGCGCATCCCCTCCGGCAGGCAGGGGATCGTGACCCGGCGCAGCCGGAACGACCTCACCTCGAAACCCGCCGCGTAGACGAGGCCGGCCGCCGCCGTCGCCCCGATTCCCGCCGTGATGCCCAGGGGTACCTTCACTCGCGCGCGCATGGCCTCATCGTGTCAGACGCGGGGCCGGTGAAAAATCCGGCGGGCTTCCCCGTACCACCTGAGACACTGGCCGCATGACCACCCTCAAGTCCACCCTGCGCGACGACCTCCAGACCGCCATCAAGGCGCGTGACGAGCTGCGTTCCGCGACGCTCCGGCTGACGCTCACCGCGATCAGCAAGGAAGAGGTCTCCGGTACGAAGGCCCGCGAGCTCTCCGACGAGGAGGTGCTCCAGGTGCTCGCCAAGGAGGCGAAGAAGCGGCGCGAGGCCGCCGACGCCTTCGCCCAGGCGGGCCGCACCGAGCAGGCCGAGCGCGAGCAGGCCGAGGGCGAGGTGCTCGCGCACTACCTGCCCCGCCAGCTCGACGACGCCGAGCTGGACGAGATCGTCGCCGGGGCCGTCGCCGAGGCGCGCGCCGCCGGGGCCGAGGGGCCCAAGGCGATGGGGCAGGTCATGAAGCTCGTGGGCCCGAAGGTGAAGGGCCTCGCCGAGGGCGGTCGCGTGGCCGCCGCGGTGAAGAAGGCGCTCGCCGCGGGCTGAGTGCGGCGGGCTGAGTGCGGCGGGCTGAGCGCGGCGGACCGGGCGCCAAGAACGGAGCGCCCCCGCCGGGCGCCCCGCACGCGGAAAGGCCCCGCCCGGTTGCTCCGGGCGGGGCCTTCGTCGTGCCGCGGGACGGCGGCTCGGGTACGAACTCGGGTACGGGTCGGAGCAGCCGCTCAGGGCGCCCCGTGCGCCCCGGCGTCACCGCTCAGTGGCCCCAGCCGCCCCCTTGCCCGTTGCCGTTCCCCCGGCCCTGCCCCGGGTTCGCCGGCTGCCCGCCGTTCTGGTTGCCGAAGATGAAGCCGCCGTCGTCCGGCTTGTCGTCGCCCTGGTCGCCCTGGTCGCCGCCGTTGTCGTGCTTGTCGCCGCCGCCCGGCTTCTTCTTGTCCTTCTTCTTCGCGTCGGGGATGTCGATGAGGTGGAAGTTCTGCGTCGGCTTGCCCGCGAGGGCGCCGGTCATCGCGTCGCGCCAGATCGGTCCGGGGACCTGACCGCCGTACACGTACTCCTGGTAGACGCCGCCGATCGTGAGGTCGTGCATCTCGACCTCCTGGGAGGCGCTGCCGACCCAGACGGCCGCGGCGAGGTTCGGCGTGTAGCCGGCGAACCAGGCGTTCTTCCGCTTGTCCGTCGTACCGGTCTTACCGGCGCTCGGGCGGTCGCCGAGGCCGGCTTCCTTACCCGTACCGGAGTCGATCACGCCGTTGAGGAGCGTGGAGATCGAGTCGGCGGTCTTCTCCGCCATCGCCCGCTGGCACTGCGACTTCGGCACCGGCACCGGCTTGCCGTTCATGCCGGTCACGGAGTTGATCGAGACCGGGGTGCAGTAGGTGCCGCGCGAGGCGAAGGCCGCGTAGGCGGCGGAGAGCGTGAGCGGGGAGAGCGTCGACGAGCCGAGCGAGATGGAGGGCTGCTGCGGCAGCTTCTGGCCGTTGCCCATGACGACGTGCAGCTTGTCCGTCATCTGCGTGACGGGGCAGATGCCGACCTCGGAGATGAGCGAGACGAAGTAGGTGTTGATGGACTTCGCCATCGCCTCCTTCATCACGTACGGGCCCTTCTCGGACTCGTTCTCGTTGTGGACCGTGGCGCCGTCGTTGTTGGTGTACGTGCCCTCGCACGTCGTCACCGGGCTCGGGTAGTCCATCTTGTACGGGGACGGGTACTCCTTCGTCGGCGGCATCCCCTTCTCGATGGCGGCCGCGGCGACGAAGGGCTTGAAGGTCGAACCGGTCTGGAAGCCGTAGTTCGAGCCGCCCATGGAGTGGTCGACGCTGTAGTTGATGAGCGTCTGGTTCTTGCCGGTGCCGTACGGGGTCGCCTGGCCCATCGCGAGGATCTTGCCCGTGCCGGGCTCGACGAGGGTGCCCGCGGCGGTGACCTTGTCCGTCTTGTAGACGTGCTTGTTCAGGGACTGCTGGAGCGAGTCCTGCGCCTGCGGGTCCAGCGTGGTCCGGATCGTGAGGCCGCCGCGCTTCCAGAGCGCGAGCCGGGCGTCCTTCGTCTTGCCGAAGGCCGGGTCCGTGAGGAAGACGTGCTCGACGTAGTCGCAGAAGAAGCCCGCGCCGCGCGAGGCGGTGATGCAGCCGGAGCGCTGCGGGGTGACCTTGAGGCCGAGCGGCTTGGCCTGGGCGGCCTTGGACTCGGCGGCGGTGATGGCGTGCGTCTCCGCCATGCGGCGCAGCACGGTGTTGCGGCGCTTGGTCGCTTCCTGCGGGTCGTTGATCGGGTCGTAGCGGGTCGGGGACTGCACGATGCCCGCGAGGAGCGCGCCCTGGTCGAGCGTGAGGTCCTTGGCGTGCTTGGAGAAGTAGCGCTGGGACGCGGCCTCGACCCCGTAGGCGCCCTGGCCGAAGAAGGTGATGTTGAGGTAGTTCTCCAGGATCTTCTTCTTGCCCAGTTCTTTCTCGATCTGGATCGCGTACTTCAGTTCCTGGATCTTGCGGCCTATCGTCTGCTGGGTGGCCTGGGCGACCTTGTCGGGGTCGTCGCCGGCCTCCTCGATGAAGACGTTCTTCACGTACTGCTGGGTCAGCGTTGAGGCGCCCTGCGCGACACCGCCGCTCTGCGCGTTCTGGTTGACGGCGCGCAGCACACCCTTGAGGTCGATCGCGCCGTGCTCGTAGAACCGTGAGTCCTCGATCGCGACGAGCGCCTTCTGCACGTACGGCGACATGTCCTTGCGGTCCACGACGGTGCGGTCGCGGTAGAAGACGGTGGCGATCTCACCGCCCTTGGCGTCGAGGATCTTGCTGCGCTGGGTGAGCGGCGGCCGCTTGAGATCGGCGGGGATCTCGTCGAACTCCTTCACCGTCCCCTTGGTGGCGAGTCCGAGCGCCCCCACGCCCGGCAGGGCGATGCCCGCGAGCACTCCGCCCGCGAGAACACTGACTCCGAGGAACCTGGCGGCCAGCTGAACCGGGGAGAGCCCACCGCCCGCGCGCTTCTTTGCCATGGGGGCACCCTACGTTCTGATTCCCCGGACAACGGCACATCCCTTGGCCTAAGCTCTTCCCGACTGTCACGACGGCCCCTTCTCCTGGCCGAGTGGACGGGGTGCGCGCGCCGCACTGCCGTACGCCCTGCCGGATTTCGCCCCGTACGTCCACTCCTGCCCCTCCCGAGGGGGGCGAACTGTCCCGTAGGTACTGAAAGGGACGTATGTCGTTCGCTCACTCCGTTGGGTGATCTGCCGCATGCGCATAGTCCGTTCGGGCCATCCAAGATTGGGCCCGAAGGGGGTGTTGCGCTGTGCCCACCTTCCGTAACGTCCTGCACTGGCGGCGGTGAATATGCCGCTGCCGCCGTGGGGGAGCCTCGATTCGGGAGAGGACGGCGCCGGCATGGGCTGGGTTACCGACTGGAGTGCGCAGGCAGCCTGCCGCACTACTGATCCGGATGAACTGTTCGTACAAGGGGCAGCGCAGAACAGGGCCAAGGCGGTGTGCACGGGATGCCCGGTGCGCACCGAGTGCCTGGCCGACGCGCTCGACAACCGCGTCGAGTTCGGCGTCTGGGGAGGAATGACCGAACGGGAGAGGCGTGCGCTGCTGCGCAGGCGCCCCCTGGTCACCTCCTGGCGCCGCTTGCTGGAGACGGCACGCAGCGAGTACGAGAGGTCCTGCGGGCCGCTCGGCACGGGGACCGAAGCGCTGGACTTCGAGGAGATGGAGGCCGAGGACGCCGCACACGTCACGGCGGACCCGGCGGAGCGGCGGTACGTCGCGGCCCCGGGGGACCGCCGGTACGCGGCGGTCGGCTGACGGGGTGCCACGGCGCCGGTGGCGCGGGCGCCAGGACGCGGGTGGCGCGGGCGCCAGGACGCCGGTGGGCCCGGGCGGGATGAGCACGCGTACAGGTCGCGGGGGGCTGTACGTACGTCCGGACATCCGGAAGGACGCGTGCGGGTGCCGCCCGGTGGCCGCGTGCGGGTGGCGCCGGGGACGTTTCCGGTACGGTCCTTCGCCTCGTACCGCCGCGGTCCGGCCCGTACCTGCGGACCGGCCTCCGCGCGAGCGGCGTGGAGGGCGCGGTCCGTGGGCGCGTTTCCCGCGCAGCGCGAGGGATTCAGCCCTCTCCCGCCAGCCGCTGCGCGACCGTGCGCAGGCCCGTGAGGTCGTGGACGTCGCCCGCGAGCGCGGGGACCTC
>NZ_JAAGLR010000466.1 GCF_010548245.1 Streptomyces sp. SID11385
CGCGCCCGGCGGGGAGGCGCCCGGCGGCGCGGGGGTGCCGGGGCCCCGGCAGGAGGCGGCGCCCGGGTACGTGCCGGGCGGGGCGGAGCCCGTGGCGGAACCGGAGGCGGCCGCCGGTCAGGAGGCGGTCGCCGGTCAGGAGGCCGGTCCCGAAGCCGCTCCGGAGGCCGAGGCCGCCGAGGATGCGCCCGAACCCGCGCCCGAGCCCGAGACGGCCACCGAACCCGCGCCCGAGCCCGCCGCGGAACCCGAACCGGAGCCCCAAGCCGTCACCGAAGTGGCCGCGTTGCCCCTTCCCGACGAGCACGCCCTCGCCTCCTACACGCTCTCCGTCAACGGCGTCGAACGGCCCGTCGAGGCCGCCTGGATCGGGGAGTCCCTGCTCTACGTGCTGCGCGAGCGGCTGGGACTCGCCGGGGCCAAGGACGGGTGCGCGCAAGGCGAGTGCGGGGCGTGCAACGTCCAGGTGGACGGA
Source organism: Streptomyces sp. SID11385 (assembly GCF_010548245.1). Lineage (GTDB taxonomy): Bacteria > Actinomycetota > Actinomycetes > Streptomycetales > Streptomycetaceae > Streptomyces. The sequence goes on from NZ_JAAGLR010000466.1 coordinate 476, forward strand.
CGGCTCGTCGCCTCGTGCCTCGTCCCGGCCGCGACGACCGCCGGGAGCGAGGTCCGTACCGTCGAAGGGCTCGCGCGCGACGGCGAACCCTCCGACGTGCAGCGCGCGCTCGCCGCGCACGGCGCCGTGCAGTGCGGGTTCTGCGTGCCCGGCATGGCGATGACCGTGCACGACCTGCTGGAGGGCAACCCGGCGCCGACCGTCCTGGAGACCCGGCAGGCGCTGTGCGGGAACCTCTGCCGCTGCTCCGGCTACCGGGGCGTGCTCGACGCCGTCCAGGACGTGGCCGCGAGCCGTCGCGAGGCGAGCGAGGAGCGGGCCGCGGCGAAGGAGGAGGCCGCCGAGGCCGAGCCACCCGCCGGGCAGCCCCACGCGCGGGTCCCGCACCAGCCGGGCCCCGTCGACCAGGAGCCGGCCGCGACCCCGCCCTACGGCACGGACCTCGGCGAGGCCGGTGGCACGTACGGCGCGGGCTTCGCGGTCCCGCCCGAAGGCCCGTACCCGCCGGAGGGCCCGTACCCGTCCGACGCCCCGTACCCCCCCGAGGGCCCCTACGAAGACCCCGGTCAGCACACCTACGGCGCCGGTGAGCACTTCGCGCCCCAGGACGGAGGCCAGGCATGAGCGAGTCGACCCTGGAGTCCCTGGAGAACCCGGTGGCCGAACCGGCCGAGGAGCGGCCCCCGTTCGGCCTCGGCACCTCGCTGCCGCCCGCCGAGCTGCGCACCAAGACCGAGGGCACCTTCCCGTACGCCGCCGACCTGTGGGCCGAGGGCCTGCTGTGGGCGGCCGTCCTGCGCTCCCCGCACGCGCACGCGCGCATTCTCGCGATCGACACCGCCGAGGCCCTGCGGATGCCGGGCGTGCGCGCGGTGCTCACGCACGAGGACCTGCCCCCGCACTCCTTCGGCGGCGAGCGGCCCGTCTTCGCCTCCGAGGTCGTACGCCACCACGGCGAGGCCATCGCCGCCGTCGCGGCCGACCACCCCGACACGGCGCGCATGGCGGCGGCGGCCGTCCAGGTCACGTACGAGACGCTCGACCCCGTCACCGACCCCGAGGAGTCCTTCGAGGCGGCCCCGCTGCACCCGGACGGGAACCTCGTGCGGCACATCCCGCTGCGCTCCGGCGACCCCGAGGCGGTCGGCGAGATCGTCGTGGACGGGCTCTACCGCATCGGCCGCCAGGACCCGGCGCCGATCGGGGCCGAGGCGGGGCTGGCCGTGCCGCGTCCGGACGGGGGCGTCGAGCTGTACACCGCGTCGACCGACCCGCACGGCGACCGCGACCTCGCCGCCGCCTGCTACGGGCTCAGCCCGGACCAGGTCAAGGTCGTCGTGACCGGCGTCCCCGGCGCGACGAGCGACCGCGAGGACCAGAGCTTCACGCTGCCGCTCGGGCTGCTCGCGATGCGCACCCAGTGCCCCGTCAAGCTCATCGCCTCGCGCGAGGACTCCTTCCTCGGCCACGCCCACCGCCACCCGACCCTGCTCCGCTACCGCCACCACGCCGACGCCGAGGGCCGCCTCGTCAAGGTCGAGGCGCAGATCCTCATGGACGCGGGCGCGTACGCGGGCAGTTCGGGCGAGGCGCTCGCCGCCGCCGTCTCCTTCGCCTGCGGCCCGTACGTCGTCCCGAACGCCTTCGTCGAGGGCTGGGTCGTACGGACCAACAACCCGCCCTCCGGGCACGTGCGCGGCGAGGGCGCGATGCAGGTGTGCGCCGCGTACGAGGCGCAGATGGACAAGCTCGCGAAGAAGCTCGGCGTCGACCCGGCGGAGCTGCGGCTGCGCAACGTCCTCGCGACCGGCGACGTCCTGCCGACCGGGCAGACCGTGACGTGCCCCGCGCCCGTCGCCGAACTCCTCGAAGCCGTACGGGACGAGGAGCTGCCCCCGCTCCCGAAGGACACCCCCGAGGACGAGTGGCTGCTGCCCGGCGGGCCCGAGGGCGCGGGCGATCCGGCGGCCGTGCGGCGCGGGGTCGGCTACGGGGTCGGCATGGTGCACATGCTCGGCGCGGAGGGCGCGGACGAGGTCGCCACGGCGACGGTGAAGATCCACGACGGCATGGCCACGGTCATCTGCGCGGCCGTCGAGACCGGGCAGGGCTTCTCGACGCTCGCGCGGCAGATCGTGCAGGACGTGCTCGGTGTCGAGGACGTGCGCGTCGCCGCCGTCGACACCGACCAGCCGCCCGCCGGGCCCGCGTGCCACGGCCGCCACACCTGGGTCTCCGGCGGGGCCGTCGAGCGCGCGGCCAAGATGGTCCGCACGCAACTCCTCCAGCCCCTCGCGCACACCTTCGGCATGTCCGCCGAACTCCTCCAGATCGCCGACGGCAAGATCACCAGCTACGACGGGGTGCTCTCCACGACGGTCGCGGAGACGCTGGAGGGCAAGGAGCTGTGGGCGACGGCGCAGTGCCGCCCCCACCCGACCGAGCCGCTCGACGCGGACGGCCAGGGCGACGCCTTCGTGGGGCTCGCCTTCTGCGCGGTGCGCGCGGTCGTGGACGTGGACATCGAACTGGGCGCGATCAGGGTCGTCGAGCTGACGCTCGCGCAGGACGTGGGCCGGGTCCTCAACCCGGCGCAGCTCCGGGCCCGGATCGAGGCCGGGGTGACGCAGGGCGTCGGCGCCGCGCTCACGGAGAACCTCCGTACCCCGCGCGGCCTCGTCCGCCACCCCGACCTGACGGGCTACCCGCTCCCGACCGCCCTCGACACGCCGGACATCCGCGTCGTCCGCCTGGTCGAGGAGCGCGACGTCATCGCCCCCTTCGGCGCGAAGGCCGCGAGCGCGGTCCCGGTCGTGACGACCCCGGCGGCGATCGCCTCGGCGGTCCGCGCGGCGACCGGACGGCTCGTGAACCGGCTGCCGATCAGGCCGCAGCAGGCGGTGGCGAACCCGTAGCGGGCGCTCCGGCGGTACGGGTGAGGGGCCCGGTCCTTGGGTGGACCGGGCCCCTCACGTGTCGGCCCGTCCCGGGGGCCTCACACGTCGTTCACGTCCGGACGGTCAGCCGCGGCGCAGCTTCTTGCGGCGGACCTGGTGGAGGACGAGGCCCGCGAGGACCGACGCGCCCGCGATGGCGAGGGCCGGGAGCCAGGTGGAGCCGGTGCTCGCCATGCCGCCGCCGCCCGGGGAGTGGGTCGGGGCGGGGTGCGGGCGCGCGGTGTCCGTGGGCACGGGCGTGGGGGTGGGTGTCGGGGTCGGCGTGGGCGTCGGGCTCGGGATCGGTTCGTAGAGCGCGGTCAGGACGACGTCGTTGGCCGGCATCGTGAAGGAGGAGTCGGGCGCGTCGGGGTCGAAGTCCTCCAGCGGGCCGCCCTCGTTGATCTCCCAGCCGGTGAAGCGCATGCCCTCGGCGGGCTCGTCGGCCCGCACCGTGACCTCGTCGTCGGCGTAGAACAGGCCGGTCGTGGCGCCGTCCGGCAGCGTGCCGTGGTGGACCGTCACGCGGTACGGGGACTCTTTCTCGCCCTCGATGTACCAGGTGCGGCCCCCGTTGTCGGCGTTCGGCTCGCTCTTCAGCACCGCCTCGCCGCGGAAGCTGTCGTTGACGATCCTGATCGGGTCCATGCGGAAGGCGTTCGCGTCACTGGCCGCCGCGGAGCGGACGAGGTTGATCCGGTCGCCGTTCCAGTTCTGGTTCAGATCGAGATCGATCGTGACGGGCGAGCCGGGGGCGCGCGGGGCCGCGGCGGGATGGGCGCGGAGGGCGGAGGGCAGGGCGCGGCCCGCGTTGCGCGAGGCGGAGGGGACGGCGCTGGTGGGGGCGGTGGGCGTGAGGGCGCTGGGGGCGGCGGAGGTGGGCGTGGGGCCGGGCTTGAGGGGGCGGGGCTTGGCGGGGGCGGGCTTCGTGGGGGCGGGCTTCGCGCGCGGAGCCGCGCTCGTCCCCTTACCGCTCCTGCCGTCCGGCAGCGTGTCCGGCTTGATGAGCGCCGCGCCGCCGATCGTCAGGAAGTTCTTGTCGGTGTCGGTGCTCGCGCTCATCGTGAGCGTGCCGCCGTCCGAGTACCAGTCGTTGCCGACCGTGGAGTGCAACTGGTCCGGTGACTCTGGGGAGTTGAGCCGTACCGTGCCCGCGTCCGTGAAGCTCACGGTGGACATCGTGGCGGGGCCCTTGATGTCGATGCGGTTGCCCGCGTTCACGTGCCAGTTGCGGCCGAAGTAGCTGGCCGGGTCGACCGCGAGGCGGCTGCCGTTCTCGAAGCGGATCGTGTCCATCTGGCCGGTGTTGGCCGTACCGACCCTGCCGAGGTACTCGGGCGCGGTCCAGTGGTCGAAGACGGTGTGCGCGCTGCCGGTGCCGGACTGGATGGCGCCGCGCAGGATCTGCCGCGAGAAGTCCTTGCCGAAGAAGGTGTCCGGGCCGATGTCCTTGAGGCGGACGGTCGAGGTGCCCTGGACGTAGGAGGTGCCGCGTCCGCCCGCGTAGATGTTGGTGCCGATGTGCCCGTCCGTGACGACGGTGTTCGCGTCCCCGGTCGTCCGGTTCGGCTGGATGCCGAGCGAGCCGGCGTTGCCGCCCCCGTAGACGCTGCCGCGGATGTCCGCGTCGTCGCTGATGAGGACGTTGGTGTTGCCCGTGACGTTCTGGTCCCTGGCGTAGCCGCCGCCGAAGACGCTGCCGCCCGCGGTGGAGTTCGTGCGCCAGGTGACCTTGCCGCCGCTGACGTGGACGTGCGTGTCGCCGATGACGTTGTTCGGCAGGCCGCCGCCGCCCGGACCGCCCTGCACCATGCCCTCGACGGTGCCGCCCTTGATGTCGACGTGCGTGTCCCCCGTGACGACGGCGCCGGACTGGCCGCCGCCGAGGACGTGCTGACGCACCAGCGTGACCTTGTCGCCGGGCTCGTACGTCGCCTCGTCGAAGATCTTCCCCTCGACGGTGACGTGGGTGTCGCCCTTGACGGTGCCGTTGTCGCCGCTGCCGCCGCCGTAGATCTCGGCCTGGCCGACCGTCTCGCCGGTGCCGATGACGGGCCCGATGAGGCCGGACCTCATGGTGACGCGGGTGTCCCCGGTCATGGGCGACTGCCCGCCGCCGAGAATCCAGCCGCGCACCCAGCCGTCGTTCATCTCGACGGAGGTGTTGCCGGTGAGCGGCCCGGTCTGGTTCCCGCCGGTCAGGAAGTACGCCTGGTAGCCGGTGCCGACCGTGCTCGTCGGGTCGGGCGTTTTGCCGTTGTACGTGAGGCGGGCGTTGCCGTCGAGGGGGCCGGCCTGGTTGCCCGCGAAGATGTTGTTGTGGCTGCGGGCCGTGGGGTCGACGGTGAGGTGCGTCGAGGTGAGCGGGGGCGTGATGTTGTTGCCGCCGCCGTAGACGATGTTGCCGGTGAAGTCGTACTTCCCGGCGGCCGGGTCGGCGGGCTGCGCGAGAGTGATCGGGGTGCCGTTGGCGTGCGGGTCGACGGGGGGCTCGGCGGCCCGCGCCTGGCCGCTCGCGGCGAGGGTGAGGGCGAGCGCCGTGGTGAGGAGCGCGGGGGCG
>NZ_JAAGLR010000500.1 GCF_010548245.1 Streptomyces sp. SID11385
CCGCGGCCTCGCTGCTCGCCGGGGCCGGCGGGGGAGGGGCCGGGGCGGGCGAGGCGGCGCTGCGCGCCCTCGCCAAGATCGACCGCGTCATGCCCGCCCGGCTGCGCCACGAGGTGAGCGCGCTCGCCGGGGCCGTCGAGTTCTTCGAGGGCGGCCCCGAGCGCGTGGAGCCCGCGATCCTCGTCACGCTCGCCGGGGCCTGCCGCGACGAGGTCGAGGCCCGCTTCCGCTACCCCTCGCGCGGCGAGGTGGGCGAGCGCCGCGTCGAGCCGTACCGCCTCGTCGCCTCCGACCGCAGGTGGTACCTCCTCGCGTACGACCTCGACCGCGACGACTGGCGCACGTTCCGCGTCGACCGCATGACCGAGGTCGCCGCGCGCACCTGGCGGTTCACCCCGCGCCCGGCCCCCGAGGACGCGGCGGCCTACGTCCAGCGCGGCGTCGTCACGGGCGCCTACCCGCACCGCGCCCGTTTCCTCGTGCACGCCCCCGCCGAGGAGGTCCGCGCCCAGGTCCCCTCCTCCGCCGCGCTTGTGCACGCCCGCGACGAGCACGCCTGCGAACTCGTCAGCGGCGGCAGCGCGCCCGACCGCATCCTCGCCTATGTCGCGATGCTCGGACACCCCTTCGAGGTCATCGAACCACCCGAGCTGATCGACCGCTGCGCGGCCATGGCGGAGCGCCTCGGCGCGGCGGCGGGACGCGCCGCCTCTCCGACCCGCCTGCCGGGCAACTGAGCTTCCGCGCCCGCCAATTGGTCCAGACGAACACCTTGACGCGCACCGCCCGCCGCTCTTGAATCGATGACGCCGACAAGTGAACGCGGCGAAGGCCCCCCACGGCCCCGCGGCTTCACTTCCTGGCGAGGGCGGAGTGTGCACCGGGCGCGCGGGCACACCACGCACCGGGCCCCCACGCCCCGCACGCCCTCCCGCCCCCCGCGCCGCCGGCACAGGTTCCCCCCACCACTTCCCCCACCGAAAGCGAAGTGACCCCCGTGCGAACCCCCTTGAGCGCCCTCCGGCGCCGCCGCCCGCTCTCCGCACTCGTCGTGGCCGCCGCCCTCGGCGCCACCGCGCTGCTGCCCGCCTCCGCGAACGCCGAGCCCGCCCGGGCCGCCGCCGCGACCTTCACCGACGACTTCGACGGCGCGGCGGGCTCGGCCATCGACGGCTCCAAGTGGCAGCTGGAGACCGGCGACAACGTCGACAACCACGAACGGCAGTACTACACCTCGGGCACCGACAACGCCGCCCTCGACGGGGACGGACACCTCGTCATCACCGCCAAGAAGGAGAATCCCGCCGGATACCAGTGCTGGTACGGGAGTTGCGAGTACACCTCCGCGCGCCTCAACACCTCCGGCAAGTTCAGCAGCACGTACGGGCACGTCGAGACCCGCATGAAGATCCCGCGCGGCCAGGGCATCTGGCCCGCCTTCTGGATGCTCGGCGACGACATCGGCTCGGTCGGGTGGCCCAACTCGGGCGAGATCGACATCATGGAGAACGTCGGTTTCGAGCCGAACACCGTGCACGGCACGATCCACGGGCCCGGCTACTCCGGCTCGGGCGGGATCGGCGCCGGCTACTCGCTCCCCGGCGGGGCCGCCTTCGCCGACGACTTCCACACCTTCGCGGTCGACTGGAACCCCGACTCGATCAGCTGGTCCGTCGACGGCACCGTCTACCAGACCCGCACGCCCGCCGACGTCGGCGGCAACCAGTGGGTCTTCAACAAGCCGTTCTTCATCATCCTCAACCTCGCCGTCGGCGGCTACTGGCCCGGCGACCCGGACGGCTCCACGCAGCTCCCGCAGCAACTCGTCGTCGACTACGTGCACGTCACGACGGGCGCGGCGGCGAAGGCGGAGCAGACGGCCGCGGTACGGGGTCACTGAGCGGCGCTGCCCGGGCGGGGGAGGCTCACCCCGCCGCGGGGCCCTGTCCGGGCAGCACCCGCTCCACGTAGTCACGCGTCGCCTCGGCGAGCCCCACGTCCTTGCCTGAACGCTCCGACAAGTACCAGCGATTCTCCAGCAGTTCGTGGTACACCTGGGCCGGGTCGAGGTTCCGCCGCAGGTCCAGCGGCACACCGCGCACGGCCGGCCGGAACACCTCGCGCACCCAGCGGTGCGCGAGCACCTCGGTGCGCGCGCCCGCCGGGTCGCCGGGCGCGTAGTCCTCCTGCGTCGCCATCCACGTCTCCAGGTCGCCGAGCAGCCGCCGCGCCTGGTTCTCCTCCGCGTCGAGCCCGGTCAGCCGCAGCAACTGCCGCTGGTGGTGCCCGGCGTCGACGACCTTCGGCAGGAACGTGATGCGCTCACCGTCCGGCGCCCGGCCGATCTGCATCTCGGCGACATCGAAGCCCAGGGCGTTGAGGCGCCGCACCCGCCGGTCGATGTAGTGGCGCTTGTCCGCCGGGTAGACCGACTGCCGCGTCAGCTCCGTCCACAGCTCCTCGTACCGGGCCGCGAGAGCCGCCGAGAACTCGACGGGGTCCACCGAGGGGTGCAGCGCCCCCGAGGCCTCCAGGTCGAGCAGCTCGCCCGCGATGTTCACGCGCGCGAGGTCGATGTCGTACTCGCGCTGGCCCCGGCTCAGCGTCGTGTGCGTCTCGCCGGTCTCGGCGTCCACGAGGTACGCGGCGAAGGCGCCCGCGTCGCGGCGGAAGAGCGTGTTCGACAGCGAGCAGTCGCCCCACGCGAAGCCCACGAGGTGCAGCCGCACGAGGAGCACGGCGAGCGCGTCCATGAGGCGGTTCATCGTCGAGGGACGCATCGTCGTCTCGAACATCGAGCGGTACGGCATCGAGCCGCCCAGGTGCCGCGTGATGAGCGCCGTCTCCAGCGGCTCCCCGTCCGCCGACGTCCGTCCGGTCACGACCGCGAGCGGGTCGACCGCCGGAATCCCGAGCCGGTCCAGGTCCCGCAGGAGGGTGTACTCGCGCTCGGCCGGCCGCGTCGCCAGCTCCTTCACCGCGAGCACCTCGTCCCCGGCCCGCGCGTAGCGCACGACGTGCCGCGAGATACCGCGCGGCAGAGGCACGAGATACCGCTCCGGCCACTCCTCCAGGGGCAGCTCCCAGGGGAGGTCCAGGAGGAGAGCGGGGTGCTCGGGGTTGGTCGCGCTGATCTGGAGGGTGCCGATCTGGGCAGCCATGTCTCGCCTCGTCGTCGCGGTCGTCAGGGCGCCGCGCACCCTTGGGCAGCACGATGATCGTACCGCCGGGCGGGGGAGTGGTGCGGGGACGGGCGGCCGGCACGGGAAGGGGCGCCGGTTCCGCTACCGGCGCCCCGCGCCCGCCGCGGCGCCCCGCCCCCGCTGCCGGCGCCCGCCCCCGTACCGCTCCCGAGCTGCCGTCAGTGCCCCGCCACCTCGTGCGGCCCGTACGGCGCCTCCAGTTCGGCGAGCTCCTTGTCGTCCAGGACGAGGTCCAGCGCGGCGAGCGCGTCCGTCAGGTGCGCCTCCTTCGTCACGCCGACGATCGGCGAGGTCACCCCGGGCCGCTGGAGCAGCCACGCGAGCGCGACCCGCGCGGCCGGGACCTCGCGGGCCGCCGCGATCCGCTGGACCGTCTCGACGATCTCGCGGTCGCCCTCCGCGTAGAGCGTCTTACCGAACTCGTCCGTGCGCCCCCGCTCCGTCTCCGCGTCCCACGGACGGGTGAGCCGCCCGCGCGCGAGCGGGCTCCACGGCAGCACGCCCACGCCCTGGTCCGCGCAGAGCGGCAGCATCTCGCGCTCCTCCTCGCGGTAGAGCAGGTTGTAGTGGTCCTGCATCGACACGAAGCGCGTCCAGCCGTGCGCCGCCGCGGTGTACTGGAGCTTCGAGAACTGCCAGGCGTACATCGAACTCGCCCCGATGTAGCGGGCCTTGCCCGCCTTCACGACGTCGTGCAGCGCCTCCATCGTCTCCTCGACGGGAGTCGCCGCGTCGAAGCGGTGGATCTGGTAGAGGTCCACGTAGTCGGTGCCGAGCCGCTTCAGGCTCGCGTCGATCTCGTGCAGGATCACCTTGCGCGAGAGCCCGCCGCCGTTGGGGCCCTGCCGCATCGGCATGTACACCTTCGTGGCGAGCACGACGTCCTCGCGGCGCGCGAAGTCCTTCAGCGCGCGCCCCACGATCTCCTCGCTCGTGCCGTCCGAGTAGGCGTTGGCGGTGTCGAAGAAGGTGAGGCCCGCTTCGAGCGCCTGCCGGATCAGGGGCCGCGAGCGCTCCTCGTCGAGCGTCCACGTGTGATTGCCCCGGCCGGGAACGCCGAAGCTCATGCACCCCAGGGTGAGGCGCGAGACGTCCAGCCCTGTCGAGCCGAGTTTCACGTACTGCACAGCGTGGCCTCCGTCGGTGGTCGGGCGGCCGGGGTCGTCCCCGGACCCGTCCATGATCCTCCTTCGCGCGCACCCCGCTCCCGGCGTCCGCATCGTGAGCCGGACACGCCTTCGGTCCCCGGTTCCTTGCTAGCCTGCCCCCGGGGCCGTGACTGGCGCGAACAGTGGAATCGACCACGAGGAAGCGGCCCCCGCACGGGCGGTGACTCCGCCCGGTGTGCGGTCGTGCGCCTGGGCCATCCGACACTGACCTGGGAGTGAGCCATGTCCAGCGCACCCGAGCAGTTCCCCGCCCCCGAGCCGACCGGCGACCCCGAGCAGAACGCCGCCCTCGCCTCCGCCGCCTTCCGCGGCGCCCTCGACGTCGTCCGCTCCGTCGAGCCCCGTATCGCCGCCGCCATCGGCCAGGAACTGACCGACCAGCGCGAATCCCTCAAGCTCATCGCGAGCGAGAACTACGCGTCCCCCGCGACGCTCCTCGCGATGGGCAACTGGATGAGCGACAAGTACGCCGAGGGCACCGCAGGGCACCGCTTCTACGCGGGCTGCCGCAACGTCGACACCGTCGAGACCATCGCCGCCGAGCACGCCCGCGCGCTCTTCGGCGCCGACCACGCCTACGTGCAGCCGCACTCCGGCATCGACGCGAACCTCGTCGCCTTCTGGTCGGTCCTGGCCCAGCGCGTCGAGAGCCCCGCCCTCGCCGAGGCGGGCGTCCGCAACGTCAACGACCTCACCGAGGAGGACTGGTCCGTGCTGCGCCGCGCCCTCGGCGACCAGCGCATGCTCGGCATGTCCCTCGACGCGGGCGGCCACCTCACCCACGGCTTCCGCCCCAACCTGAGCGGAAAGCTTTTCTCCCAGCGCAGCTACGGCACCGACCCGGTCACCGGCCTCATCGACTACGACGCCGTACGCGCCGCCGCCCGCGAGTTCCGCCCGCTCATCCTCATCGCCGGCTACTCCGCCTACCCGCGCCTCGTCAACTTCCGGATCATGCGCGAGATCGCCGACGAGGTCGGCGCGACCCTCATGGTGGACATGGCCCACTTCGCCGGGCTCGTCGCGGGCAAGGTCCTCACCGGCGAGCACGACCCGGTGCCGTACGCGCAGATCGTCACCACCACCACCCACAAGTCCCTGCGCGGCCCGCGCGGCGGCATGGTGCTGTGCGAAGAGCCCCTCGCCGAGTACGTCGACCGCGGCTGCCCCATGGTCCTCGGCGGCCCCCTCCCGCACGTCATGGCCGCCAAGGCCGTCGCCCTCGCCGAGGCCAGGCAGCCCGCCTTCCGCACGTACGCGGCGCAGATCGTCGACAACGCGCGCGCCCTCGCCGAGGGGCTCACCCGGCGCGGCGCGAAGCTCGTCACGGGCGGCACCGACAACCACCTCGTCCTCCTCGACGTCTCCGGATACGGCCTCACGGGGCGTCAGGCCGAGTCCGCGCTGCTCGACTCCGGCATCGTCACCAACCGCAACGCCGTCCCGCAGGACCCCAACGGCGCCTGGTACACGAGCGGCATCCGGCTCGGCACGCCCGCGCTCACGACGCGCGGCCTCGGCACCCCCGAACTCGACGAGGTCGCCGCCCTCATCGAGGGCGTCCTGCGCGGCACCCGCCCCGGCGCGACGAAGTCGGGCAAGCCCTCCAAGGCCCAGTACGTCATCGAGGACGGCCTCGCGGCCCGCACCGCCGAACAGGCCGCCGACCTGCTCGCCAAGCACCCGCTCTACCCGGGCATCGATCTCTCCTGAACCACGCGGAAGGCGGCGCTTCCCTCTCGCGGGGGAGCGCCGCCTTCCTTCGCGCGGGAATGCGCCGCGCTTTCCGTCGCGGGAAGGCCCCGGGCCGCCCTCGTCAAGGGCGCGCCGCCGTCCGCCGCGCCCGGAACAACGGGTGCCCGCCCGTGCCCTCCGGGACGAACTCCTCCCGTTCCACGACCAGTCCGGCCGCCTCGATCCACCCCCTGCTCACCGCCGCGTCCGGCTGGCTCCACCACATCGGGGCCCCGCCGCCCAGCCAGTCCTCCTCGACACCGGTCCACGCCCGCTGCCCCGTCGTGGCGAACAGCACGCCGCCGGGCCGCAGCCAGCCACCGACCCGGCGCAGCAGCCCCGGCTGCTCCGCCAGCGGCAGATGGATCAGCAGGTAGAGGCACACCACCGCGTCGAAACTCTCCCGGGCGAAGGCCACCTCCGCGGCGTCGGCCCGCAGGAACTCCGCGTCCGGTACGCGCTCCCTGGCCCGGCGCACCTGCACCCCGCTCAGGTCGACGCCGGTGACGCGGTGCCCGGCGGCGGCGAGCGTACGGGCCACCGGCACCCCGCCGCCGCAGCCGAGATCCAGCACCGCCGCGCCGGGCGGGAGCAGGTGGCACAGCTCGTCGAGCAGCGCCGCGTACTTCGTCTCCGAGCCGTACGCCTCGTCGTACCGCGCGGCGACGGCGTCGTACCCGCGCCGTACGACGGCCTTCGGGTCGGGCCCGGACTCGTGCTCGCTCGTCATGGGGAGGAGTCAACAGGCGCTCCCGCGCGGCGGCCACGGGTTTTCCCGGCGCCCGGAGACGGTGCGGGCTCACTCCTCCCGTTCCGAGTACCGGGCCCGCGCCCACAGCGGCAGGATCAGCCAGCACAACACGTACCAGCCGACGACCCCCGCCACGAACCAGGGGACGAACGCGTCGTGCGTCGCCGTGCGCAGGACGAGGAAGAGGGCGGAGGTGAGCGTCGCGAGGAGCAGCATGAGCCCCACGAAGGTCATGCGCGCCGCCCACTCGACGGTCCGCTTCTTGATGCGCCGGCCCGACAGGAGCCGGTGGAAGGGGACGGGGGATATGAGGGCGCCCGTCGCGAGAGCGCCGAGCACCACCGTCGTCAGGTAGATGTTGGTGTCCGTGTGCGACAGTTCGTCGAACATCGGCGTGAACACGACCGTCAGGAGGAAGCCGAAGAGGATCTGGACGCCGGTCTGCGCGACCCGCACCTCCTGCATCAGTTCGTTCCACTGCCGGTCCGCCCGCTCCTCCTCGCTCTCGCTGCGCCCGCGCCCCGCCACTTCTGCCTTCACCTCAACCTGCGCCGTCATGCTGGCCCTCCCCGCTCCTGATCCGTGGCGACCGCTTACCCCCGTTGGCCCAGGGTTCACCCCGCGTACGCGGGGCAGGGAACATGCCACGTACACCCGTCTTGAGCAGGGCGTACGCTCACGCCACCACCCGATCCCGAGGAGCCCCCGATGTCCCGCCCCGACACCTCCGCCACCCTCCTCGCCGGTCTCCTCCTCGGCGCCGGAGCGCTGCACTTCGCGCGCCCCGCCCCCTTCGACGCGATCGTCCCGCGCAACCTGCCCGGCTCCCCGCGCACCTGGACCCGGCTCAGTGGCGTCGCCGAGTGCGCGGTCGGCGCGGCCGTCGCCGTGCCCGCGACCCGCTCCCGGGGCGCGCTCGCCGCC
>NZ_JAAGLR010000543.1 GCF_010548245.1 Streptomyces sp. SID11385
CACGCGCGCCCGCGTCGCCCGCGCGCTCACCCCCGAGGCGGCGGCCCGCATGGTCCAGCTCCCGCCGGGCGTCGACGAGAAGGTCTTCCACCCCGGCTCCGGCGGGCCCGCGCTGCGCGCCGCGCTGGGGCTCGCGGACCGGCCCGTCGTCGTGTGCGTCTCGCGCCTCGTGCGGCGCAAGGGGCAGGACACGCTCGTCCGGGCCTGGCCCGCCGTGCTCCGCGCGCAGCCGGACGCCGTGCTCCTGATCGTCGGGGACGGGCCGTACGGGGAGGACCTGCGGCGTCTCGCGCGCGAGACGGGCGTCGCGGACTCCGTGCGGTTCACCGGCGGTGTCCCGTGGTCCGAACTGCCCGCGCACGTCGGGGCGGGCGACGTCTTCGCGATGCCGTGCCGCACGCGGCGCGGGGGGCTCGACGTGGAGGGCCTCGGGATCGTCTACCTGGAGGCATCGGCGACGGGGCTGCCCGTCGTGGCGGGGGACTCCGGGGGCGCGCCGGACGCCGTCAAGGAGGGCGAGACGGGGTTCGTCGTACGCGGCGAGAGCGTCGCGGAGACCGCCGAGCGGATCGTCACCCTGCTCGGGGACGCGGGCCTGCGGGCGCGGATGGGGGCCGCCGGGCGCGCGTGGGTGGAGGAGAAGTGGCGGTGGGACCTGCTGGCGGAGCGGCTCAAGGAGCTGCTGTAGACGCTGCCGAGGTGGGGGCGGCGCGGGGCCGCCCCCGGCCGCCTCACTTCTGGTACAGCGCCTCGATCTCCATCGCGTAGTCCTTCGTGACGACCGAGCGCTTGAGCTTGAGCGACGGCGTCAGGTGGCCGGACTCCTCGGTGAACTGCGTGTCCAGGACGCGGAACCTGCGCACCGACTCCGCCTTCGAGACCGCGAGGTTGCCCTCGTCCACGGCCTCCTGGAGAGCCGCGAGGAGCGCCGGGTCCTCGCGCAGCGCCGCGACCGTCGCGGTGGGCCTGCCGTGGTCCTTCGCCCAGTGGGCGAGGAACTCCTCGTCGAGCGTGAGGAGCGCGCCGACGAAGGGGCGGCCGTCGCCGACGACCATGCACTCGGCGACGAGCGCGTTGCCCCTGATGCGGTCCTCGATGACGGCCGGGGCGACGTTCTTGCCGCCCGCCGTCACGATGATCTCCTTCTTGCGGCCCGTGATCGCGAGATAACCGTCCGCGTCGAGCGTCCCGAGGTCGCCGGTGTGGAACCAGCCGTCCGCGAGCGCCTCCGCGGTGGCCGCCTCGTTGTTCCAGTACCGCGTGAACAGGTGCTCGCCGTGGAGCAGCACCTCGCCGTCGTCGGCGATCCGCACCACCGAGCCCGGCAGCGGCTGCCCCACCGTGCCGATCTTCTGCCGGTCCCACGGGTTGAAGGCCGTCGCCGCGCAGGACTCCGTGAGCCCGTACCCCTCCAGGACCGTGAAGCCGATGCCGCGGAAGAAGTGCCCGAGCCGCTCGCCGAGCGGCGCGCCGCCCGAGATCGCGTACTCGCCGCGCCCGCCGAGCACGGCGCGCAGCTTCGCGTAGACGAGCTTGTCGAAGAGCCGGTGGCGCAGCCGCAGCCCGAGCGAGGGCCCCTGCGGGGTGTCCTTCGCGCGGCTGTACGCGATCGCCGTGTCGGCCGCGCGGTCGAAGATCCGGCCCTTGCCGCCGGCCTGGGCCTGCGCGCGCGCCCCGTTGTAGACCTTCTCGAAGACGCGCGGGACGCCGAGCACCATCGTCGGCCGGAAGGCGCTCAGCTCGTCGGTGAGGTGCTTGATGTCCGGCGCGTGGCCGAGCTTGATCGGCGCCATGAGCGCCGCGACCTCCACGAGCCGCCCGAGGACGTGCGCGACGGGCAGGAAGAGCAGGACGGAGCACTCGCCGGTGCGGAAGAGCGGCTTGAGGCGCTCCACGACGTTGCCGCACTCGGCGAAGAAGTTGCGGTGGGTGAGGACGCAGCCCTTGGGGCGGCCCGTCGTCCCCGAGGTGTAGACGATCGTCGCCGGGTCGTCCGCGCCGACCGCCGCGGCCCGCTCCTCCAGCGCGCCGTCCGTGACGCCGGTGCCCGCCGCCTCCAGCGCGCCGATCGCGTCCTCGTCGAGCCGCCACACCTGCTTCAGCCCGGGCAGCCCCTCCCGTACCGCCTCGACCGCCCGCGCGTGCTCGCCGCTCTCCACGACGCACGCGACCGCGCCCGAGTCGCCGAGAATCCACCGCACCTGCTCCTCGGAGCTGGTCTCGTAGACGGGCACGGTGACCGCTCCGGCCATCCAGACGGCGAAGTCGACGAGGGTCCACTCGTAGCGGGTACGGGACATGAGCCCGACGCGGTCGCCCGGGCCCACGCCCGAGGCCACGAGGCCCTTCGCCGCCGCCGTGACCTCGGCGAGGAACGTCGTCGCCGTCACGTCGCGCCACACCCCGTCGACCTTCCGGCCGAGCACCGCCACGTCCGGGTGCCGCGCGGCGTTGCGGCGGACGATGTCGGCCAGGTTGCCGGCCGCGGGGACCTCGTACAGGGCCGGAAGGCTGAACTCGCGCAAAACTGCTCCTCGTAGGGCACCGGTGGTCACCCCGTGGAGTGCGGGTGGGCCGCGACGGTGCGGATGCCCCCGGCGGGGGGCAGGACGGACTGCCCGGACGTTACCCACCGGTAAGCGGTTCCGATAGGGGGGTCCGGAGAGATGTTCACTCCGTCACACTCCCTCGTGGGGCTTGCGGGAAGGGTAGTCCCCCGCGGCGGGCTTCGGGGAGTAACCGCAGGTGAGGGCCGTGCGTCGGGCGCGTACTAGGCTGAACGCATGACGCGGGTTCATGTGGTGAGCGACGTGCACGGGAACGCGCGGGATCTCGCGCACGCCGGGGACGGGGCCGACGCCCTCGTCTGCCTCGGGGATCTCGTCATGTTCCTCGACTACGCCGACCACTCGCACGGCATCTTCCCCGACCTCTTCGGCACCGCCGCCGCCGACCGGATCGTCGCCCTGCGCACCGCGCGCCGCTTCCCCGAGGCCCACGCCTTCAGCCGCTCCCTGTGGGAAGACCTCGGCGAGGAGCCGGGCCCCGCCATCGAGCGCGCCGCCCGCGCCCAGTACGCCCGCCTGTTCGCCGCGATGCCCACCCCCACGTACGCGACCTTCGGCAACGTCGACATCCCGCACCTGTGGCCCGAGTACGCGCACGCGGGCGTCACCGTCCTCGACGGGCAGCGCGCCGAGATCGGCGGTCGCGTCTTCGGCTTCGTCGGCGGCGGACTGCGCACCCCGATGCGCACCCCCTACGAGCGCGACGAGGAGGAGTACGCGGCCCTCGTCGAGCAGCTCGGCGAGGTCGACGTGCTGTGCACCCACATCCCGCCCGACGTGCCCGAACTCTGCTACGACACCGTCGCGCGCCGCTTCGAGCACGGCAGCGGCGCCCTGCTCGCCGCGATCCGCCGCACCCGCCCCCGCTACCACCTCTTCGGCCACGTTCACCAGCCGCTCGTGCGCCGCATGCGGATCGGCGCCACCGAGTGCGTGAACGTCGGTCACTTCGCGTCGACGGGCCGCCCCTGGGCCCTCACGTGGTGAGTACGGGCCCCGGCGAGGCGGGTGCCGGGGAGCGGTAGCCTTGCCGCGCGGGCCCCGCACCGCGTCCCCGCCACCCGGCAGCACGGAGGAGTCACGGCGATGGCCGAACACACCAGCTCAAGCATCACCATCGAGGCCGCGCCGGCCGCGGTCATGGGTGTGATCGCCGACTTCGCCCGCTACCCCGACTGGACCGGCGAGGTCAAGGAGGCCGACGTCCTCGCGCGCGACGCCGAGGGCCGCGCCGAGCAGGTCCGCCTCGTCATGGACGCGGGCGCCATCAAGGACGACCAGACCCTCGCCTACACGTGGGCGAGCCCCGACGAGGTCACCTGGACCCTCGTCAAGTCCCAGATGCTGCGCTCCCTGGACGGCTCCTACCGGCTGCGCGCCAAGGGCGACGCGACCGAGGTGACCTACCAGCTCACCGTGGACGTCAAGATCCCCATGCTCGGCATGATCAAGCGCAAGGCCGAGAAGGTCATCATCGACCGCGCCCTCGCCGGGCTGAAGAAGCGCGTCGAGTCCGGCACGGCGCCCGGCACCGAGGGCTGACCCCCTCCGTGCGCACCGTCCTCGTCACCGGACCCGGCGGGGCCGGACGCACCACGCTCGCCGCCGCCACCGCCCTCGCCGCGGCCCGCGCCGGCACCTCCACCCTCCTCCTCACGCCGGGGCCCGTGCCGCTCGGCACCGCGCCCGTCCCCGGCCTGCGCGTCGTCGCCGCCG
>NZ_JAAGLR010000572.1 GCF_010548245.1 Streptomyces sp. SID11385
GCCGGTCGGGGCCTCGGGCGCGTACCCGCTCAGGAACAGCTCGGGCGCGACGAGGAGGTGGGCGCCGGACGCCGCGGCGCGGGCCGCGAGCGCGTCGAGCGCGTCGAGGTTGGCGCGGATGTCGCCGGGGGTGCCCGAGGACTGGGCGAGCGCCAGGCGCAGCGGCGGCGCGGGCGGGGCGGAGGGGGGCATGCGGGGCCTTGCGGGAAAGGTGCCGGGACGAACGAGGAGGTATCCCGTCGCTCGGGGCGGGACGCCTCCTAGACGCTACGGGCGCCGGGTCCGGCGCAACAAGACACCATCGCCGCCGTCCTCACGGCAGGATCTTGCGTCTGCGGGCCCCTGAACGGTGATTCGTTGCGCCGGGCTCCCTGCGCGGTTCCATCGGCGGCCCCGGGACGCCGCTCTGCCCCCGGTCCGCGGTCTCCGGGCTGCGCGAGGCGCGCCGCGCCGCGAGGAGTTTCGCCTTGCCCTGGAGCTTGGTGGCGGCCCGCCGGAACTCCGGCAGCAGGTCCATGAGCGCCTGCCCGGGGCAGTCCGTCTCGTACGCCTCGATGTGGCCGAGGACGGTGGGGAGGTTGACGGAGGTGTCCTTCGGGAAGCGTGACTTGCTGTTGGTGGAGACGAGCTGGGTACGGGCCGCCGGGCTGATCTCGGTGAGGCCGAGCTTCCAGGCGATGATCCGCTCGATCGAGCGCCGCATGGGCGCGGGCACGGGGACCCCGGCGGTGTACGTGCCGATCGCGGCGATGCCCGTCGTGCCCTTGTTGAGGCCGACCGTGTGGGCGCCGATGACGGGCCTGTCGACGCCGCCGAGCCGGCCCTCGAAGATCGTGCCGCAGCGGTCGACGAGGAAGTTGTAGCCGATGTCGCCCCAGCCGCGCGCCGTCGCGTGGGCCTGGTAGATGTCGCGGACGTAGGAGGCGCTGTCGGCGCAGGAGTAGCCGTTGGGCGTATCGGTGTGGTGGATGACGATGGCGTGCACCGAGTCCGCGTAGTGCGGCTTCTGGTCGAGCAGGTGCGGATCGGCGCCCCACTTCGCGCGGCTCACGAAGCGGGGGCGCAGCGCCGCGGCGGCGGGGGGCGGGGTGCTCGCGGCGCTCTCGCTCCCGGTCTCGCGGTGCCCGCCCCCGCCGCCGTCGAAGGCACCGGACAGCGCGAGACCCAGCACGACGGCCGCCACCACGAGGACCGCGGCGGCGGCGACAAGAGCGGAACGAGGCTTCGTGATCATCTCCCGACCACTTTGCGCGCCACCACGGGCTCAGGCGCGCATTAATGGTCCGAGAGTGAACAAAACCCCCCGAAAAGAGGCCGGAAGGGCGTGCGGGGCTCAGCCCGCGCGGCGCAGCAGCGGCGAGAGCACGAGCACTGACTTGGTCCGCTCGACGAAGGGCTCCCCCGCGATCCGCTCCAGCACCCGCTCGAAGTGCTCCATGTCCGCGGCGAAGACCTGCACGACGGCGTCGGCCTCGCCGGTCACCGTCGAGGCCGAGACGATCTCCGCATAGCCTTCGAGGCCCTTGCGGATCATCTCGGGCGTCGTCTGCCGCCGGCAGTACAGCTCGATGAGGCCCTCGGTGCGCCGCCCCCGCACGGCGGGATCGACGCGCACCGTGAACCCCTGGATCGCGCCGCTCGCCCGCAGCCGGTCGACGCGGCGTTTGACGGCGGGGGCCGAGAGCCCCACGCGCTGGCCGATGTCGGCGTAGCTGCGCCGCGCGTCCGAGGTCAGCTCCCGCACAATCCGTTCGTCGAGTTCGTCGAGCACCGCGCTTCGTTCACTTCTTCCCGGGAGGCGTGTCGGCGGCGAGCCGGGAGTGCCGGACGCCGTACCCGAAGTAGACCACGAGCCCCAAGAACATCCAGCAGCCGAAGACGAGCCAGGTCACGGGCGACAGGCTCGTCATGAGCCACAGGCAGAGCCCGAGGCCGACGGCGGGCAGGAGGGGCGAGAAGGGGACCCGGAAGGTGCGCCGCATCCCCGGCCTGATCCGGCGCAGCACGACGACGGCGACGTTGACGAGCCCGAAGGCGAAGAGCGTGCCGATGCTCGTGGCGTCGGCGAGCTGCCCGAGCGGGACGACGGCGGCGAGCAGCCCGCAGAAGGCGGCGACGAGCACGGTGCACGCGCGCGGGGTGCCGCTCGCGGCGTGGACGCGCTAGAAGACCCGGGGGATCAGCCCGTCGCGGGAC
Organism: Streptomyces sp. SID11385; assembly: GCF_010548245.1. GTDB lineage: Bacteria > Actinomycetota > Actinomycetes > Streptomycetales > Streptomycetaceae > Streptomyces. Next base: position 2,197 of record NZ_JAAGLR010000572.1, read on the forward strand.
ATCGCGAAGAGGATGCGGGTCTGCCCGTACAGCACCGTGAGGACGACGGAGGCGATGGCGACGACGGCGCCCAGCGAGAGCAGGACGGGCCACACGTCCTGCCCCGTGAGGTCCCGCGTGATCCCCGCGAGGCTCGCCTCCGAGCCCGCGAACCGCCGCCAGGACCGTGCCCCGACGGCGACGAACGCGACGAGGACGTACAGCGCCGTGACGAGCCCCAGCGAGAGGATGATCGCGCGCGGCAGGTCGCGCCGCGCGTCGCGCGCCTCCTCGCCCGCCGTCGACGCCGCGTCGAAGCCGATGTAGGAGAAGAAGAGCGTGCCCGCCGCCGCGCTGATCCCGCTGACGCCGTACGGGGCGAAATCCGTGAAGTGCGCCGAGCGGAAGCCCGTGACGCCGATGCCGCAGAAGAGCAGGAGCGCGGCGATCTTGACGCACACCATGACGGTGTTGGCGCGCGCCGACTCGCGGGCCCCGCCGAGGAGGAAGGCGAGGGCGAGGAGGACGACGGCGAGCGCGGCGACGTTGACGACGCCGCCGTCGCCCGGGGGCGCCGAGAGCGCGGCGGGGAGCGTGACGCCGAGCGTGCCGTCGAGGAACTCGTTGACGTACTGGCCCCAGCCGACCGCGACGGCGGCGACCGAGACCCCGTACTCCAGGATCAGGCACCAGCCGCAGACCCAGGCGACCAGCTCCCCGAGCGTCGCGTAGGCGTACGTGTACGAGGACCCGGCGACGGGGATGGCGCCCGCGAGTTCCGCGTAGCTCAGCGCGGAGAAGAGCGCCGTGAACCCGGCGAGGACGAACGAGACGACGACGGCGGGCCCGGCCTTGGGCACCGCCTCGCCGAGCACGACGAAGATGCCGGTGCCGAGCGTGGCGCCGACGCTGATCATGGTGAGCTGCCACAGTCCCAGCGAGCGGCGCAGTCCGCTCTCGTCCCCGCCGAGCCGGTCGACGGGCGTGCGGCGGGCCAGGGCGGTGGCATCGGGCAGGGGCACGGGACTCTCCTCGGGTGGGGGCGCGGGCGGACGCGCAGGGGGACGGTACGGGCCCCGGGGCGGCTTGCCGCCGAAGGCGCTCCGCGACCCCCGGAAGGTGGGAGCATGGACAGGTGGGCGCGGGGTATCCGCTGACGTGGTTCTGTCCCTCTGAGGGAAGACGGGTGAACGAGAGGGTGAGCGAGACGAGCGGCGGCGAACGACACACGACCGGCACCCGGGCACGGGTCCCGGCCTCGCGGCGCGCCGTCCCGGGCCCGCGCTCCACGCACCGCTCGCTGCCGGACCTGGAGGACGCGCTGCGGCTCCTCGCCCAGGAGTGGCGGCTGCCCGTGGAGCTGCGCGGCAGGCTCACGCAGTCGGTCGCCGCGGTCGCCGGGCCGCCGCTGCGCGAAGGCCGCAGCGTGACG
>NZ_JAAGLR010000600.1 GCF_010548245.1 Streptomyces sp. SID11385
GCCCCCGCGACCGAGCCCCGGGCCGAGGCCCCCGCCGCGACCGAGGCCGCCCCCGACCCCGTCTCCCCGCAGGCCCCCGCCGGGCCCCCCGCGCCCGGGTACGACGAGGCCGAGCGCGAGGCCGTGCTGCGTGTCATGCGCGAGCGGCGCGACATCCGCAACGGCTTCCGTTCCGACCCGATCCCGCACGAGGTGCTGCTCCGCGTCCTGGAGGCCGCGCACACCGCGCCGAGCGTCGGGCACTCGCAGCCCTGGGACTTCGTCGTCATCCGCTCCGAGGAGACCCGGCGCGCGATGCACGAGCTGGCCGAGAAGCAGCGCGACGCGTACGCCGCCTCGCTCCCCAAGGGCCGCGCGAAGCAGTTCCGCGAGCTGAAGATCGAGGCGATCCTCGACACGCCGGTCAACATCGTCGTCACCGCCGACCCGACGCGCGGCGGCAGGCACACCCTCGGCCGCCACACGCAGCCGCAGATGGCCCCGTACTCCTCCGCGCTCGCCGTCGAGAACCTGTGGCTCGCCGCGCGCGCCGAAGGGCTCGGTGTCGGCTGGGTGAGCTTCTTCGACGAGCGCGAGATGGTGCGCGCGCTCGGCCTGCCCGAGCACCTGGAGGTCGTGGCGTACCTGTGCGTCGGGTACGTCGACGAGTTCCCCGACGAGCCCGAGCTGATGCAGGCCGGGTGGTCCAAGCGGCGCCCGCTCTCCTGGGTCGTGCACGAGGAGACCTACGGCCGCCGCGTGCTGCCCGGCGCCGAACCGGCCGACCTGCTCACCGAGACGGTGCGGCGCATCCGCCCGCTGGACGCGAAGGCGCTCGGCGAGGCGTGGGAACGGCAGAAGCGGATGACCAAGCCGCCGGGGGCGCTCGGCATGCTGGAGATCATCTCCGCGCAGCTCAGCGGCCTCTCGCGCGTCTCGCCGCCGCCCATTCCCGAACCGGCCGCCGTCGCGATCTTCGCGGGCGACCACGGCGTGCACGCCCAGGGCGTCACCGCGTGGCCGCAGGAGGTGACCGCGCAGATGGTCGCCAACTTCCTCGGCGGCGGCGCGGTCTGCAACGCCTTCGCGAAGCAGGTCGGCGCCGAGGTGTGCGTCGTGGACGTCGGCGTCGCGGCCGAACTGCCGCCCACGCCGGGGCTGCTGCCGCGCAAGGTACGGGCGGGCACGGCGGACATGACGGCGGGCCCCGCGCTCAGTCGCGAGGAGGTCACCGCCGCGATCGAGGTCGGCATCGAGACCGCCCGCGACCTCGTCGCCGCGGGCAACAAGGCGCTCCTGACCGGGGAGATGGGCATCGCCAACACGACCGCGTCGGCCGCGCTCATCTCCGTCTTCACCGGCACCGACCCGGCCGAGGTCACCGGGCGCGGCACCGGCATCAACGACGAGATGCACGCCCACAAGGTCGACGTCATCCGTCGCGCGCTCGACCTGCACCGCCCCGACCCCGCCGACCCCATCGGCGTCCTCGCGGCGGTCGGCGGGCTCGAACACGCGGCGATGGCAGGGCTCCTCCTCGGCGGCGCCTCGCTGCGCACCCCGGTCATCCTCGACGGTGTCAGCGCGGGAGCGGCGGCCCTCGTCGCCCGTGCCATCGCCCCCGAGGTCCTGGCCGCGTGCATCGCGGGCCACCGCAGCGCCGAACCGGGCCACGTCGCGGCCCTCAACAGCCTCGGCCTGCGCCCCCTCGTCGACCTCGACCTGCGCCTCGGCGAAGGCACCGGGGCCCTCCTCGCCCTCCCCCTCGTCCAGAGCGCCGCCCGCGCCATGCACGAGGTGGCCACCTTCGACTCGGCGGGGGTCACGGAGAAGTAGTGCTCCCCGGGGCGGTGCGCGGCCACCCGCCCACCGCCCCGGTCCCCTTCCGCCCACCGCCCCCGGGGGCCGCCTCCCGCCGCCCCCGTAAGCTGGCCCCGCGGAGCAACGTCGCACCGCCCCCTCCCCGCGCCCCAAGGAGCCGCTCCGCCATGCCCTCCGCCGCCACCCACCCCGCCTACCCCGCGGGACTGCGCCTCGCGGGCCGCAAGGTCGTCGTCCTCGGCGGCGGCCAGGTGGCCCAGCGCAGGCTCCCCGCCCTCCTCACCGCGGGCGCCGACGTCCTCCTCGTCTCGCCCTCGGCGACCGCGTCCGTCGAGGCGATGGCCACGGCGGGCGAGCTCCGCTGGGAGCGCCGCCCCTACCGCGCGGGCGACCTCGAAGGCGCCTGGTACGCGGTCGTCGCGACCGACGACGCGGCCGCCAACGCCGCCGCCTCCGCCGAGGCCGAGGAACGCCGCGTGTGGTGCGTACGCAGCGACGACGCCGACGCGGCGAGCGCCTGGACCCCCGCGACCGGGCACAGCGCGGGCGTCACCGTCGCCGTCCTCACCACCGAACCCGCCGAGCGCGACCCGCGCCGTACCGCCGCCGTGCGCGACTCCCTGCTGCGCGCGCTCGACGAGGGCCGCGTCGCCGTGCCGAGGCAGTCGGGCGGCGAGACGCCGAAGGTCGCCCTCGTCGGCGGCGGCCCCGGGGACCCCGACCTCATCACCGTGCGCGGGCGCCGCCTCCTCGCCGAGGCCGATGTCGTCATCGCCGACCGGCTCGGCCCCCGCGACCTCCTCGCCGAACTCCCGCCGCACGTCGAGGTCGTCGACGCGGCGAAGATCCCGTACGGGCGCGCGATGGCGCAGGAGGCGATCAACGAGGCGCTCATCACGCACGCCAGGGCGGGCAAGTCCGTCGTACGGCTCAAGGGCGGCGACCCCTTCGTCTTCGGGCGCGGCATGGAGGAGGCCCAGGCCCTCGCCGCCGCCGGCATCCCCTGCACCGTCGTCCCCGGCATCTCCAGTTCGGTCAGCGTGCCCGCCGCCGCCGGCATCCCCGTCACGCACCGCGGTGTCGCCCACGAGTTCACCGTGGTCAGCGGCCACGTCGCGCCCGAGGACCCGCGCTCCCTGGTCGACTGGCCCGCGCTCGCCCGGCTGCGCGGCACGCTCGTGATCCTCATGGGCGTCGACAAGCTCGGCGCGATAGCCGAGGCACTCGTCCGGCACGGCCGCGACCCCGAGACGCCCGTCGCGCTGATCCAGGAGGGCACCACGGCGGCCCAGCGACGCGTCGACGCGCGCCTCGCGACCGCGGCCGACGCCGCCCGCGCGCACGACGTACGCCCCCCGGCCGTCATCGTCGTCGGCGCCGTCGCGGCCCTCGACGCCTGACAGTCCCTCGCCCGTACGACCCAAGGCGGCACCCCGTGGCAGTACCCGAACGCGTCGAGGACCCGGCGGACCCCCGGCTCGGCGACTACACCTCGCTCACCGACGTGCAGTTGCGCCGCCGCCGCGAACCGGAGGAAGGACTCTTCATCGCGGAGGGCGAGAAGGTCGTGCGCCGCGCGCTGGACGCCGGGCACGGCATGCGCTCGATGCTGCTCACGGAGAAGTGGCTGCCCGTCATGGCCGACGTGATCGAGGCGAGCGAGGCGCCCGTCTACGTCGTGAGCCCCGAGACGGCCGAGCGGGTCACCGGCTACCACGTCCACCGCGGCGCCCTCGCCTCCCTGCACCGCATCCCGCTGCCCGCGCCCGCCGGCCTCCTCGCGGGCGCGCGCCGCGTCGCCGTCTTCGAGGACCTCGTCGACCACGCGAACCTCGGCGCCGCCTTCCGCAACGCCGCGGCGCTCGGCGTCGACGCCGCGCTCCTCACCCCGCGCTGCGCCGACCCCCTCTACCGCCGCGCCGTGAAGGTCTCGATGGGCGCCGTCTTCTCGCTCCCGTACGCGCGCCTGGAGAACTGGCCCGCCGACGCGGACACGATCAAGCGGGCGGGCTTCACCCTGGCCGCCTTCTGCCTCTCGGACCGCTCCCTGACCCTCGACGAACTCGTCGCCCGCGCGGACCCGCGCCTCGCCCTCCTCTTCGGCAGCGAGGGCCCCGGCCTCACGCCGGCGGCGCTCACCGCGGCCGACGTGCACGTCCGCATCCCGATGCGGGCGGGCATCGACTCCCTCAACGTCGCGGCGGCGACAGCGGTGGTCTTCTACGCGACGCGAGCCTCCGCCTGAGCCCCGAGAACCTTCCGGTGCGCGGGGAGCGGGCCACGGGGCGCGGCCCCGCGCGTCAGCCCCGAAGGGGCACTCTCAGGCCAGCCCCTGCACGAGCATGATCCCGAGCGCCACGATCAGCGTGACGACGAAGAAGACCACGAGGCGCTGCCGCAGCAGCCGCGGATTGGCGGGCCGCCGACCCGCCCCCGTCCGGGTGCCGGGCCGGCTCGCGCCGCCCGTCTGCCCGCCGGCAGGTCTCCGCTGTCCCCCCGTCGCACGGGACGGCCGCCCCGCGACGGGGCTCCGGTCCACAAGGG
>NZ_JAAGLR010000628.1 GCF_010548245.1 Streptomyces sp. SID11385
CCCGCACCCGCCCCGCGCCCGGCGCCCGCCCCCGGCGCTCCGCACGCCGCGCCAGGGTGCCGGCGGCGGCCTCGGCCCGCAGGTCCCTCGCCCGGTAGTGGTGCAGCAACTGGTGGTCCGTCTCAAGGATTCCGAAGGCTCCGACGAGCACGTGCTTTCCGTAGATCTCGTACGACATGGCTGCTGCCTCTCCGACGCATGAAGGGAACGTGTGTTCGAATGCGGTGCGTTGCGCGGCCCGTGCCACTCGCGCGGAGCGCGGGCGGGCCGCTGGGTGTCTCAGTTGGGGGCCGCGGGGCGACTCAGCTGCGCGCCGCCCGGTGGATCGGCAGGGCGTGGAGGTGGACCCGTACCTCGCCGCGCCCCTCCCTGCCCGCGTCCCGGCCGTCGTACTCCCCGATCAGGGCGAGCAGGCGCGCGCCCAGCTCCTTGAGCTCGGCCGCGTCGAGGTGGAGCGTCATGTCGCTGAAGGTCCCGGCCTCCTCCCAGGGCGTATCGCGCCAGCGGTCGCGGTCGGCGACCCAGGAGGTCGTCTCGCGGTAGTGCGTGGAGGCGATCTCGTGGAGCAGGACATCGGTGGCGCCCCGGATCTCGGGATCGTCCTGATCGACCTTGCGGACATCGAAGTTGATCGATTCCGGGACCGCCCGCCACCAGCGCTCGCGCCCCGTGCCGTGCTCCGGGTCGTCCTCGACGAAGCCGTACTCCGCGAGCTGGCGCAGGTGATAGCTCGTCGCGCCGCTCGACTCGCCCAGCTCCTTGCCGAGCTGCGAGGCGGTGGCCGGGCCCCCGCGCCGCAGCGAGTTGAGCAGCTGGAGGCGCAAGGGATGGGCGAGCCCGCGCAGTCCGCGGGCGTCGAGCTGCCGCGTCGCCCGGGCGACGGCCTCTTCGGTGGGGGTCAGGTCCTCGGTCATGGCACTACCGTAGAGAACGCAAAGAACCTTTGCAAGAGATTTTTGCAAAGGTTCTTTGCGTTCATTCGAACGAGTGAGCCAGGAGGGCTTCCCGCCGTCAGAAGACGACCACCGGCTTCACCGTCGCGCCCGAAGCAGAGTCCTCGAACGCCTTGTTGATGTCCTCGAACGCGTACTGCTTCACCAGCTTCTCGACCGGGAAGCGGCCCTGCGACCACAGCTCCACCAGGCGCGGGATGAAGTTCTGCGAGACCGAGCTGCCCTGGATGATCGTCTTGAACGTCCAGCCCTTGGGGAGCGAGAGGCCGATCTCGAAGGGGACCTCGGTGCCGGCGGGGGCCGAGCCGACGGTGGCGAGGACGCCCCGTACCGCGAGCGCCTTCGCCAGGCCCGAGAGCACGGCGGGAACGCCCGTCGTGTCGAGGATGTAGTTGACGCCCCGGCCGCCGGTGATGCGGTCCAGCTCCGCGCCGAGGTCGGCGGTCTTGCTGTTGACGGTGTGCGTCGCGCCCAGCTCGCGGGCCAGTTCGAGGCGCGAGTCGTGCACGTCCACGGCGATCACCGTGCCGCAGCCGGCCACCTTGGCGGCCATGATCGCCGCGAGCCCGACCCCGCCCGTGCCGGCGACGGCGAGCACGGAGCCCGCCTCGGGGCGCAGGTCGTTGAGCACCGAGCCCGCACCCGTCTGGATGCCGCAACCCAGCGGCGCCAGGATTTCCAGCGGCACGTCGGCGGGCACCGGCACGACGGCCCGCTCCAGCGCGTTGACGTACGTGCTGAAGGAGGACTGCCCGAAGTAGTGCGAGGAGACGACCTCGCCGGACGCGGTGGACAGCGAGGTGGAACCGTCGCGGCGGCGGCCCCCGAAGTCGACGGTCATCATGTTCGCGCAGTACGCCACGTCCCCCGCCAGGCACTGCGCGCAGTGTCCGCAGTACGCGGCGGAGAGGATGACGTGGTCGCCGGGCTTGACGCTCGTGACGTCCGCCCCGACCTCCTCGACGATCCCCGCGCCCTCGTACCCGAGCACGGCGGGCAGCGGGGTGGGGTAGACGCCGTCCCGCGTCAGCGCGTCGTTGTGGCAGATGCCCGAGGCCACGAGCTTGACCCGGACTTCGTCGTTGCGGATGTCGTCCAGGCGCAGCTCCTCGATGCTCAGGGGGGCCTTGCGCGCGCGTGCGACAGCGGCGGTGATCGTCTTCATGGCTTCGTACTCCTGCGGCTTCTCAATATAGGGAACGAAATCGTCCCTAATCTGTACGGTACTGCGCACCGTGCGGAAGCGTGGCGTACCCCCCGTCGCACCGGCCCCTTCCCTCACCCCCCGCCCTTCTTCACGAACCCCTCCTCCTCCAGCCAGTCCCGCGCCACGTCGTGCGGGTCCTCGCCGTCCACGTCCACCTTCGCGTTCAGCTCCAGCGCCACCGCGTTCGTCAGCTTCTTCGTGATCGGCGCCAGCACCTGCTCCATCTGCGGGTGCTCTTCGAGCGACTTCGTGTGGAAGACGGGCGCCACGTTGTAGTTCGGGAAGAAGTGCTTGTCGTCCTTCATGACCTTCAGGTTCAGCGCCTTGACGCGGCCGTCCGTCGTGAACACCTCACCGAAGACGCACGCCCCCTTCGCGGTCTGCGTGTAGACGATGCCGCCCGCCATCTTGGTGACGCGCGAGTTCGGGATGTTCATGCCGTAGGCCCGCTTGAGCCCGTTGAGCCCGTCCTCGCGCGCCGCGAACTCGCCCTCGACGCACAGCGTCACCGCGCCGGGGTTCTTCTTCGACAGGGCGGCGACGTCGGAGAGCGTCTTCGTGCGGTACTTCCGCTCGTTCCGCTGGTTGAGCGCGAGCGCGTACGTGTTGTTGAGCGGCCCGGGCGGGCCCCACGTGATGCCGTTGCGCCGGTCCGCGTCGCGCACGGCGACCCACTGCTCGTGCGGGTCGATGATCGGTTTCGTGTGACCGAGGTACGTGATCCAGCCGGTCCCCGTGTACTCGTACATCGCGTCCGCCGTGCCGCTCTTGACGGCCTCGCGCGCGCCGATCGAGCCCTGGATGCCGGTACGGTCCAGGACGTCGGCGCCCGCCGCCTTGAAGGCGATGCCCATGATCGCGCCGAGCACGAGCTGTTCGGTGAACTCCTTCGACGTCACGGTGATCTTCGCGTCCTTGAGCGGTTCGCCCTTGCCCACGGACCCGGGCCCGACGTCGTCCACGAGCGGGCTGCCGCTCGTGAGCCCGCACCCCGCCGCGCCGATCAGCAGCGCCCCGGCGAGCGCGGCGACGGCGGTACGGGGGTACCTCGGGCCGGTCCGGAGGCGGCCACGCACCGCCGTGGAGCCGCCGCGTACGCCTGCCGCCGCGCCGCCGCGTTCACCCGTACGAATGACACCCGCCTTCATGAGCCGACCTCCAGTCCCCGCGGCCTCAGCAGCAGTTCCGCCAGCGAGGCGAGCCAGTCGACGAGGAGGGCGAGCACGATCGTGAGGATCGAGCCGATCACGAGGACCGACATGCGCTGGTTGGTGATGCCCGCCGTGATGATGTCGCCGAGCCCGCCGCCGCCCCCGAACGTCGCGAGGGTCGCGGTGCCGACGTTGAGGACGAGCGCGGTCCGCACGCCCGAGAGGATCAGCGGCACCGCGAGCGGCAGTTCGACCTTGCCGAGCACCATGAGCGGCGACATGCCGATGCCGCGCGCGGCTTCGAGGAGCGTCGGGTCGTTGGCGCGCAGCCCGGCGATCGTGTTCGAGAGGACGGGGAGGATCGCGTAGATGATGATGCCGACGAGCGCGGGGAACTCGCCCGTGCCCAGCCAGATCACGAGCAGCGCGAGGAGACCGAGGGCCGGGGTCGCCTGCCCGATGTTGGCGAAGGCGACCGCCACGGGCGCGGCTTTGCGCAGCCGCTGCCGGGTGAGCAGGATGCCGAGCGGGATCGCGATGATCAGCACGAAGAACGTCGAGATGACGGTGAGCTGGATGTGCTGGCGCACCCGCAGCCAGATGTTCCCGCCGCCGAGCGAGTTGCGGGCGATGACGTCGAGCGTCGCCGTGTCGTAGTAGAGCCACGTGCCGAGCAGCGCGAGCGCGAGCACCAGCGGCAGGAAGACGAGCTTGCGCCAGCCGATCCGGCGCGAGGCGCGCTCGACGCGGCCGCCGCGCGGCGCGTCGTGCTCGTCGCGCGGACCGTCGCCCTCGCGGCCGTCCTCGTCGAGCCCGTCGTCGTGCCCGTCGTGGCGGCCGTCGTCCTGGGGGTCG
>NZ_JAAGLR010000661.1 GCF_010548245.1 Streptomyces sp. SID11385
CGGCCGCGAGCCCGTCGAGCGCGGCGTCCACGTCGTGCAGGCTCAGCGAGGGCTCGGCGGCGGGCGCGGGCGCGTCGCGCAGGGTGCTCCAGCCCACCCCGATGCGGCCCTGCGGCACGCGCCCGGACAGGTAGGCGATGGCGAGCGGCGCGTCCTCGGGCCCGGCGGCCAGGAAGAGTTCCGCGAGCAGTTCCGTCTTGCGCGAGCGGGACCGCGTCGCGGCCACGGCGCCCGACACGTCCACGAGCGTCACCAGGAGCATCACCCCATCGTGCCCCGCCCGCGCCCGGCCCGCACGAGGGTGTTGCATGGACGCGAGAAGATCGCCGGGCGGGTACCCGACGCCACCGCCCGGCCGCGTACCCGCGCACCGGACCGACGACAGCCCCGGAAGGAAACCCCGCCCCATGACGGACAGCACCCCGAAGGACCGCCCCGACCGCACCATGCGCGCCCTCGTCCAGACCGGCTTCGGCGGCCCCGAGGTCCTGCGCCTGGACCGCGTGCCGCGCCCGGCACCCGTGCCGACCGAGATCCTCGTGCGCGTGCGGGCCGCCGGGGTGAACCCGGTGGACTGGAAGACCCGCGAGGGCCTGGGCGCCGCCGCGAGCCTCGCGAGCCCGCCGCTCGTGCCCGGCTGGGACGTCGCGGGCACGGTCGAGGAGGTCGGCACGGGGGTGACGCTCTACAAGCCGGGCGACGCGGTGCTCGGCATGCCGTGGTTCCCGCGCACGGCGGGCGCCTGCGCCGAGTACGTCACCGCGCCGGCGCGTCAGTTCGCGCCGATCCCGAAGGGCCTCGACTTCGACGAGGCGGCGGCGCTGCCCCTCGCGTCGCTCACCGCCTGGCAGGCGCTCGTCGACACCGCGCGGCTGCGCCGGGGCGAACGGGTCCTCATCCACGCGGCGTCCGGCGGCGTGGGTCACCTGGCGGTGCAGCTCGCGCACCACATCGGCGCGCACGTCATCGCGACGGCGAGCGCCTCGCGCCACGCGTGGCTGCGCACGCTCGGCGCGGACGAGGTCGTCGACTACCGCACCGAGCGCTTCGAGGAGCACGTCTCGGGTGTCGACACCGTCCTCGACCTCGTGGGCGCGAAGGACGACACGAGCGCGCGTTCCCTGGCGGTCCTGCGGCCCGGGGGCCTGCTCATCACGGTGCCGTCGAGCGGCGGGGGAGACATCGGGGAGCGCGCGACGGCGGCCGGGGTGCGGTTCACGGGCATCCTGGTCGAGCCGGACGGGGCGGCGCTGCGCCGGATCACGGCGCTCGTCGAGGAGGGCGCGCTGCGCGTCCACGTCGACGCGGTGCACCCGCTGGAGAAGGCGGCGGAGGCGTACGCGCGCGGCGAGAAGGGCGGGGTGCGCGGCAAGCAGGTCCTGCGGATCAGCGAGAACTGAGCCGCGGGGAAGGGAGCCGTTCGGGCGAGGGGCCGCGGCCCCTCGCCCGTCCCGGCGGAGCGTCAGTTCAGCTCGTCCGGGTGCGGGCCCGTCCGCAGCCCGCGGTCGAGCGCGTCGACGGCGGCCATGTCCTCGTCGCTCAGCGTGAAGCCGAAGACGTCGAGGTTCTCGCGGATGCGGGCGGGGGTGACCGACTTCGGGATGACGATGTTCCCGCTCTGGAGGTGCCAGCGCAGCACGATCTGCGCGGGGGTGCGGTCGTGCCGCGCCGCGAGCGCGGCCAGGGCGTCGTCCTTCAGCAGCGCGCCCTGGGCGAGCGGGCTCCACGCCTCGGTCGCGATGCCCAGCCCGGCGTGCGCGGCGCGCAGTGCGCGCTGCTGGAGGCCGGGGTGCAGCTCGACCTGGTTGACGACGGGGACGACGCCGGTTTCGGCGACGAGCCGGTCCAGGTGCGCGGGCTGGAAGTTGGACACGCCGATCGCGCGGGTGCGGCCGTCGGCGAGGAGCTTCTCCAGGGCGCGGTAGGTGTCGACGTACCGGTCGCGGGCGGGCGCCGGCCAGTGGATGAGGTACAGGTCGGTGTACTCCAGGCCGAGCTTGTCGAGCGAGGCGTCGAAGGCGCGCAGCGTCGTGTCGTACCCCTGGTCGTCGTTCCACAGCTTCGTGGTGACGAAGAGTTCCTCGCGCGGGACGCCGCTGGAGGCGAGCGCGCGCCCGACGCCGCGCTCGTTCCCGTAGACGGCGGCCGTGTCGACGGACCGGTAACCGGCCTCCAGGGCGCTCGCGACGGCGGCGGTCGTCTCCTCGTCGGGGACCTGGAAGACGCCGAAGCCGAGCTGGGGCATGAGGACGCCGTTGTGCAGGGTGACGGTGGGGGAGGGGGTGTTCATGGTGGTGCTTTCCTGACGGTACGGGAGCGGGGCGGCGTACTGCCGGGGGCGTCCGCCCGGGCTGGGGAAGGTGGTCAGAGGGGGGTCGGTGCGGCGGGGGTACGTTCCGGGCCGGCGACCGGGTGGGCCGTCGGCGCGCTCGCGTCGCCGGGCGCGGGCCGCTCGCGGTCGAGGGCGGCGGAGACGAAGGCGAGGAGCAGCGCGGAGAAGGCGAGGGCGGCGCCCACCCAGTTGGGCGAGGTGTAGCCGAAGCCCGCGTCGATGACGAGGCCGCCCAGCCAGGCCGCGAGGGCGTTGCCGAGGTTGAAGGCGCCGATGTTGACCGCGGAGGCGAGCGTCGGCGCGCCCGCGGCCTTGTCGAGCACCCGTTTCTGGAGCGGCGGGACGGTCGCGAAACCGAGTGCGCCGATGAAGAAGAGGGTGAGCGCCGCTCCCGCCTCCGAGCGGGCGGTGACGGTGAACAGGGCGAGGACGAGCGCGAGCGCGCCGAGCACGGTGAAGAGCATCGGCATGAGCCTGCGGTCCGCGTACCTGCCGCCGACGAGGTTGCCCGCGACCATGCCCGCGCCGAAGACGACGAGGAGCCAGGTGACCGAGGAATCGGCGAAACCGGCGACCTCGGTGAGCATCGGGGCGATGTAGGTGACGGCGGCGAAGACCCCGCCGAAGCCGAGCACGGTCATCGCCATCGCGAGGACGACCTGGACCTCGCGCAGGGCCGCTAGCTCGTGGCGCAGGCGCACGCCCTCGGGGCGGGGGAGTTCGGGGACGAGCTTGAGGATGCCGAGCATCCCGAGGACGCCGAGCGAGGCGACGATCAGGAAGGTGACGCGCCAGCCCGCGGCCTGCCCGACGTACGTGCCGAGCGGCACACCGACGAGGTTGGCGACGGTGAGCCCGGTGAACATGAGCGCGATGGCCCCGGCCCGCTTCGCCGGGGGGACGAGGCCCGCGGCGACGACCGAGCCGATGCCGAAGAAGGCGCCGTGCGCGAAGGAGGCGACGACCCGGCCCGCGAGCATCACGCCGAAGACCGGGGCCACGGCGGAGATCACGTTGCCGAGGACGAACAGGCCCATGAGCAGCATGAGCATCCGTTTGCGCGGCACCCGGGTACCGAGCAGCGTCATGATCGGGGCGCCGATCACCACGCCGAGGGCGTAGCCCGTCACCAGGAGCCCCGCGGTCGGCACGGAGACGCCGAAGCCGTCGGCGACCTCGGGCAGGAGCCCCATGATCACGAATTCGGTCGTGCCGATACCGAAGGCCCCGATGGCGAGGGCCAGGAGCGCCAGAGGCATGAGGAGAGAACCCTTCGAGAGCTGAATGTCCGCGAGACGCGGATGCAAGTGTTAGCCGGTTACGTGCGCCGACAATACTTGCGCACGCGCTATAAAGGCAAGCGCGGGAAAACTGGGTGGGGTGCGGTGCGCGCGCGGAAGGGGCGGGGCCGGGGAAACACCCCAGGCCCCGCCCCTTCGTGCGACGGGTTTCGCTCGTTCAGCCCTCCTGGCCGCCCTCACCCCGCGCGTTCTCGCGGCTGTCCCCGCGTCGGTCGGGCCACACCCGGATGTGGTCGGGCTCCAGCTCCAGCATCGCCCGATCGCGCAAGCCCAGCGCCGAGGTGTAGTCGGGCGGCAGCTGGAGCCGTCCCGCCCGGTCGAGCGTCACGTACTCGTGCGCGGACACCGACTCCTGCCCGTCCGCACCGATCTCCGTGTGCCGCAGCACCTCCGTGGACGTCCGCCCGTCGCGGATCGCGACCGTCCGGTTCACCTCGTTCGCGACCTCCGCGTCGTGCGTGACGATCATGACCGTCATGCCGAGCTCCTCGTTCGCCCGGCGGAACGCCGCGAAGACCTGCGCACCCGTCGCCGAGTCCAGCTCACCGGTCGGCTCGTCGGCAAGGAGCAGCGACGGCTCGTTCGCCAGCGCCACCGCGATCGCCACCCGCTGCTGCTGCCCGCCGGACAACTGCGCGGGCAGCCGGTCCGCGCAGTCGCCCGCCTCCAGCATCCGCAGCAACTCCTCCGCCCGCCGCGCCCGCTTGCCCCGCGTCGCGGCCCCCCGGCCGCCCCCGCGCAACTGCATCGGGAGTGCGACGTTCTGCGCCGCCGTCAGGAACGGCAACAGGTTCCGCGCGGTCTGCTGCCACACGAAGCCCACCACCTCGCGCCGGTACCGCAGCCGGTCCTTGCGGCCCATCTGGAGCAGCGGGAAACCGCCCACGGTCGCCGAGCCCGCCGTCGGCCTGTCCAGCCCCGCCAGAATGTTCATGAGGGTCGACTTGCCGCTGCCCGAAGCCCCCACGAGCGCCATCAACTCGCCCTCGTACACCAGGAGATCAAGGCCCTGGAGCGCCTGCACCTCGACCCCGTCGGCGCTGAAGACCCGCACCAGGCGGTCACAGGCCACGAGCGCGTCGTGCCCGTAGGCGCGCGTGTCGCGCCGCTCCGCGGCCCGCCGCTCCAGCTCGCTCAGACTCGGGACCGCACCGGCCCCGGCCCCGGTGGGCTCGCCCATCATGCGTCTCCTGCCCTGAGTTCCGTGATCATCTTCGTACGCCGCAGCCACCACGCCTGCCCCAGCGAGACCAGCGCCGCGAGGACCGCGATCCCCGCCGCCGGCAGTGCCAGCACCCACGCGCCGCCGTGCAGCGAGGCGGCCACCCCCTCCGGGCCCCGCCCGTCGGTACGCGCGAACGCGAGCCGATCCAGGTCGAGCAACGGAGCGAGCAACCTGATCGCCCCCCAGCCGACCAGCACCCCACCCCCCGCCGCGAGCAACGTCTGCGGCACGGCGTCAAGCAGCGTCAGCGTGCGCGTCCCCCGCCGCGACAGCCCCAGCACCCGCAACCGTACGAGCAACGCGGTCCGCTCCGCCGCTCCCGCCTGCGCGTGCAACAACAACGCGAGCAGCGCGTACCCGGCGGCGGCGCCCACCGCGGCGGCGAACAACCGCGTGACGCCCTCCTGCAACGGCGAGTCCGCGTACGCGGCCCGCTCGTCCGCACGCAACCGCAGGCGAGGCCGCGGCTCGGCCCTCTCCACGAGCTTCCGCAACGCCTTCGCGTCCGGCTCGCCCGCCACCAGGAGATCCGTCGTGGGCCGCCGGTCCAGCGCCGCCCGGTCCATGAGGAGGAAATCGGCGCCACCGAGCGCGGGCGGCGCCTCGGCCACCCGCGTCACCCGCACCCGCACCCGGCCAGCGAGCGAGGACACCTCGCGCGGCTTCGCCCCGAAGACCTTCGCGACCCGCGCCGAGGCGACCACGTCCACGACACCGCCCCGCTCCGCCCGCGGCGGCACCGGCCCGGAACCGAGCCCCTGCGCCCGCAGGAAACTCCCGTACGAGGACGGGTCGACGGCCATCAGCGCGAGCGGCCGCGTACTCGCCGCCCCCGACTCCACGGGCAGCGCCACCGTCTGGTCGATCAGCACGGGCGCCACGTCCCGCACCCCCGCGACCTTTCGCACCCCCTGCTCGACGTCACGTGGCAACGCGGCGAGCGCCCCCGTCGCCGAGACCCGCGCGTCCGCCCCCGCCGTCACGAGCGCGGCACGGTCCCGGGCCCCCGCGACATCCGTGAGCACCGCCCCGCCGACCCCCGCCGTCGTCACCGCGATCAGCAGCACGAACAGCGGCAGCGTCCCGCTCGGCGCCGCCCGGCCCGCCCGCGCGAAGAACAGGAAACCCGTCAGCCCCCGGGACCGCCCCGCCACCCGCGCGGCCCACCGCAACGGCAACGGATAGCACCGCACCAGCACGAGAGCGGCGACCAGCGCGAGCAGCACGGGCACCGCCCCCGCCCCGCCCCCACCGCGGCGCGAGGCGAACAGCACGAGCAGCGCCACCGCCACGACCGTCAGCTCCGCGACCGTGCGCC
>NZ_JAAGLR010000697.1 GCF_010548245.1 Streptomyces sp. SID11385
CCCCTCGCCGTCCTCGCCCGTGCCCTGCGCCGCCACGTCCCCGCCCGCCTGCTCCCCGCCCTCGCCGTGCTCGCCCTCCTCGCCTACCCGGCGTCCCCCGGCGCCGAGGGCGCGACCCCCGCCGACGCGGCCTCCGCCGTCCTCGTCCTCACGGTCGTCCTGCGCCTGGTCCGCGAGAGCCGGAGCACCCGCGAAACCGGCGCCGCCGTCCCGGCCCTCAGCCCCCGCGCCGCCCTCCTTCTCGGCGCCCCCGTCCTCACCCTCGCCCTCGCCGCCCTCGGTGCCGCCGACGCCGCGACCGGGATCGCCGGGCTCGGGCGCTACCTCCAGATCTTCGTCCTCGTCCCCGCCGCGCTCCTCCTCTCCCTGCGCGACCCGCGCGACGTCCGCGTCCTCGCCTGGGGACTCGTCGCCCTCGCCCTGGCCGAGGGCGGCGTCGGCGTCGTCCAGTACCTCACCGGCTCCGGCGCCTCCTACCGGGGCGAGGACATCCGCGCCGTCGGCACGTTCGGGCCCGGCGACGTCATGGGCATGGCCACGGTCGTCGCGTACGGGCTCGTCGCCGCGAGCGGCCTCGCCCTCGCCCGTAGCGGGGAGGTCCCGCGCCTCCAGCGGCCCCTCGCCGCCGTCTGCGCCGCCGCGCTCCTCGTCCCCCTCGCGCTCTCCTTCAGCCGCGGCGCCTGGATCGCCACCGCCGCCGTCCTCGCTCTCCAACTCCTCGCCGCCGGACCCCGCCGCGCCGTCAAGGTCCTCGCCGCCGCGAGCGCCGCCGCCGTCGTCCTCGTCGGCGGCCTCGGCCTCGGCTCCGCGATGCTGCACGAACGCCTCAGCAGCATCACCAAGGTCACCGAAGCGCCCGACCAGTCCGTCACCGACCGCTACACCCTGTGGGCCGCCGCGGGCGCCATGTGGCGCGAACACCCCGCCGCCGGGGTCGGGCTGAAGGGCTTCCCCGCGCACCGCGACAGCCACGCCCCGCTCGCCCTCTCCGCGGGCAGCGACACCGCGGGCGCGGGCCAGGACTTCCGCGTCCAGCCGCTCCTGTCCCCGCACGACATGTACCTCCTCGTCCTCAGCGAGCAGGGCCTCATCGGTCTCACCGCCCTCGGCGGGTGCTGGGCCGCGCTCCTCGTCCTGGGCGTGCGCCGCCTCGCCGGTACGCACCGGCGCCCCGCCCCGCGCCGCCGCCCCCTCGACTGCGGACTCGTCGCCTGCGGCCTCCTGGTGTGGCAGCTCGTCGACTTCGCCTACGCCGACATCGGCGGCCCCGCCACCGTCATGACCGCACTCGCCCTCGGCCTCGCCGCCTGGTGGGGACTCGCCGCGCGCCCCGCAGAGAGGCGGACCCCGTGACCCACCGCCCGCCGGCCACCGCGCCCGGCGCACCCGCCACACCCCCCGCGTCGACCGCCGCACCCCCCGAGCACGCACCCGCCCCGCCCCCGGAGAAGACCCTCCCCGCCCCCCGCGCCGAAGGCCCCGACCCCTCCGGCCGGTTCCTCGCGCGGGCCGCCGGGATCACCGCCGCGCTCACCGTCGCCGGGTCCGTGCTCGGGCTCGTCCGCGACCAGGCGCTCGCGCACTTCTTCGGGGCCGGGCAGGAGACCGACGCCTTCCTCGTGGCCTGGACCCTGCCCGAGTTCGCCTCCACGCTCCTCATCGAGGACGGCACCGCGCTCGTCCTCGTCCCCGCCTTCTCGCTCGCCCTCGCCCTGCGCGCCACGAGCGGCGCCGGGGAACCCGACCCCGTCCGCGCCCTCGTGCGCGCCACGCTCCCCAGGTTCTGCGCGATCCTCTCGCTCGTCGCGCTCCTCCTCGTCGCCGGCGCCCCCTGGATCGTCGAGTCCCTCGCCCCGGGCCTGCCGCGCCGTCAGCTCGCCGTCGACTGCACCCGCCTCACCGCGACCTGCGCGCTCAGCTTCGGCCTCGCCGGGTACTGCGGCGCCGCCCTGCGCGTGCACCGCCGCTACCTCTCCCCGGCCTCCATCTACGTCGCCTACAACACGGGCATCATCGCCGCGATGGCCCTCGTCGGCGCCTGGGCGGGCTGGGGCGTGCGCGCCGCCGCACTCGGGGTCGCACTCGGCGGCGGGCTCATGGTCCTCGTACAAGCGCCTTTCCTCGTACGGGAGTTGCGCGCGCGGCGCGTCATCGGCGGCACGAGCGGGGGCGCGCCCGCGGCCCGTGCGAGCCTCTTCGACCCCGCGCTCCTCGGGCCCGTGCTGTGCTTCGCGCTCTTCCGGCAGTCGCAGGTGCTCGTCGAGCGCTGGTTCGGCAGCGCGCTCGCGCCGGGCGCGATCTCGCACCTCAACTACGCGCAGAAGGTCGCGCAGGTGCCGATGGTCATGTCGCTCATGCTCGCGACCGTCACCTTCCCCGTCGTCGCCAAGGCCCTCGCCGAAGGCCGCGCCGAGGACGCCCGCCGCCGCGTCGAACGCGATCTCTCGCTCGCCGGGTGCGTCGTCCTCCTCGGCGCCGCCGCCGTCATCGCCTGCGCCGAGCAGATCATCGAACTCCTCTTCCAGCGCGGGGCGTTCACCGCCACCGACACGGCCGCGACCGCCGCCGTCATGCGCGTCTACGCCCTCGGCCTGCTCGGCCACACCCTCGTCGGCGCCCTCATCCGCTCCTACTTCTCCGCCGCGCGCAAGACCTGGTACCCGGCCGCCGCCATGCTCGCCGGACTCACCGTCACCGCCCTCGGCGCGGCCCTGCTCACCCCCGCCCACGGTGTCCTCGGCCTCGCCGCCGCCAACGCCCTCGGCATCAGCACCACCGCCGCCCTCATGCTCGCCGGGCCCCTGCGCCGCACCCTCCCGCTGCGCACCGGAGCCGTCACCCGCGACCTCGCCGGACTCGTCCTCGCCGCCGCCCTCGGCTGCCTCGCGGCCCACCTCGCCGCCGCCCGCCTCAGCACCCCCGCCGCCGGCCTCACCGCCGGAACCCTCGCCCTCCTCACCGTCTCCCTCGGCACCGCGTTCGCCCTGCGCCTCCCCGCCGCCGAGGTCCTGCGCCGGACGGTCGCGCACCGGTACGCGCGCCGCTCGGGCCCCACCTCCCGTGCGACCCCCTCCGCCCCCCGTACGAGAAAGCGCCGCGATGCCCGCTGAACCGACCGCCGTCCCCGCGCCCGGCCGTCCCGCGCGCGTCACCCCGCTGTGGGTGCTCATGTACCACTCGGTCTCCGAGGTGCGCGAGGACCCGTACCGCGTCACCGTCACCCCGCACCGCCTGGAGCGGCAGCTTCGCTGGCTGCGGCGGCGCGGGCTGCGCGGCGTCTGTGTCGCCACGCTCCTCGCCGCCCGCGCCGCCGGACGCGGCGAAGGACTCGTCGGCCTCACCTTCGACGACGGCTACGCCGACTTCCTCTCCCACGCCGTCCCGCTCCTGCACCGCTACGGCTGCACCGCCACCGTCTTCGCGCTGCCAGGCCGCCTCGGCGGCGACAACGCCTGGGACCCGCTCGGCCCCCGCAAAGCCCTCCTCACCGCCGCCGGACTGCGCCGCGTCCGCGCCGAGGGCATGGAACTCGCCTCGCACGGCCTCACCCACGTCGACCTCACCCGCGCCGACGACGCCACCCTCCACGCCGAGACCGCCGAGGCCCGCGCCCGCCTCACCGCGCTCACCGGCGCCCCCGCGGACGGCTTCTGCTACCCGTACGGCACCCTCGACGCCCGCGCCATGGACGCCGTCCGCGCCGCCGGATACCGCTACGCCTGCGCCATCGACCCCGGCACCCACACCGGCCCGTACGCCCTCCCGCGCGTCCACGTCGGCAGCCGCGACACCGCGCCGCTCCTCGCCCTCAAGCGCCGCCTCCACGCCCGCCGCCGCCCCACCGCGCTCGCCACCCTCCCGTACACGCCCCTCGCGCCCGAGGAGGCGGCCCCCGTATGAGCAGCCCGGACGCCCCCGTGGACCCGCACCCTCCCCGCCCCCGCGTCCTCCACGTCATCACGGGGCTCGGCGTCGGCGGCGCCGAACAGCAACTGCGCCTCCTCGTCCCCCGCCTCACCGCCGACAGCGAAGTCCTCACCCTCACTCACCCCGGCCCCCTCGCCACCGCGCTGCGCGCCGACGGCGTCCCCGTCCACCACCTCGGCATGCGCGGCAACCGCGACCTGAGCGCCCTGCCCCGCCTCGTCCGCCACATCCGTACGGGCCGCTACGACCTCGTGCACACGCACCTCTACCGCGCCTGCCTCTACGGCCGCCTCGCCGCCCGGCTCGCGGGCGTCCGCGCCCTCGTCGCCACCGAGCACTCCCTCGGCGACACCGAGATCGAGGGCCGCCCCCTCACCCCCGGCGTCCGCGCCCTCTACCGCGCGGGCGAACGCCTCGGCACCGCGACCGTCGCCGTCTCCGACACCGTCGCCGAACGCCTCACCCGCTGGGGCGTCCCCGACACCCGCGTCCACGTCGTCCCCAACGGCATCGACGCCGCCGCCTTCGCCCACGACCCCGAACTGCGCACCACCGCACGCACCGCGCTCGGCATCCCGCCCGGCGCGCACGTCCTCGCCGGAGCAGGCCGCCTCGTCCCCGGCAAACGCTTCGCCGCCCTCGTCGAAGCCCTCGCCCTCCTCCCCGCCGACCACCACCTCGTCCTCGCCGGGGCCGGACCCGAGGAAGCCGCCCTCCGCGCCCAGGTCGCCCGCCTGCGCCTCGCGGACCGGGTCCACCTCACCGGCGAACAGGACCCGCACGGACTGCGCGCCCTGCTCTGCGCCGCCGACGTCTTCCTCTCGCCCTCCGCCGACGAAGCCTTCGGGCTCGCCGTCGTCGAAGCACTCGCCGCCGGACTCCCCGTCCTCTACGTGCGCTGCCCCGCCCTCGAAGACCTGCCGCCCGAGTCCGCGCCCGCCCAGCGCGTCGGCGGCTCACCGGCCGCGCTCGCCGAAGCCGTCCGCTGGGGCCGCGCCACCGGGCACGGGCGCGGACTCCCGCCGGGCGAGCGGTTCCCCGTCCCGGCCGCC
>NZ_JAAGLR010000724.1 GCF_010548245.1 Streptomyces sp. SID11385
CCGCCTCGCTCGGCGCCGTCGCCGCGCTCACCGACCCCGCGGGGGCCGAGCGCGTCCTCGCCGCCGGGCTCCCCGTCCTCGTCGTCGGCGACCCGCGCGGCCGCATGGGCGCCCTCGCGGCGCGCATCTACGGCAACCCGGGCGACGACCTCCTCCAGATCGGCATCACCGGAACCTCCGGCAAGACCACCACCGCGTACCTCATGGAGGGCGGCCTGCGCGCCGCCGGGCACGCCACCGGGCTCATCGGCACCGTCGAGACCCGCATCGGCGACGAGCGCCTCAAGTCCGAGCGCACCACGCCCGAGGCCACCGACCTCCAGGCGCTCTTCGCCGTCATGCGCGAACGCGGCGTCGACGCCGTCGCCATGGAGGTCTCCAGCCACGCCCTCGTGCTCGGCCGCGTCGACGGCGTCGTCCACGACGTCGCCGTCTTCAACAACCTGAGCCCGGAGCACATGGAGTTCCACTCCGGCATGGAGGACTACTTCCAGGCCAAGGCCCAGCTCTTCACCCGCGCGCGCAGCCGCCGAGGCGTCGTCAACTACGACGACGAGTACGGGCGCCGGCTCGTCACCGAGGCCGAGGTCCCGATCGTCACCTTCTCCGCCGAGGGCCACCCCGACGCCGACTGGCGCGCCGAGGATGTCGAGATCCGCCCCACCGACTCGACGTTCACCGTCGTCGGCCCCGACGGCTCCCGCTACCCGGCCCGCGCCCCGCTGCCCGGCGCCTTCAACGTCGCCAACACCCTCGCCGCCGTCGCGGCCCTCGCCGAGGCCGGGACCGACCCCCGCGTCGCCGCCGAGGGCGTCGGGGCCGTCCCCGGCGTCCCCGGGCGCCTGGAGCGCGTCGACGCGGGACAGCCCTACCTTGCCGTCGTCGACTACGCGCACAAGACCGACGCCGTCGAATCGGTGCTCCGCTCGCTGCGCCGCGTCACCGAGGGCCGCGTGCACGTCGTGCTCGGCTGCGGCGGCGACCGCGACACCACCAAACGCGGCCCGATGGGCGCCGCCGCGGCGCGCCTCGCCGACACCGCCGTCCTCACCTCCGACAACCCGCGCTCCGAGGACCCCCTCGCGATCCTCGCCGCGATGCTCGCGGGCGCCGCCGAGGTGCCCGTGCACGAGCGCGGGGACGTCCTCGTGGACGCCGACCGGGCAGCGGCCATCGCCGCCGCCGTCGCCCGCGCCGAGCCCGGGGACACCGTGCTCATCGCGGGCAAGGGTCACGAACAGGGCCAGGACGTCAACGGGGTCGTCCGCCCCTTCGACGACCGCGAGGTCCTCAAGGAAGCCATCCGCAAAGCCGCGGCCACCCCGGCCGCGCAGCAGAAAAGCGTGGGATGAACCTGTGATCGCCCTCTCTCTCGCCGAGATCGCTGACATCGTCGGCGGGCGGACCCACGACATACCGGACCCGGAGCTTCGCGTCACCGGTCCCGTCGTCACCGACTCCCGGACCGTCGAGGACGGCGGACTCTTCGTCGCCTTCGCCGGCGAACGCGTCGACGGGCACGACTACGCCGCGGGCGCCGTCGAGGCGGGCGCCGTCGCCGTCCTCGCGACCCGGCCCCTCGGCGTGCCCGCGATCGTCGTGGACGACGTCACGGCGGCCCTCGGCGCCCTCGCCCGCACCGTCGTGGAGCGCCTGGGCACCACCGTGATCGCCATGACCGGCTCGGCGGGCAAGACGTCCACCAAGGACCTCATCGCGCAGCTCCTGAGCCGCCGCGGACCCACCGTGTGGCCCCCGGGCAACCTCAACAACGAGATCGGGCTCCCGCTGACCGCGCTGCGCGTCACCGAGGAGACCCGCCACCTCGTCCTGGAGATGGGCGCCCGCGGCATCGGCCACATCCGCTACCTCACCAGCCTCACCCCGCCCTCCATCGGCATCGTCCTCAACGTCGGCTCCGCCCACATCGGCGAGTTCGGCGGCAAGGAGCAGATCGCCGTGGCCAAGGGCGAGATGGTCGAGGCCCTGCCCGAGTCCGGACTCGCCGTGCTCAACGCGGACGATCCGCTCGTACGCGGCATGGCACCCCGTACCCGGGCACGGGTCCTCCTCTTCGGCGAAGCGGACGATGCGGAAGTCCGGGCCGAGAACGTCACGCTTACGGACACCGGACGCCCCCGGTTCCTCCTGCGCACACCCACCGGGTGCGGCGAAGTGACCTTGCGCCTGTACGGTGAGCACCACGTGTCGAACGCGCTCGCCGCCGCAGCCGTCGCCCATGAGCTGGGCATGCCCGCCGAAGAGATCGCCCTTGGTCTCGGCGAGGCACGCTCCCTCTCCCGCTGGCGGATGGAGGTCACCGAGCGCCCGGACGGCGTGACGATCGTCAACGACGCCTACAACGCGAGCCCCGATTCCGTACGAGCAGCACTGCGCGCGCTCGTCGCGATGGGCTCGGCAGCCCGAGACAAGGGCGGCCGGACCTGGGCGGTGCTCGGGACGATGGCGGAACTCGGGGACGAATCGCTCGCCGCCCACGACGCCGTCGGACGGCTGGCCGTCCGGCTCAACGTGAGCAAGCTCGTCGCGGTCGGGGGCCAGGAGGCGGCCTGGCTGCGCATGGGCGCATACAACGAGGGTTCGTGGGGTGAGGAGTCGGTGCACGTGTCCGACACACAGGCGGCGATCGACCTGCTACGCGGGGAACTGCGACCGGGGGATGTCGTCCTGGTGAAGGCGTCCCGGGCGGCGGGCCTGGAGGAAGTCGCCCAGGCCCTCCTGGAAGGCGCCGGTGAGGGCGAGGCCGCCGCGCGATGAAGCAAATCCTCTTCGCGGGAGCGATCGGTCTCTTCCTGACCCTCATCGGCACCCCGTTGCTCATCAAGCTGCTCGCCCGCAAGGGCTACGGCCAGTTCATCCGTGACGACGGGCCGCGCGAGCACCACAGCAAGCGCGGCACGCCGACCATGGGTGGCATCGCCTTCATCCTCGCCACGCTCATCGCGTACTTCCTCACCAAGCTCATCACCGGCAGCCCGACCAGCTTCTCCGGGCTCCTGGTGCTGTTCCTGATGACGGGCATGGGCCTGGTCGGCTTCCTCGACGACTACATCAAGATCGTCAAACAGCGCTCGCTCGGCCTGCGCGCCAAGGCGAAGATGGCCGGTCAGCTCATCGTCGGCATCGCCTTCGCCGTGCTCGCCCTGCAATTCGCCGACCAGCGCGGCAACACCCCGGCGTCCACGAAGCTCTCCTTCGTCACCGACTTCGGCTGGACCATCGGCCCGGTGCTCTTCGTGGTCTGGGCGCTCTTCATGATCCTGGCCATGTCCAACGGCGTGAACCTGACGGACGGTCTGGACGGCCTCGCCACCGGCGCCTCCGTCATGGTCTTCGGCGCCTACACCTTCATCGGCGTCTGGCAGTTCCAGGAGTCCTGCGCCAACGCGGCCACCCTCACCAACCCGGCCGCCTGCTTCGAAGTGCGCGACCCGCTCGACCTCGCCGTCGTCGCCTCCGCCCTCATGGGCGCCTGCTTCGGCTTCCTGTGGTGGAACACCTCGCCCGCCAAGATCTTCATGGGCGACACCGGCTCGCTCGCCCTCGGCGGCGCCCTCGCGGGACTCGCGATCTGCTCGCGCACCGAACTGCTCATCGCCCTCCTGGGCGGCCTGTTCGTGCTCATCACGCTCTCGGTCGTCATCCAGGTCGGCTCCTTCAAGCTGACCCGCAGGCGCGTCTTCCGCATGGCACCGCTCCAGCACCACTTCGAACTCAAGGGCTGGTCGGAAGTCCTCGTCGTGGTCCGCTTCTGGATCATCCAGGGCATGTGCGTCATCGTCGGCCTCGGTCTCTTCTACGCGGGATGGGCGGCCGACAAGTGACCGAGCAGGACTTCGCGGGCACCCGCGTCACCGTCGCCGGGCTCGGCGTCTCGGGGATGCCGGCCGCCCGCGTCCTCCACGCGCGCGGAGCCCTCGTCACCGCCGTCACCGACGCCGACGACGAGCGCTCCCGCGCCCAGGCCGAGGAACTGCGCGCCCTCGGCATCACCGTCCGCCTCGGCGACGGCGCGAGCCTCCCCGAGGGCACCGAACTCGTCGTCACCGCCCCCGGCTGGCAGCCGGACAAGCCGCTCTTCGCCGCCGCCGAGGCGGCCGGGGTGCCGGTCTGGGGCGACGTCGAACTCGCCTGGCGGCTGCGCGGCCCGGACGCCGCGCCCTGGCTCGCCGTCACCGGCACCAACGGCAAGACGACGACGGTACGGATGCTCGCCGCGATCCTGGAGGCGGCGGGCCACCGCACCGCCGCCGTCGGCAACATCGGCGTCTCCCTCCTCGACGCGGTCCTCGCGAAGGAGCCGTACGACGTCCTCGCCGTCGAGCTGTCGAGCTATCAGCTGCACTGGGCGCCCTCGGTACGGCCGCACTCCGCGGCCGTGCTCAACCTCGCGCCCGACCACCTCGACTGGCACGGCTCGATGGCCGCGTACGCCGCCGACAAGGGCCGCGTCTATGAGGGCAACCAGGTCGCCTGCGTCTACAACGCCGCCGACCCGGCCACCGAGGAACTCGTGCGCGCCGCCGACGTGGAGGAGGGCTGCCGGGCCATCGGTTTCACGCTCGGCACCCCCCGCCCCTCCGAACTCGGCGTCGTCGAAGGACTCCTCGTCGACCGGGCCTTCGTGCCCGACCGGAGCGCGCAGGCCCAGGAACTCGCCGAGGTCGCCGACGTGGACCCGCCGGCCCCGCACAACATCGCCAACGCCCTCGCCGCCGCCGCGCTCGCCCGCGCCTACGGCGTCCCGGCCACGGCGGTGCGCGACGGGCTGCGCGCCTTCCGGCCCGACCCGCACCGCATCGAGCACGTCGCCACGATCGACGGCGTCTCCTACGTCGACGACTCCAAGGCGACCAACACGCACGCCGCCGAAGCCTCGCTCGCCGCCTACGAACCGATCGTCTGGATCGCCGGGGGACTCGCGAAAGGCGCGTCCTTCGACGAACTGGTGCAAGGCGCCGCGAAACGCCTGCGGGCCGTCGTCCTCATGGGCCGCGACCGCGCGCTGATCCGCGAAGCCCTCGCGCGACACGCGCCGAACGTACCCGTGGTCGACCTCGACCGGGCCGACACTGGGGCGATGTCCGAAGCGGTGCGCGAGGCGGGCGGGCTCGCCGAGAGCGGCGACACGGTCCTGCTCGCCCCGGCGTGCGCCTCGATGGACATGTTCACCAACTACAACGTGCGCGGCGACCTCTTCGCCGAGGCGGTCCGCGCACGCGCCACCGCTGCCGAAGGCGACTGAACCGGACCGGCCCGCCGCCGGGCCGGTCCGCGCCAGGACGACTGGAGGGGACAGCGACGATGGCCGCTGAGCGTACGGCCGAGGGCGGGCGGTACAGCTCCGCCCGCGTGCACCGCAGCCGCAGCCCGAGAGCACCCCGCGCGGGCCTCCCGCTGCGCGGCAGGACCTTCGCGGGACGGGCGCGCGGCACGGGCGGCGGAGCGG
>NZ_JAAGLR010000755.1 GCF_010548245.1 Streptomyces sp. SID11385
CGGGCAGCTCGGCGACCCGCCACACGCGGGTCCCCTCGGGGACGCGCGCCGCGGCGTCGAGGAAGACCTCCGCCGCGCGCAGGGCGGCGTGCGGGGCGTGCGCGGCGGCCACGGCGAAGCACTCACCGCCGAGGGACACCAGTGCCTCGTCCCCCGGCAGGGCGCGCACGGTGACGTCGGCCCCCAGCGCGGTCATGTCGCCCCGGCCGTCGTCGAGCGCGAAGAGGAACCGTCCCGAGAGAGCGGCGGCCCGGGCACTGCCGCACAGCCCGGCGTCGAGCGCGCGCAGCCAGTCGCGCACGGGGCGTACCCCGAGCCCGTCGAGTCCGGAGAGCGGCGAGGCGACGATGTTGCGGACGCGTTCGTGGGCGGGCGAGGGAAGCAGTCCGGCGTCCGCGAGGGCGCGGCCGAGGCCGTCACCGCAGGCGGGGTCGAGACCGCGCAGCTGGACGTTGCCGCGCGAGGTCAGGTGCAGGTCGCCGTCCCCGTGCCGCAGGGCCAGCGCGCCGAGGGCCTGCCACCGCTCCGCGTCGAGCACCCCGCCCGGCACCCGTACCCGGGCGAGCCCGCCGTCGTCGGCGAGGTGCAGCCGCAGCGCGCCGGGACAGGCGTCGCCACGGGCCCCGGCGGCGCTCGCCGGAGGCACCGGGGACGCCGGAGGCACGGCGGGGCGCGGAAGAGGGGAGGGCATGGCGGCGAGCATACCGATCCGCCGGACGGCGAGGCCGCCCCGTACCCCCGCCGACCCCGCCCCCGTACTATGACCACTCGGCGGTCCCACCCGGTCCGCCACCGCCACGACGGCGACTGGGGGCGACCCCTGGGGAGGAAGCCCGGTGCGAATCCGGCGCGGTCCCGCCACTGTGAGCACGCGCAGTCGCCGCGTGTGAGTCAGGAACTCCCGCCGTCCGAACACCGCCCGGGGCGTGGACACCCCGAGGAAGGGCCGACGCCGCATGTTCCTGCTCCTGTCGACGTCCGACACGGACCTGCTCAGCGCCCGCGCCGCCGCGGGCCCGGTCCCGTACCGCTTCGCGAACCCCTCGCGGCTCGCGCTCGACGAGCTTCCCGCCCTCCTCGAAGGCGTCGACCTCGTCGTCGTACGGCTCCTCGGCGGCATCCGCGTCTGGCAGGAGGGGCTCGACCTGCTCCTCGCCGACGGCAGGCCCGTCGTCGTGCTGAGCGGCGAGCAGGCCCCCGACGCCCAGCTCATGGCCGCCTCCACCGTCCCGGTCGGCATCGCGGCCGAGGCGCACGCCTACCTCGCCCACGGCGGCCCGGCGAACCTCGACCACCTCGCCCGTTTCCTC
Organism: Streptomyces sp. SID11385; assembly: GCF_010548245.1. Classification (GTDB taxonomy): domain Bacteria; phylum Actinomycetota; class Actinomycetes; order Streptomycetales; family Streptomycetaceae; genus Streptomyces. The sequence goes on from NZ_JAAGLR010000755.1 coordinate 1,311, forward strand.
TCCGACACCGTGCTCCTCACCGGGCACGGCTTCGACGCGCCCGCCCCCGCCCCCTCCTGGGGCCCCCTGGAGCGCACCCCGCGCACCACCACCGGGCCCGTCGTCGCGGTGCTCTACTACCGCGCGCACCACATGAGCGGCAACACCGGCTTCGTGGACGCGCTGTGCGAGGCGGTCGAGGACGCGGGCGCCCGTGCGCTCCCGCTGTACGTGGCCTCGCTGCGCACCCCCGAGGAGGGACTGCTCGACACGCTCCGCACCGCCGACGTCCTCGTCACCACCGTCCTCGCCGCGGGCGGCACGCGCCCCGCCGAGGCGAGCGCGGGCGGCGACGAGGAGGCGTGGGACGCGGGCGCGCTCGCCGGGCTCGACGTGCCGATCCTCCAGGCCCTGTGCCTCACCGGCTCGCGCGCCGACTGGGAGGAGAACGACGAGGGCGTCTCTCCGCTGGACGCCGCCAGCCAGATCGCCGTGCCCGAGTTCGACGGCCGCCTCATCACCGTCCCCTTCTCCTTCAAGGAGATCGACGCCGACGGCCTCCCCGCCTACGTCGCCGACCCCGAGCGCGCCGCGCGCGTCGCCGGGATCGCCGTGCGCCACGCCCGCCTGCGGCACATCCCCGCGCCCGACAAGCGCCTCGCGCTCGTCCTGTCCGCGTACCCCACCAAACACTCCCGCATCGGCAACGCGGTCGGACTCGACACCCCCGCCAGCGCCGTCGCGCTCCTGCGCCGCCTCCTCGCCGAGGGCTACGACTTCGGCACGGAGCCCATACCCGGCGTCGAGTCCGGCGACGGGGACGAGCTGATCCGCGCGCTCATCGACGCGGGCGGGCACGACCAGGACTGGCTCACCGAGGAGCAGCTCGCGGCCAACCCGGTCCGCATCCCCGCCGCCGACTACCGCCGCTGGTTCGCCACACTCCCCAAGGAGCTGCGCGAGGCGGTCGAGGAGCACTGGGGGCCCGCGCCGGGCGAGATGTTCGTCGACCGGAGCGCGAACCCCGAGGGCGACATCGTGCTCGCCGCGCTCCGCTACGGGAACCTCCTCGTCCTCATCCAGCCCCCGCGCGGCTTCGGCGAGAACCCCATCGCCATCTACCACGACCCCGACCTGCCCCCCTCGCACCACTACCTCGCCGCCTACCGCTGGATCGCGGCCCCGGTGAGCGAGGGCGGCTTCGGCGCCGACGCGATGGTGCACCTCGGCAAGCACGGCAACCTGGAGTGGCTGCCCGGCAAGAACGCCGGACTCTCCGCCGCCTGCGGCCCCGACGCCGCCCTCGGCGACCTGCCCCTCGTCTACCCCTTCCTCGTCAACGACCCCGGCGAGGGCACGCAGGCCAAGCGCCGCGTCCACGCGACCCTCGTGGACCACCTCGTCCCGCCGATGGCCCGCGCCGAGTCCTACGGCGACATCGCACGCCTCGAACAACTCCTGGACGAGCACGCCCAGATCGCCGCGATGGACCCCGCGAAGCTCCCCGCGATCCGCGCCCAGATCTGGACCCTCATCCAGGCCGCCCGCCTCGACCACGACCTCGGCCTCGAAGACCGCCCCGACGACGAGGGCTTCGACGAGTTCATCCTCCACGTCGACGGCTGGCTCTGCGAGGTCAAGGACGCCCAGATCCGCGACGGCCTCCACGTCCTCGGCAAGGCCCCGGCCGCCACCGACCGCGTCAACCTCGTCCTCGCGATCCTGCGCGCCCGCCAGATCTGGGGCGGCACCCAGGCGCTCCCCGGGCTGCGCGAAGCGCTCGGCCTGGACGAGTCCGCCGCGACCCTCGCGAGCGCCGACGCCGCCGAGGAGCGCGCCCGCGCGCTCGTCCAGGCGATGGAGGACGCGGGCTGGGACCCGGAGGCCGTGCCGCAGGACGAGAACGAGGACGTCCGCGCCGTCCTCGCCTTCGCCGCGCGCGAGGTGGTCCCGCGCCTCGCGGCGACGACCGACGAACTCGACCACACCCTGCACGCCCTGCGCGGCGGCTTCGTCCCCGCCGGGCCCTCTGGCTCCCCGCTGCGCGGCCTCGTCAACGTCCTCCCGACCGGCCGCAACTTCTACTCCGTCGACCCGAAGGCCGTCCCCTCGCGCCTCGCCTGGGAGACCGGGCAGGCCCTCGCCACCTCGCTCCTGGACCGCTACCGCGCCGACCACGGCGAGTGGCCCACCTCCGTCGGGCTCTCGCTGTGGGGCACGAGCGCGATGCGCACGGCCGGGGACGACATCGCCGAAGCCCTCGCGCTGCTCGGCGTCCGGCCCGTGTGGGACGACGCCTCGCGCCGCGTCACCGGGCTCGAAGCGATCCCGTACGAGGAGCTGGGCCGCCCCCGCGTCGACGTGACCCTGCGCATCTCCGGCTTCTTCCGCGACGCCTTCCCGCACACGGTCGGCCTCCTCGACGACGCCGTCCGCCTCGCCGCCTCGCTGGACGAGCCCGCGGACGTCAACCACATCCGCGCCCACGTGCGGCGCGACGTGGCCGAGCACGGCGACGAACGCCGCGCCACGACCCGTATCTTCGGCTCGCGCCCGGGCACCTACGGCGCGGGACTGCTCCAGCTCATCGACTCGCGCGACTGGCGCACCGACGCCGATCTCGCCGAGGTCTACACGGTGTGGGGCGGGTACGCCTACGGGCGCGGCCTCGAAGGGCGGCCCGCGCGCGAGGAGATGGAGACCGCCTACCGCAGGATCGCCGTCGCCGCGAAGAACACCGACACGCGCGAGCACGACATCGCCGACTCGGACGACTACTTCCAGTACCACGGCGGCATGGTCGCCGCCGTGCGCGCGCTGCGCGGCACCGCGCCCGAGGCGTACATCGGCGACTCGACCCGCCCCGAGACGGTCCGCACCCGCACCCTCGTCGAGGAGACCTCGCGCGTCTTCCGCGCCCGCGTCGTGAACCCCCGCTGGATCGAGGCGATGCGCCGCCACGGCTACAAGGGCGCCTTCGAACTCGCCGCCACGGTGGACTACTTGTTCGGCTACGACGCGACGACCGGCGTCATCGCCGACTGGATGTACGACAAGCTCACCGCGACGTACGTCCTCGACGAGACCAACCGCGCCTTCCTCCAGGAGGCCAACCCCTGGGCCCTGCACGGCATCGCGGAACGCCTCCTGGAGGCCGAGTCGCGCGGCATGTGGGCCGAGCCCGACCCCGCGGTGCTCGACGCGCTGCGCCAGGTCTACCTGGAGACGGAGGGGGACCTGGAGGGCGACGAGGGCTGAACGGGCCCAGGGTGGGGGCCCGTTCGCCGCGGTCCGGGTGTACGGGCGGGGGCGCCGTCCACGCGCGGCGGTCCTCGTGATCGACTGCTCCGCATGGCCGTTCGCCCCCGCACCCCCCGTACCCGCGGCGTCCTCCTCGCCCTCGCGGCGTGCCTCACCGGGGTGGTCCCGCTCGGGACCGCCCCGGCCGCCGCCGCGGAACCGCACCTGACCGCCCCCGCCACGTACCACGTCGCACCGCCCGGGGGGCCCAAACGGCCCGCGCGCGACAAGCGCCTGCACGTGTACTACGACGCCGACACCGTGGCGGGCGAGAAGTCGGGGCGCCTGATCATGGACGTGCGCGGGGCCGAGAAGGTCCTGTACCTCAAGAAGTTCGGCAACGGCTGCGCGGGCGACCGCACCCGGATCGTCTGCGCCGTCGGCGCGAGCTACAACAGCTGGGGCGACTGGGCCGGCGCCCTCCCCCACGCGGCGCCGGGCAGCGAGGCCGGGGACGCCGGAGACCTGCACCTGCGCTACGAGGCGCCGGACGGCCGCGTGAGCGAGGCCACCACGCACGTCGTGGTCGGCGGCCCCGTCCTGGAGATACGCAGGGCCGAAGAGGTCACCCACCTGCGCCCCGGCGCCCGCACCCGCGTCGCGCTCGTCGTGCGCAACGCGGGCGAGACCCCCGCGCACGGCCTCGGGTTCACCTACACGACCAGCACCATGACACCGGCCGAAGGTTTCTCGAACTGCCGCTACCGGCGGACCACCGCCGTCTGCCGCTTCCCCTCGCTCGACCTCGCCCCCGGCGAGAGCGTCGCCCTCGCGCCCGGCCTCGACCTGCGCGCCCCCGAGGTGCGGACCGAGGGAAGCCTGCAACTGTCCGCCTGGCCCCTCGACCTCGGCCCGTACGACGGCGTCGTCGTCCCCGAGCGGGGCGAGCCCGGCAAGGGCCCCGCCCTGCGCCCGGAGCCCGGCACCGGCACGACGGGCACCTGGAGCCGCGAGGCCACCGCCTGGACCCGCTTCTCCGTCGACAACCCCTCCGACTTCGCGGCGGTCGGCGCCCGCCTGCGCGGCCACGGCGGCGAGGAGCACGACATCCGGGTGGGCGCCACGAACAAGGGCCCGGGAGACCCCGGCGGATACCCGTCCGTCAAGATCGAGTTCACCCCGCCCAAGGGCTCCCGCGTGCTCAAGGAGCCCATGGAGGAGCTGGACGAGGACTACTTCGAGCCGCTGTGCACGCACGACAAGGCCGGCGTCTACACGTGCCCCCTCACCGTCCACGAACCGGGTGACACGCAACTGCTCACCTTCCGCGTCCGCCTCGGCACCCTCCCCGCGGAGGGCTCCGTGCGGCTGCGCGGCAAGGACGGCAAGGAGTACCCGGCCGACCCGGAGCCCGCCGACGACACGGCACGCGTCGCGGCCGTCGTCGGCGAGGAGCCGCGGCCGGGCGACGGGGGACACGCCGCCGTGTGGGGAGCGGCCGGAGGAGCCGTGGTCGTCCTGGCGGGGGCCGTCTACCTGGTCCGGGCCCGCGGGCGGCGCTCCCGCGCGCGGTGAGACGCCCCGCGCCCCGCCCAGCGCGCTGACGGGCCCTCAACACACCCCGCCCGACCTGCGGCTTTGTCGACGTCCCCGTGCGGAGGCTGGATTTACTAGGACGTCCAACTATATAGTCCGGGCAGTTCAGGGGCGCGGTGATCCGGGATCGGCGACCGCCCGTGGGACGATCCGTGCTGCCCTGATAGTCAGAGATGTCCGAGAGGGGTGAGCCGCCCGCACTCGTCCGGCCCCGTACCGGCCGACCCGCACCGCTTGGTCCCGTACCGCCCGATCCGTACCGCTCGCCCTCCGTACCGTCCGACGAGAGCAGGCTCCTCATGGCCAGTGCGCCCGACCGCGCCCCCGTACGCGAACTCACCCACTTCATCGGCGGCAAGCACACCCCCGGCACCTCCGGGGACTTCGCCGACGTCTACGACCCCAACACCGGCGAGGTGCAGGCCCGCGTACCGCTCGCGAGCCGCGCCGAGACCGAGGCCGCGATCGCCGACGCGGCCCGCGCGCAGCGGGAGTGGGGCGAGTGGAACCCGCAGCGCCGCGCCCGCGTGCTGCTCCGCTTCCTCCAGCTCGTCGACCAGGAGAAGGACGAGATCGCCCGCCTCCTGTCGAGCGAGCACGGCAAGACGATCGCCGACGCGCACGGCGACCTCCAGCGCGGCCTCGAAGTCGTCGAGTTCGCCGCCGGAATCCCGCACCTGATGAAGGGTGAGTTCACCGACAACGCCGGGACCGGCATCGACGTGCACTCGCTGCGCTCCCCGCTCGGCGTCGTCGCGGGCATCACGCCCTTCAACTTCCCCGCGATGATCCCGCTCTGGAAGGCGGCCCCCGCCCTCGCCTGCGGCAACGCCTTCCTCCTCAAGCCTTCCGAGCGCGACCCCTCGGTGCCGCTGCGCCTCGCCGAACTCTTCCTCGAAGCCGGGCTGCCCGCCGGGGTCCTCAACGTCGTCAACGGCGACCGCCGCGCCGTCGACACCCTCATCGAGGACCCGCGCGTCCAGGCACTCGGCTTCGTCGGCTCCACGCCCATCGCCGCGCACATCTACGCGAGCGCCGCCGCGAACGGCAAGCGCGCCCAGTGCTTCGGCGGCGCCAAGAACCACATGATCGTGATGCCCGACGCCGACCTCGACCAGGCCGTGGACGCCCTCGTCGGCGCCGGGTACGGCTCGGCGGGGGAGCGCTGCATGGCGATCTCCGTCGCCGTGCCCGTCGGCGAGGAGACCGCCGACGCGCTCGTGGCCCGCCTCAAGGAGCGCATCGCCGGGCTCCGGATCGGCACGAGCGACGACCCCGAGGCCGACTTCGGGCCGCTCGTCGGTCCTGACGCCCTCGCCCGCGTCCGCTCCTACGTCGACCTCGGCGTCCAGGAAGGGGCCGAACTCGTCGTCGACGGACGCGACTTCACCCTCGCCGGACACGAGAAGGGCTTCTTCGCCGGCGCCTCGCTCTTCGACCGCGTGACCCCCGGTATGCGGATCTACCAGGAGGAGATCTTCGGCCCCGTCCTGAGCGTCGTGCGCGCCGCCGACTACGAGGAGGCGCTGCGCCTGCCGAGCGAACACCCTTTCGGCAACGGCGTCGCGATCTTCACCCGCGACGGCGACACCGCCCGCGACTTCACGCGCCGCGTCAACACCGGCATGGTCGGCGTCAACGTGCCGATCCCGGTGCCCGTCGCGTACCACACCTTCGGCGGCTGGAAGGCGTCCGGCTTCGGCGACCTCAACCAGCACGGACCGGACTCGATCCGCTTCTACACCCGCACCAAGACCGTCACCTCGCGCTGGCCCAAGGGGCTGCGCGAAGGGGCGAGCTTCACCCTCCCGACGATGGGCTGAGGGCACCACCATGAGCACCACCACACACCACACCACCACGTACGACACGCTGCTGAGCGAGGACCAGCGGGCCCTGGTCGAGACCACGCTCGACTTCGCCGGGGACCACCTCGCCCCGCACGCCCTGGAGTGGGACCGCGAGAAGCACTTCCCCGTCGACGTCCTGCGCAAGGCCGCGGGGCTCGGCCTCGGCGGCGTCTACGTCCGCGAGGAGTCCGGCGGCTCCGGCCTCACGCGCGCCGACGGCGTCCTCGTCTTCGAGGCGCTCGCCACCGGCTGCCCCTGCGTCGCCGCCTACCTGTCGATCCACAACATGGTCGGCTGGATGGTCGACACCTACGGCGACGAGGCCCAGCGCGCCCGCTACCTGCCGGGGCTGTGCGCCATGGACGACCTCGCGAGCTACTGCCTCACCGAGCCGGGCGCCGGCTCGGATGCCGCCGCGCTCTCGACCCGGGCCGTGCGCGACGGCGACGACTGGGTCCTCACCGGCGTCAAGCAGTTCATCTCCGGCGCGGGCGCCGCCCGGCTCTACCTCGTCATGGCCCGTACGGGAGGCGCCGGTCCCGACGGCATCAGCGCCTTCCTCGTCGACAAGGACGACCCCGGGCTCGGCTTCGGGCCCAACGAGCACAAGATGGGCTGGAACGCCCAGCCGACCCGGCAGGTGATCCTCGACGGCGTGCGGGTGCCCGCCGAGCGCATGCTCGGCGACGAGGGGCAGGGCTTCCGCATCGCCATGAACGGCCTCAACGGCGGCCGGCTCGGCATCGCGGCGTGCTCGCTCGGCGGCGCCCGCTCCGCGCTCGACCGCTCGCTGACGCACCTCACCGAGCGCGAGGCGTTCGGGCAGCCGCTCATCGAGTCCGAGGCGCTGCGCTTCCGCCTCGCCGACATGGCCACCGAACTCGCCGCCGCGCGCGCCCTGCTCCACCAGGCCGCCGACGCCCTGGACAACAAGGACCCGCAGGCCCCGCAACTCATCGCGATGGCCAAGCGCTTCGCCACCGACACCGGCTTCCGGATCGCCGACCGCGCGCTCCAACTCCACGGCGGCTACGGCTACCTGCACGAGTACGGTATCGAGAAGATCGTCCGGGACCTGCGGGTCCACCAGATCCTCGAAGGGAGCAACGAGATCATGCGCGTCATCGTGGCCAGGGGTCTCACAGGAGCCGCGCGGTGAGCGGCGCCCAGGGGAGCGGCGCGGAGAAGAGCGGCGCCGAGGAGGGTCCGGTCCTCACCTCGGTCGCGGGACGGGCCGCCCACCTCGTCCTCAACCGCCCCCGCGCCCTCAACGCCCTCACGCACGAGATGGTCGGCCTCATCGACGCCGCCCTCACCGCCTGGGAGGAGGACGACACGATCGAGACCGTCGTCCTCACCGGGGCGGGGGAGCGCGGCCTGTGCGCGGGCGGCGACATCCGCGCCATCTACGAGGCGGCGCGCGACGGCGACGGGCAGGAGGCCGCGGACTTCTGGCGTGACGAGTACCTGCTCAACGCCCGCCTCCCGCACTACCCCAAGCCGTACGTCGCCGTCATGGACGGCATCGTCATGGGCGGCGGCATCGGCGTCTCCGCCCACGGCTCCGTCCGGATCGTCACCGAGCGCACGAAGGCAGCGATGCCCGAGACCGGCATCGGCTTCGTACCCGACGTCGGCGGTACGTGGCTGCTCTCGCGCGCCCCCGGACACCTCGGCACCCGCCAGGCCCTCACCGGCACGGTCGCGGGGCCCGGTGACGCGCTGCGCCTCGGCCTCGCCGACCACTACGTACCGTCCAGCGCCCTGCCGGAACTCCTCGCCGCGCTCGCCACCCTGCCGGCGAAGGAGGCCGTCGAACGGTACGCGGCCGAGGCGCCGCCCGCCGCGCTCGACACCGACCGCCCCTGGATCGACGCCTGTTACGCGGCGGACACCGTCGAGGAGATCATCGCGCGCCTGCGGGCCCGCCCCGAGGACGCCGCCCACGCCGACGCGGCGACCCTCGAAGGCCGCTCCCCGAGGAGTCTCAAGGTGACCCTCGAAGCGCTCCGCCGCGTCCGCGCGCTCGGCAGTCTGGAGCAGGCGCTCGACCAGGAGTACCGCGTCTCGCTCACGTGCCTCGCCACGCCCGACCTCGTCGAAGGCGTCCGCGCGCAGGTCGTCGACAAGGACCGCGACCCGCACTGGAACCCGGCCTCGCTCGCCGAGGTCGACGCCGCCGACGTCGCACGCTTCTTCACACCCCTGGGCGAGCGCGAACTCGGGCTCGCCCCGACACCGGAGGTGACACGGTGAGCAGTACCGACAAGAAGGTCAGCACCGTCGCGTTCATCGGGCTCGGGCACATGGGCGCCCCCATGGCCGCGAACCTCGTGCGCGCCGAGTACACCGTGCGCGCCTTCGACCTCGTGCCCGCCGCGCTCGAAGCGGGCGTCGAGGCGGGGGCCGAGGCCGCCGCGAGCGCCGTCGAGGCCGTGACCGGCGCCGACCTCGTGATCTCCATGCTCCCCGCCGGGCGCCACGTGCTCGGCCTGTACGAGGACATCCTCGGCGCCGCGCGCCCCGGCACCCTCTTCGTCGACTGCTCCACGATCGACGTCGCCGACGCGCGCGCCGTGCACGCGCTCGCCGCCGGGCGCGGGATGCGCTGTCTCGACGCGCCCGTCTCGGGCGGCGTCGTCGGCGCCGAGGCCGGGACGCTCACGTTCATGGTGGGCGGGGGAGAGGCGGAGTTCGCCGAGGCGCTGCCGCTGCTCGACGTCATGGGCAAGAAGGTCGTGCACTGCGGCGCCGCGGGTGCCGGGCAGGCCGCGAAGATCTGCAACAACATGATCCTCGGCGTCTCGATGATCGCCGTGAGCGAGGCGTTCGTCCTCGCCGAGAGCCTCGGCCTCTCGCACCAGGCCCTCTACGACGTCGCCTCGACCGCCTCGGGCCAGTGCTGGGCGCTCAGCGTCAACTGCCCCGTGCCTGGGCCCGTCCCGGCGTCCCCGGCCAACCGCGACTACCGCCCCGGCTTCGGCGCCCCGCTCATGGCCAAGGACCTCGGCCTGGCGGCCAACGCGGTCCGCGCGGGCGGCGTCCGGGCCGAACTGGGGCTGCGCGCGGCGGAGATGTACGCGGCGTACGCCGAAGGGCGGGGCGCCGAGGAGGACTTCTCGGGCATCGTGCGGGTCCTGCGGGACGACTCGGGGAAGGCGGCCGAATGAGTACGTACGAGACGATCCTTTCCGAGCGCAGGGGCCGCGTCGCGCTGCTCACCCTGAACCGCCCGAAGGCGCTCAACGCGCTCAACGCGCGGCTCATGGAGGAACTGGTCGGCGCGGCGGAGGAGGCGGACCGGGACCCGGACGTCGGCTGTCTCGTGATCACGGGCTCCGATCGGGCCTTCGCGGCCGGGGCGGACATCACCGAGATGGCGCCGCGCACGTCCGTCGAGATGTACCTGCACGACTGGTTCTCGGCCTGGGACCGGCTCGGCAGGCTGCGCACGCCCACGATCGCGGCCGTCGCGGGTCACGCGCTCGGCGGAGGCTGCGAACTCGCCATGCTGTGCGATCTGTTGATCGCCGCGGACACGGCGCGGTTCGGGCAGCCCGAAGTCAAGCTCGGCGTGATCCCGGGGATCGGCGGCTCGCAGCGGCTGACCCGCGCGGTCGGCAAGGCGAAGGCGATGGACCTGTGCCTGACCGGGCGCACGATGGACGCGACCGAGGCCGAACGCGCGGGCCTCGTCTCGCGGATCGTCCCCGCCGCCGACCTCCTCACGGAAGCGCTCGCCGCCGCCGAGACGATCGCGAACCTTTCGGCCCCGGCCGCCATGATGGCGAAGGAAGCGGTCAACACGGCCTTCGAAACGACCCTCGCGGAGGGCGTGCACTTCGAACGCCGCCTGTTCCACTCGGTGTTCGCTTTCGCGGACCAGAAGGAGGGCATGGCGGCGTTTACCGACAAGCGGAAGCCGGAATTTCGGCACCGTTGAGGGTGGGAGCACCCTCTGTCGGGGCCGGCGGCCAGGGCTCCGCCCCGGACCCCGCTCCTCAAACGCCGGAGGGGCTGGATATGCCCCTCCGGCGTTTGAGGCGTCAGCTCGCCACATACTTGTCGTACCCGTACTGCGTGAAGAACAACGGCAGTTCAGCCCCCAACGCCGTCGCCGCGAACAACTCCCGCACTGCGGCAGGATCACTGCAGCCTCCCTCCGCCGCCAGCGCGTTCAGCTCCTCGTCGAGGTGCCGCTCCACCGTCTCGCGGCGCACCGCGCCATGCCGCAGCCACTGCCAGATCTGGGTGCGGGCGATCTCGGCGGTCGCCGCGTCGGCGATGAGGCCGCCCTGGTCCAGCAGCCCCGTACCGCCGAGCCAGCGGTCGAAGTAGCGGACCGCGAGTGCCACGCTGCCCCGCACCCCCTCCGGGCCGGGCGCCCCGGTCAGGCGCGGCACGGCGAGGAGTTCCGCGGCCCGGACCTCGACGTCGTCGCGCGTGCGGTCGAGCTGGTGCGGGCGCTCGCCGAGGACACCGCGGAAGACCTCGCGGCCCACCGGGACGAGCCCCGGGTGCGCGACCCACGAGCCGTCGAAACCGTCCTCGGCCTCCCGCTCCTTGTCGCGCCGCACCTCGGCGAGCGCCGCCTCGATCGCCGCCGCGCCGCCCTCGGGCGCCTGCGCGGCCATGCCGCCGATCGCGTGCGCGCCGCGCCGGTGGCACGTGCGCACGAGGAGTTCGGTGTACGCGCGCAGGAACGGCGCCGTCATCGGCAGGCGCGCGCGGTCGGGCAGGAGGAAGTCGGTGCGGTGCCCGAAGGTCTTGATGAGGCTGAACAGGTAGTCCCAGCGCCCGGCGATCAACCCCGAGCTGTGCTCCCGCAGTTCGTGCAGGATCTCCTCCATCTCCATCGCCGCGGTGATCGTCTCGATGAGCGCCGAGGCCCGCACGGTCCCCGCCGGGAGGCCGATCAGTTCCTGGGCGAGCAGGAAGACGTCGTTCCACAGCCGCGCCTCGTACCGGTTCTCCAGCTTCGGCAGGCAGAAGTACGGGCCGTGGCCCGCCTCGACGAGTGCCTTCGCGTTGTGGAAGAAGAAGAGCGCGAAGTCCGCGAGCGCGGCGGGCACCGGCTGTCCGCCGTACTCCAGGTGCGCTTCGTCGAGGTGCCAGCCGCGCGGGCGCACGACGAGCGTGGGGCCCTCGCCGGCGCGCGGGGTGCGGGCGAGATCCTTGAGGAGGAGGTGCCCGTCGAGGACGGTGTGCCAGGTCGGCGAGGTGGCGTCCTCGAAGTCGGCGGTCCATGTCGAGGCGCCCGAGCCGTACGCGGCGGCGGCGGCCCCCGGCGTGGGCGGGCCCACGAGTTCCACGTGCCGCTCGGCGAGCCCGGGCGCCGGGGGCGCGACGCGCCAGGAGCGGTCGGTGCGCACCGGCGTCGTGACGAGTGGGAAGTCGAGGCGGATTCCGGCGGCGAGGCGGTGCGCCTGGCGGCGCCGCTCGCGCAGCAGCCACTGGCGGCGCTCGCCGAAGGCGGCCACGAGCGCGCCGAGGAAGTCCAGCGCGGCAGGCGTGAGGATCTCTTCGTGGCGCGCGCCGGGGGCGGCGAGGACCCGGACGGTACGGGCCGGGGCGAGGGTGGGCATCGGGGACCTCCTGAGGCGGGGCCGGGACGGCGGATCACGGGGGACGCGCGGCCCGGGGGACCGGGTGGGGGCGCGAGGAACGGGGGCCGGACGGAGACGGGTGCCCGGCCCCCGTTCGACTCGGGGGGTGCGGGGACGCGCGCCGACGCGAAGGCGCGCGTCCCCGGTGCGGGGGCGCCGGAAGGCGCGTCCCGCGAGGAGAGGGCGAGGGCGGGCGAGGAGTGGGGCCCGCCTTCGTCCCGGTCCGGCTAGTGGAACTGCTCGGCCTCGGTGGAGCCGGCCAGCGCGGTGGTGGACGAGGCCGGGTTGACGGCCGTGGAGACGAGGTCGAAGTAGCCCGTGCCGACCTCGCGCTGGTGGCGCACGGCGGTGAAGCCCTGGGCCTGCGCGGCGAACTCGCGCTCCTGGAGGTCGACGTAGGCGGTCATGCCCTGCTCGGCGTAGCCGCGCGCCAGGTCGAACATCCCGTGGTTGAGGGAGTGGAAGCCGGCGAGGGTGATGAACTGGAAGCGGTAGCCCATCGCCCCCAGCTCGCGCTGGAACTTCGCGATCTGGTCGTCGTCGAGCGCGGCGCGCCAGTTGAAGGACGGCGAGCAGTTGTAGGCGAGCATCTGGTCCGGGTGCTCGGCGTGGATCGCCTCGGCGAACTCCCTGGCCTGCGCGAGGTCCGGGGTGCCGGTCTCGACCCAGATGAGGTCCGCGTACGGGGCGTAGGCGAGACCGCGGGCGATGACCGGCGCCATGCCGTTGCGCACGTGGTAGAAGCCCTCGGACGTGCGCTCCCCGGTGACGAAGGGCGCGTCGCGCTCGTCGACGTCGCTGGTGAGCAGGGTCGCGGCGAGCGCGTCCGTACGGGCGATGACGAGGGTCGGCGTGTCCGCGATGTCGGCCGCGAGGCGGGCCGCGTTGAGGGTGCGGATGTGCTGCGAGGTCGGCACGAGGACCTTGCCGCCGAGGTGGCCGCACTTCTTCTCGGAGGCGAGCTGGTCCTCGTAGTGGATACCGGCCGCGCCCGCGGCGATCATCGCCTTCGTCAGCTCGAAGGCGTTGAGCGGGCCGCCGAAACCGGCCTCGGCGTCGGCGACGATCGGCGCGAGCCAGTCGGTCGTGTCGCCGTCGTCCTCGGCGGTCGCGATCTGGTCGGCGCGGAGCAGCGCGTTGTTGATGCGGCGCACGACCTGCGGGACCGAGTTGGCCGGGTAGAGGCTCTGGTCCGGGTACGTCTGCCCGGCGAGGTTGGCGTCCGCCGCGACCTGCCAGCCCGAGAGGTAGATGGCCTGGAGCCCGGCCTTGACCTGCTGGACGGCCTGACCGCCGGTAAGGGCACCCAGCGCGTGGATGTAGTCGCGCTCGTGGAGCTGGCGCCACAGGCGTTCGGCGCCGCGCCGGGCGAGCGTGTGCTCCTCGCGGACGCTGCCGGCGAGGCGCACGACGTCCTCGGCGGAGTACGTCCGCTCGATGCCCTTCCAGCGGGGGTCCTCGGCCCAGCGGCGGGTCAGTTCGGCTGCGCGGTCGGTCGTCTTGCCCATGAGGGTCACCGTCTCCCTGGAGGTGTCGCAGTGATGTCGCTGTGGTGAGGTGTCACGGTTGTGAGGCGGGGGGACCGGACTCAGCCCTGTGCGGCACGGAGTGTCGCACTAAGTCCACTGGAGCTGTCCGCCCCGCCGCGATGCCCTCGTTTCCCTTGCGGGATCGGGGCGATGACTCGACTGTGGCACTGGCACTGAGTGCCATCAAGGGGGGAAATCTGTGAAGTCTGTGAATCTTCCCCCGCCAGCTTTGCGAAGCTTGCCAATCCCCTCGTGGCCGCTAAGGTGGCTCCCACTCTCGCCGGGAGTGACGTGGAGTGACGGAGGGGGCCTGCCATGGCCAGGACTTATGCGGGCGCGCGACTGCGCCGACTGCGCGAGGAACGCCGCCTGAGCCAGGCCGAACTCGCTCGCACCCTCGGCATATCGCCGAGCTACCTGAACCAGATGGAGCACGACTCGCGACCGCTCACCGTCCCGGTCCTGCTCAAGATCGGCGAGACCTTCGGCATCGACGCGTCCTTCTTCTCCGCCCGCGACTCCACCCGCCTCCTCGCCGACCTGCGCGAAGCCCTCGCGGCGCCGCTGGACGAGGGCCGGGTCCTGCCCGGCGAACTGGAGGAGATCGCCACCCGCACCCCCGGCGCCGCGCGTCTCCTCCTCGACCTCCAGCGCCGCTCCCAGCGCCTCACCGAGCAGCTCTCGGGACGCGGCGGCGGCCCCGAGGAGCAGCGGGAGTTCCCCGGCTCACCGCACGAGGAGGTGCGGGACTTCTTCTACGAGCGCCGCAACTACTTCCACGACCTCGACCTCGCGGCGGAAGACCTCGCCGGGGAACTCCGCGTCCGCCCCGGCACGGCGGGCCAGACCCTCGCCGAGCACCTGGAGGCCCAGCACGGCGTGCACGTCGCGACCACGGCCGGTCCCCACCTGCACCGCTACGACGCCGCGAGCCGCACCCTGCACCTCTCGCCGCGCCTGCGCCCGGGCCAGCAGACCTTCCGCATGGCCGCGCAGCTCGCGCTCCTGGAGTACGGCTCCGAACTCGACTCGCTCGCGGCCGAGAACTTCCCCCGCCAGTCACCCGCCCACGCGCTCACCCGTATCGGCCTCGCGCACTACTTCGCCGGCGCCCTCGTCCTCCCGTACCGCGAGTTCCACGCGCGCGCCGAGGAGTACCGCTACGACATCGAACGCCTCGGCGACCACTACGGCCTCGGCTACGAGACCATGTGCCACCGCCTCAGCACCTTGCAACGCCCGCGCCTGAGCGGTGTCCCGCTGTCGTTCGTCCGCGTCGACCGCGCGGGCAACATGTCCAAGCGCCAGTCCGCGACCGGGTTCCCCTTCTCGCGCTCGGGCGGCACGTGCCCCCTGTGGAACATCTACGAGGCGTTCACCGCGCCGGGCCGCGTGCACGTCCAGCTCACCCGCATGCCCGACGGCAGCCGCCACCTGTGGACCGCGCGCACCGTCACGCGGCGCGGCGGCGCCTGGGGCGAGCGCGGCAGCACGTACGCGATCGGCCTCGGCTGCGAGGTCCGCCACGCGGGCCGCCTCGTCTACTCGGAAGGGCTCGACCTCGACAACGCCGCCTCGGACACCCCCATCGGCATGGGCTGCCGCGTCTGCGAACATCTCGACTGCCCCCAGCGCGCGACCCCGCCCGTGGGCCACACCCTCACGATCGACGAACGCAGCAGCACGTTCGTGCCGTACCGGGTCCGGGAGGAACGGGCGGGGGAGTGAGCGGGGCTCCCCGCGCCCCAGCGCGAGCAGGGGGAGGCGCGTGCTCGTCGAGAAAACGTTCCACCATGAATGTCCATCGGTCAATGGCGCAGTGGCAGAGGTATCGACAGCACTCAGGTAAATCGGTATACCTGACAGGGCGAGCCCTCATACCCCCACCGAAGGACCCACCCGGTGAAGATCCACGCAGCGGACGTCGTCGTCACGAGTCCCGGCCGCAATTTCGTCACTCTTCGCATCACCACCGAGGACGGTCTCACCGGCCTCGGTGACGCGACCCTCAACGGCCGGGAACTGGCCGTCGCCTCCTACCTCGGCGACCACATCGTGCCGCTGCTGACCGGCCGCGACGCCGACGCGATCGAGGACACCTGGCAGTACCTGTACCGGGGCGGGTACTGGCGGCGCGGACCTGTCACGATGGCCGCGATCGCCGCCGTCGACGTCGCGCTGTGGGACATCAAGGCCCAGCGCGCCGGCATGCCGCTCTACCAGTTGCTCGGCGGTGCCTGCCGCACCGGCGCGCTCGCCTACGGCCACGCCTCCGGACGTGACATCCCCGAACTGCTCGACTCCGTGCGCGCGCACCTGGAGGCCGGCTACCGCGCGATACGCGTGCAGAGCGGCGTACCCGGCCTCGACTCCGTCTACGGCGTCGCCGCCTCGGCGAACGGCGCGGGCGAGCGCTACGACTACGAGCCCGCGCGCCGCACGGCCCGCCCCACCGAGGAGCAGTGGGACACCGCCGCGTACCTGCGGCACATCCCCACCGTCTTCGAGGCCGTGCGCGCCGAGTTCGGCCCCGGGCTGCCCCTCCTGCACGACGGGCACCACCGCATGACGCCGCTCCAGGCCGCGCGCCTGGGCAAGAGCCTCGAACCGTACGACCTGTTCTGGCTGGAGGACGTCACGCCCGCCGAGGACCAGGCGGCACTGCGCCTGGTGCGGCAGCACACCACGACGCCGCTCGCGATCGGCGAGGTCTTCAACTCCGTGCACGACTACACGACGCTGCTCGGCGAACGCCTCATCGACTACGTCCGCTCCTCCGTCACGCACGCCGGCGGGGTCACGGGCATGCGCCGCGTCCTCGACCTCGCCGCCGTGTACGGCGTCAGGTCGGGAATGCACGGGCCCACCGACATCTCCCCGGTGGGCATGGCCGCCGCCCTCCACCTGGACCTCGCCGTGCACAACTTCGGCATCCAGGAGTACATGCGCCACTCCCCGCACACCCTGGAGGTCTTCCGCACCTCCTACCGCTTCACCGACGGCCTCCTGCACCCGGGCGAGGAACCCGGCCTCGGCGTCACGCTCGACGACGAGGCCGCCGCGCGCTTCCCGTACGCGCCCGCCTACCTCCCCGTGAACCGGCTCGCGGACGGCACCGTGCACGACTGGTGACCGGGGCACGGGCCCACGGAACGCGCCCGCGCCCGGCCCGCCCTCACCGCTCCCGCCCCCGCGGCTTCAGCGGTACGGGCGGCAGCGCGGGCGCGGGCAGGCGTGCGCCGTCGTAGCCGTGGACCTCGCCGAAGCGGTCGCTCGTCATCCAGTCCTCGCGGGCCCGCTCGATCTCCTGCTGCGTACGGCCCACGAAGTTCCACCACATGAGCAGCCTCTCCGCGAAGGGCTCCCCGCCCAGGAGCATCGCGCCCGCGTCCGACACGGCCCGCAGCGGCAGGCTCGTGCGCCCGCAGCCGAGGTACAGCATCGACCCCGGCGTCACGGGCACCCCGTCCACGGACAGCTCGCCCGACATCGCGAGGACCCCGTACTCGAAGTCCGGGTTCAGCGGCAGGTCCGCCTCCGTGCCCTCGCGCAGCGCGAGGTCCGCGCCGACGAGCGGGGAGTACGTCGTACCGGGCGACGTCGCCGTGTCGAGCGTGCCGAGCACCACCGTTGCGTCGAGCCCCGGGGCCGTGACGTGCGGAAGGTCCGCGTGGTGCTCGAAGTGCGCGGCCACATGGCGCGCCTCGTCCGGCAGCGCCACCCAGAGCTGGGCCCCGTGCAGGTAGCGCGCGTGCGGGCGGGGGCTCTCCTCGGAGTGCGAGATCGCACGGCCCGAGGTCATGAGGCCCAGTTCGCGGGGCCTGATCGTCTGGAGCGAGCCCAGCGAGTCGCGGTGCAGCACCTCGCCCTCGTGCAGCCAGCTCACCGTCTGGAGGCCCATGTGCGGGTGCGGCGGCACCTGCATCCCGGGCTCGTCCGCGATGTCGTCGGGCCCGTAGTGGTCGACGAAGGCCCAGGCACCGATCATGCGGCGGCCGAGGTTCGGCAGCAGCCGCCGTACCTCCGTCGACTCGCCGAGCGGCACCCGACGGGGGCTCAGCAGCTCGCGCACGGGCGCCGCGAGTACGTCCTCGCGACCGCCGCACGGCTTCGGCACGGGGTGGGTGTCCAGATTGCTCATGCCGCTCAACCTAGCGCTCACCGCCGCACGCCACCCGGACGGTCCGCCCGAACGTGCCCGCACCCCGCGCCGCCGCTGGAATGGGGAGGTGAGCGCCAGCCCAGCCACCCCCGACGACTGCCTCGCACGCAACGAGTGGATCTGCGGCACGTACCTGACCACCCGGCGGCACGTGCTGCTCGACGCCGTCGCGCAGCACGTCGAGCTGACCGCCGCCGCCGTCGGCATCGCGCTCGTCATCGCCGTCCCGCTCGCCGTCCTCGCGCGCCGCCTGCGCTGGACGGCCGGGCCGCTGCTCGCGCTCACCACGGTGCTCTACACGATCCCGTCCCTCGCGATGTTCTCGCTGCTCCTGCCCGTGTACGGGCTCTCGGCGACCCTCGTCGTCGCGGGGCTCGTCCTGTACTCGCTCACGCTCCTGGTCCGCAACCTCCTCGCCGGGCTGCGCGCCGTGCCCGAGGAGACCCGGCAGGCGGCGCGCGGCATGGGGTACGGGCCGCTGCGGCTGCTCCTCGCGGTCGAACTGCCCCTCGCGCTGCCCGCCGCCTTCGCGGGCCTGCGCATCGCGATGGTCTCGGCCGTCTCGCTCGTCACCGTGGGCGCCATCGTCGGCTTCGGCGGCCTCGGCAACCTCATCTACCAGGGCATGAACACCTACTTCAAGGCCCAGGTGCTCACCGCCTCGGTCCTGTGCGTCCTCCTCGCCGTCGCCGCCGACCTGCTCCTCCTCCTGCTCGGCCGCCTCCTCACCCCGTGGACCCGCGCGTGAACGTACTCGGCGACACCTGGGACTGGCTGAGCGACCCCGCGCACTGGTCCGGCGAGAACGGCATCGCGCACCGCCTGAGCGAACACGTCCTGCTCACCCTCGTCTGCCTGCTCGTCAGCTGCCTCCTCGCGCTCCCCGTCGCCCTCGTCCTCGGCCACATCGGGCGCGGCGGCGCCCTCGCCGTCAACCTCGCCAACATCGGCCGCGCCGTCCCCACCTTCGCCGTCCTCGTCCTCCTCCTGCTCACCCCGGTCGGCAAGCTCGGCGAGGGCCCCACCGTCATCGCGCTCGTCCTCTTCGCCGTGCCGCCGCTGCTCACCAACGCCTACGTCGGGATGCGGGGCGTGGACCGCGAGGTGGTGCGCGCCGCGCGCGGCATGGGCATGACCGGGCGGCAGCTCCTGTGGCGCGTCGAACTGCCGCTCGCGGCCCCGCTCGTCCTCACCGGCGTCCGCATCGCCGCCGTCCAGCTCGTCGCGACGGCGACGATCGCCGCGCTCGCGGGCGGCGGCGGGCTCGGCCGCATCATCACCGCCGGATTCAACCTCGCCTCGACCCCGCAGGTCGTCGCGGGCGCCGTCCTCGTCGCCGTCTTCGCGCTCCTCGTCGAGGGCGCCTTCGCGCTGGGGGAGCGGTGGCTGCCGGTACGCGCACAGGAGGCCGCGCGGTGACCCGTACCCCGGGCGGCACGCGGCGCCGCACTCGTACGGCGCTGACGAGCCTCGCCCTCCTCGCCCAGCTCACCGCCTGCTCCACCGGCCCGTCCCTGGAGAACCGGAACGAGGTCACCGCGCCCCCGGGCGACAGCAAGCAGCTCACCATCGGCTCGGCCGGTTTCACCGAGAGCGACCTGCTCGCCCACATGTACAAGCTGCTCCTCGACAAGGCCGGCTACCGCACCCGGCTGCTCACCGTCTCCAACCGCGAGCTGTACGAGCCCGCGCTCGAATCCGGGCAGATCGACGTCGTCCCCGAGTACGCCGCCACGTTCGCCGACTGGCTGAACGCCAAGAAGAACGGCGCCGACGCGGAACCCGTCGGCTCCCCCGACCTCGACCGCACCATGCGCCGCCTGCGCGCCCTCGCCGCCGCGCGCGGCTTCGACGTCCTCGACCCGGGCAAGGCGGTCGACCAGAACGCGTACGCCGTCACCCGCGCCTACGCGAGGAAGCACGGCCTGCGCACCCTCTCCGACCTCGGCCGCGCGAAGCTCCCCGTCCGCATCGCGGCGGGCGACGAGTGCGCGACCCGCCCGTACTGCGCCCCGGGCCTGAAGAAGACGTACGGCATCGACCTCACCGCGATCGACCCCAAGGGCCTCGGCACGACGCAGGCGAAGAAGGCCGTCCAAGACGGTCGTGACCAGCTCGTCGCCACCACCACGACCGACGCGACGCTGGACGAGTTCGGGCTCGTCCTGCTCCGCGACGACAAGAAGCTCCAGAACGCCGACTACCTCGTCCCCGTCGTCAACCGCTCCCGGGCCGGTTCGCGCCGCGTCGCCACCGCGCTCGGCCGCCTCAACAAGGTCCTCACCACCGCCGACCTCGCCGACCTCAACCGCCGCGTCGACAGCTGGCGCCGCCTCCCCGAGGACGTCGCCCGCGACTATCTCGACCGCCACCACCTGCTCTGAACCCCTCAGGAAGGCAGCTTCGATGACCGAGGAGACCCCCGAGCCGCGCGGTCGCGGCGCCCGGCTCGCCGATCTCGCCCGCACCCTCGCGGGCGGCCTGTGGTTCCCGCTCCTGTTCTTCTTCGGCTTCCTGCTCTGCTACGCGCTGCCCTTCCACAACCCGGCACCGCACGACGTGCGCGTCGCCGTCTCCGGCCCGCAGGCCGCGCGCGAGATCGGCGCGGCCTTCGGCAAGGCGTCACCCGGCGCCTTCGACATCGTCACCGCCGGCTCGCCCGCCGAGGCACGCCGCAAGG
The DNA here is from genome assembly GCF_010548245.1 of Streptomyces sp. SID11385. Lineage (GTDB taxonomy): Bacteria > Actinomycetota > Actinomycetes > Streptomycetales > Streptomycetaceae > Streptomyces. The sequence goes on from NZ_JAAGLR010000755.1 coordinate 21,953, forward strand.
TGCTCGACCGCGACACCGAGGCCGCCTTCGCGGCAGACGCCCGCCGCCCCACCCTCTACCTCGCCAAAGCCGAGGGCGCCCTCCTCGAACAGGCCGTCACGACCGCTTTCCGCACGCTGGTCGAGCGCCAGGGCGGACAGCTCGACACGGTCGAACTCGTCCCCACCGCCTCCGGGGACACGAGCGGTACGGGGCTCTTCTACCTCACGATGTCCCTCAACATCTCCGCCTACATCTCCGTCATGATGCTCATCCGCGCCCACCTCACCCGGCGCGGCAAGCTGCTCACCCTCGCGGGCCTGTCCGCCTTCATGAGCCTCGTCGCCTACTTCGTCGGGCGCGGCCTCGACATCGTCCCGGGCGAACCGCTCGGCATTCTCTACCTCTTCCTGCTCTCGCAAGCGGTCGCCTGGGTCACCTACGGGCTCGTCCCCTTCGTGAAGCAGTTCATCCCCGGCGTCGCCATCACGCTCTTCGTGCTGCTCTCGATCCCGTCGAGCGGCGGCGCCATCCCGTACCAGATGGTCCCCGCCTTCTTCCGCGCCCTGCACCCGGTCTTCCCGCTCGGCAACGTCATCGAGGCGCTGCACGGCATCTTCTACTTCGACGGCAAGGGCATCCTGCGCCCGACGCTCGTGCTGTGCGCGTGGCTCGTGTTCGGCCTGCTGCTCGTCGTCGTCGGGGCGGTGCTCGCCCGGCGCAAGGAGCACGAGCGCGCCGGGGCGGCGGCGCCCGAGGAACCCGTCGAGGACCCGGCCCTGGAGGCCCCGGTGCCGCACGCCGTCACCCCCGGCGCGCACGACCCCTTCGGGGAGCGCACGGCGGTGCTCGGCGGCGAGGTCTTCTACGACGACGGCCGCCCCGTGCCCGGCGTCTTCATCACCGTCCTCGGCCACGACGGCCGTCAGCTCCTGAAGACCGTCACCGACGACGAGGGCCGCTGGGGCGCGGCGGGGCTGCCCGAGGACTGGGTCAGCGTCCTCGCCCTCGCCAAGGGCCACCGGCCCGCGGCGAGCCGCGTCCTGCCCCGCGAGGGTCACGTCACGCGCCAGGACTTCGTCCTCGCGGCCCCGAGCGCCCACGCGGTCCCGAGCGCCTGACGGCTCGGGGACAGGGGGCGGGAGCACGTACGAGGTGGGCGGCGGTACGGGGGAGGGGCGCCGTGCGCCGGAGGCCGCCCCCCGCCCCGTACCGCCGCTCAGGCGTCCGCCACCGACTCGAAGTCCACGTCCCCGCGCCCCACCCCGCGCGCGTCCGCGTCCACCGAGCGGCGCAGCGCCTCGTGGAGCTTGCCCGGGGTCAGGACGCCGAGGAAGCGCGCCCCGTCGAGCACCGCGATCCAGCCCGCGTCGTGCTGGAGCATCTCGCCGAACGCCTGCTTGAGCGGCGCGCCCACCGGGACCCACGCGTTCATCCGGTGTGCCAGCTCACCGACGGGCCGCTCCCCGCCGCCGCTCACCTCGTCCACGCCCACCCAGCCGTGCAGCTCGCCCGCCGCGTCGAGCACCACCGCCCAGCGCGCCCCCTCCGCCCGCAGCCGCGCCGCCGCGCGCGCGGACGGCTCGGACTGCCGCACGAGCGGCGGCTCCTCCAGGTCCTCGGGCCTGATCTCGGTCACCGAGAGCCGCTTCAGGCCCCGGTCCGTGCCGACGAACTCCGCGACGTACGGGGTCGCGGGACGCCCGAGCACGGTCTGCGGCGTGTCGAACTGCTCGATGCGCCCCGGCCCGTACACCGCCATGCGGTCCCCGAGCCGCACCGCCTCCTCGATGTCGTGCGTCACGAACAGCACCGTCTTGCGCAGGCGCCGCTGGAGGTCGGTGAACTGGTTCTGGAGCCGCTCGCGCACCACGGGGTCCACCGCGCCGAAGGGCTCGTCCATGAGCAGCACGGGCGGATCGGCCGCGAGCGCCCGCGCGACCCCGACCCGCTGCCGCTGCCCGCCCGAGAGCTGGTGCGGATAGCGCGGACCGTACGTCTTCGGGTCGAGCCCCACGAGAGCGAGCAGTTCCCTCGCGCGCGCCCTGGCCCGGCCCCGCTTCGTGCCGAGCAGCGAGAGCACCGTCGCCGTGTTGTCGAGCACCGTGCGGTGCGGGAAGAGCCCCACCTGCTGAATGACGTAACCGATGCGGCGGCGCAGCGCGACCGGGTCGACGTGCGCGATGTCCTCGCCGTCCACCTCGATGCGCCCCGAGGTCGGCTCGACGAGCCGGTTGACCATCATCATGGTCGTCGTCTTGCCGCACCCCGAAGGCCCGACGAGGGTGACCAGCTCTCCCTCGGCGACGTCCAGGGAGAGGTCGCGCACCGCGACGGTGCCGTCCGGGTACCGCTTGCCGACGTTCTCGAAGCGGATCATCGGGCGGGGCCCCGCGGCCGTGGCGCTCACTTCCCGCCGAGCGGTACGACATCGGGGCGGCGCGGCCCGTGCACCCCCCCGGCCCGCGACCGGGTGGCGCGCACCACCGTG
>NZ_JAAGLR010000788.1 GCF_010548245.1 Streptomyces sp. SID11385
CGCGGACGGGCGGCCCGAAGCCGTCCGCCCGCAGGCCCGCTCCCCCTCGCCTCCCCGCGCGTAGACTCGAACTATCCATGCCGGACGGGGGGTTGGGCACGTGAGTACGTGGTTGTGGGTGCTGTTCTTCGTGGTCGTCTTCGGGGGCGGCGGGATCGGTGAGCGCGCGCGCCGGGCGCTGCGGACGCGCCACAGGCGCAGGCTCGAACTCGCGGAGGCGAAGGCGCGCGGCGAACGGGCGCGGGTGGACGCCGCCCGGCCGCCCGAGCCGGTGTGCGGCTGCGGACACCACCTCGCGACGCACGACACGCAGGGCCACTGCCACGAGTCGGTGCGGGCGGCCGTGGCCTGGGACGCCGAGAACAAGCCGGAGCGCTACGAGGCGAGGAACTGCCCCTGCCAGCGGTACGTGGGCCCCGAACCGCTCAACCTCACCTTCGCCCAGGAACTGACCGACCTGGACCACCGCTCGCGGGAGTGACGGGGAGGGGAGCGGTTGCGGCGGGGTGGGGCGCGGATCGCCTCGGTCAGCTCGCCGGCACACCTCACCTCGCCGTTTCGCCGGGCATCAGGCGCGCAGAGCGGCGCGGCTGGGCGAGAACGGACGGTCCACCGCCTCACGCAAAGGCGGCGCGGGCGCGCGCGATGAGCGCAAGGGCCTCGTCATCGTGCGCGGCCATCCCGTCCAGCTCGGCGAAGACGTCGGCGTACGCCTGGACGTCAGCGGGAGCGGTGAGTCTGAGGTAGCCGGAGACCAGTTCCACACTGGCCGCATCGGAGTCGTAGACCCAGAACCCCTCGGGGGCGACGCGCGCCCGCCCCAACCCACCGGGCACGATCCCGAGGCGCACGTTGGGCAGTTCGGCCGTCGTCAGCAGGCGGTCGAGTTGCTCGATCTGCGTCCGCGCATCGCCGACGGCATTGCGCAACACGTGTTCCTCGATGACAAACGCGAACTCCTTTCCTCGGTCGAGAAGCACGCGCTGCCGTGTCATCCGCGAGGCGACGGCCTCCATGACGTCGTCCGGGACGTCGCGCCGCGTGCGGACGTTGCGCAAGACGTCCTCGGTGTAGGCGGCGGTCTGCAAGAGGCCGCACACGAGGGTGGGCGAGTACGTGCGAAAGCGCCGAGTCCGCTCGACGACGGGCAGCCGTTCCTCTTGAAGGGGGAAGAAGCCCGCCGCGTTCCAGATCGCGCCACGTTTCCCACACCACGCCGGAACCGGCATCGGCCGTCATTCGCCCAGCCCCCCGGACAGGAATGCCGCCCAGGCCACCGGACCGATCCGGAAGGCGGAGCGGTCGAGGTCCTTGGAATCGCGGACGTGAACGCGTGTGTCAGAGAGTGCGACTTCGACGCAGTTGCCGGTGTTGCCGCTGCTGTACGAGGACTTGCGGAAGACGAGTGGCGGGCGCTGGCAGCGCGGGGAAACGGGCATTCCGGGGCTCCCTCACTTCGGGCTCCAAGAGAGCTGCCCAGTGAGCGAGCCCCGAAATCCCCTCCGCTCAACGCGCTTCCGGCAGAAACGCCTCCCAAGCCGCCGCGCCGACCTGGAAGGCAGGGCGAGCCAAGTCCTTCGAGTCACGCACCCAGACAGCAGAGGATGTACGGGCGACCTCAACGCAGTTGCCGCTGTTGCCGCTGCTGTACGAGGACTTGCGGAAGACAAGTGGCGCGTGCTGGCGACGCAGAGAAACGGGCACTCCAAGGCTCCCTCACTTCGGCCTCCCGAAGAACTGCCCAGTGAGCGAGCCCCGAAATCCCCTCAGCTCAACGCGTTTCCGGCAAAAACGCCCCCCAAGCCTCCGCACCCACCCGGAAAGCCGGACGAGCGAGGTCCTTGGAATCACGCACCCAGACAGCGGAGGCGGTACGGGCGACCTCGACGCAGTTGCCCGATCCCCCGCTGCTGTAGGACGACTTGACGAAGCCAGTAGTGGGCTGCTCGGGGCGCTGTTCGTTGATCACGTGGTGACTCTTTCCTCGCTCAAGTGGTGCAGGAAGTCCGGCGTCTCCGCCGGAGCCAGCGCATAGCTGGACATCTCGTCGAAGGCTCGCACGAAGCGTGCAACCTCCCACGGCTTGTCGCTGGTACTGACAGCACCCCAAGCGGTATCGGCCTGAACCAGCGTACGAAGCGGCGAGGGAAGCGCAAGGATGGCGAAGTCGTGCAGGCCACGGTAGCCGGGGCTGGTGAACGGGAGCACCTGGATATGCACGTGCTGAAGTCGGGAGAGAAAGGCAAGTTCCCTCCACTGCTCCTGCATGACATCAGAGTTTCCCACTATCGCTCGCAGAGCGCCTTCGCCAAGGATTGCCCGGATGGTGACCGGCTTGGGCTGTCGCTGCAGCACCCGGCGTCTGCGCTCGGCGCGAAGCCCCAAGTGCTTGCCGATGAAAGCGTTGGTCACGTCGGCGACATCCTGTTCGGCGGCGTACAGCGCCTCCGCATACGCCGGGGTCTGAAACAAGCCATGCACAACCGACGGGTGGTAGAGACGAATCGAGTCGGCATCCGGTTCCAGACCCACATAGGCCGTCATGCTTGGCGTCATGTAGGGCCGGTAGCCAATGGCCCAGTCGCTGTTGGCCCGATCATGGGACCACAGGTCCATCAGGCGATCGTGCTCCGAGTCCGGAATCTCGTACAGCTCGATCATCGCCCGCAGGACATCCTTCGTTCGGATACCCGTGACGCTGCTCTCAATGCTGAGCAGGGTTCGCTCGCTTATCGGGGCACCGCGTTCACTCAGCACCTCGACGGCATGTTTCCTCGACATGGGCTTGCCGTCCACGAAGACATTCGTCCTCGCAGCCTTCAGGTAAGCGGCCAGCGTTGCTCGGCTCGCGCCGCCACTGCGCTCCTCACGCTTCCTAGGCATGGCCAAAGCCCCCCGTCTCCGTCACCACTGTTCCTCCCCTTCGCAGATTCTGGCACTCCCCAGCACGGGAAAGGCCCCTTCAGCGCCGCAGCGCATATGCCATTCCGCAGTGCACTGCGCCTTCCGCTGGAGGTTCACTTGCGCTCCCCCTTGCGTACGCAGCACGGTAGTTGACAGAGCCCTCGAACCGGTATCGAACCGGCGTTCCCGACGGTTCGTACATGTCGCTATGTTTCGCACCGAACCACACCGCAGGAGCACGCCCATGCCCGACTCCTCTCCGCGTCACGAGTCCGCCGCGCCGTCCCCGGTGGCGTTCACGCCTCCCGGTGGGATCGTGTGGCCCGAGTTGACCGGGTCCCCGCTGCTGTGGAGCGAGGCGCACCGCGTGCGGCTCGGGCTCGTGCGGCAGACGTTCGGGGTGGCGCGGGCGGAGGGGTGGGCGCCGCGCGTCATCCCGTACGCGACCGGGAGGGAGGGGCGCCCGGACGGCGAATTGCTTGTGCTCGCCGAACACGCCTTCGCCCTGGGATGGTTGTGCGGGGCGGCTCGCTGGGACGAGGGCGGGCCGCTGGGGAGGCGGGTGGGGTGGGGCGAGGTCACGACGGCGCTGCGGCGCGGCGAGGCGCACGCCGTACTCACGTACGACGAACGGGCGTTGAGCACGCAGGCGGTCGTGTACCGGGACTGGGTGCGGATGGCGACGGACCGGCTGTGGCTGCTCCTGCACGTACGGCCGCTCTTCACGCTGCGCCGCGCCGCTCCGGCGACCGGCTCGCCCGCCTGCGCCTTCGAGGGAGGCCGGCCGTGAGCGAAGTACCCCGGCTGCCGGACGAGTTCGCGGGGCTCCAGGTCCTCGTCGCCCCCTGGGACTCGGAGCGGGCGCTGCTGCCCGCGCCGCCGCGCCTCCTGGTACGGGAAGGGCGGCTCGCCCTGCGCGGGGAGGCGCGCGGCGACCGCGACGAGCGCGGGGTCCTGTGGCTGCCGTACGCGCCCCGGGTCGACGGTGACACGCGCCAGCGGTACGCGGAGGTGCACGGGCGGCGGCAGCGGCTGCTCATGGCGCGCTTGCGCTGCCAGGTGTGCGGGCGGCCTTCGCTGCACGTACCGGGGAGGGGCACGGCGTACCTGCTGCCATACGCGCCGCCCGAGACGCTGCTGCCGGTCCGCGAGGCGGGCGAGTGGCGGTACGCGCTGGAGGCCAACCCGCCCGTGTGCGCTGAGCACTTGAGGACGGGGCCGCTGTGGTGCGACGGGTTGCGACGGGTGCGGGGGTGGACCGTGGCATGGGTACTGCGGGCGCCGGTCTCGGGCGTACAGGGGTACGTGTACGACCTCGACGACCTGGAGCGGCCCCCCGTACTCGACTACGTGCCGCGCGGCGATCCAAGGCTCGGGGCCGTCGTCGCCGTACAGCTCGTACGGAGCCTGGAGCGGGTCAGCGTGGGGGAATCGTGCCCGCCGGGGGCGTGACCCCAGGGCCCGCCGCGGGCCGCATGCCACGGATCGTCGCGGCCTGGGTCCGCAGCGCCGCCAGGACCGCGTGCGCCGGGGCGGAGGGGTGCTGCCGGGTCACGGCGAGGGTCGCGCGGCCGGACCACCGGCTGTCGGTCACCGCGACGGTTCGCACCCCCGCGGGCAGCGCGGGCAGCATCAGGTCCGGCACGACGGTGATGCCGAGGCCCGCCGCCACCAGGCCCAGCCGGGTGGACCAACTGCGCGATGTCTGCGCGATATCGGGGTCGGTGAGCGTCGGCCAGGCCCCGAACTGCGGTTCGCCGCGCGGACCGTCCCCGACGACCCACTGTTCGTGGGCCAGTTCCGGCACGGTGACAGCGTCCCGCCCGGCGAACCGGTGCGCCTCGCCGACGGCGACCAGGAGGTCGCCTTCGAGCACGGCGGTCTGCCGCAGTTCGCGCAGGTCGTAATCCGCCAGACCGTGGCCCACTCCGATGACCGCCACATCGACCCTCCCCGCGCGCACCCTCCGCAGCAGCGCGGGGGTGGAAGCCTCCTCCAGGGCGACGGCGAGTCCCGGATGCTCCGACATCACCGCGGCCATCGCCCGCGGGATCAGAGCCATGGCCGCGGCCGGGTAGGCGCCAACCGTCAGCCGTCCAGCCAGCGGGTCGCGCAGGGCCGCGAGTTCCTCGTCGATCGCCGTCAGGTCGGCGAGCACGTCCGTGGCCCGCCGTACGAGCACCTGACCCGCAGGCGTGAGCTCCGCACCGCGCCGCCCCCGGTCGAAGATCGGCGTTCCGGCCGCCGCCTCCATCGAGGCGACTTGCCGGGAGACGGCCGACTGCGTGTAGCCGAGCAACTCGGCGGCGCGGGTGAACGAGCCTGCGGCGGCGACCTGATGAACGACGCGCAATCCAGTGAGCGTGAACTCAGCCATGCCGGGAACCTATCATGCGGTTTCCTCATGGAAAGAATGCCGGATCATCGTTGGACGGCATGGCCTACCGGAGCGAGGCTTCAGGCATGGCACAGATACTCAGCAGGGACGAGCTCACGGCACGCATGGTCCGGGCAGGGGAACTGGAGATCTCGGGCGAGTACCCGGAGGAGGCCGCGAGCTACTTCGACGAGGAGAAGTTCCGTTTCCACGGTCCGGGCGGCTTCGAGTCCGACTTCGAGGGGCTCAGCTCCTACTTCGCCTCGCTCCGGCACGCGTTCGACGACCGGTCCATCCGGCGCGGCCTCGTGGTGATCGACGGCGACCTGATGGCCACGCAGACCTGGATCGAGGGCACCTTCGTGCGCGAGTTCACCCAGTCGCCCGTCGGGGCGGTGCAACCCAACGGCAAGCGGGTCACCTGGGACCTGATCAACATCTTCCGGTTCGACGACCGGGGACGCCTCGCCGAGGAGTGGGTACGCACCGACAACCGGGACCTGCTGGAGCAGTTGGGGGCAGCCGACCGCGCGTGACCCGGGCCCGCCGCCCCCTTCGTGACCTACCGCTACCCGTTCCTCACGTGGTGTCATGGCGGGATCGACATGACGCAGGCCGGAGTCAGGGGGACGCGTGGGCTGGATCGAGCGGTACGTGCGGCGGGACGGGGCCGTCGCACGCGGGCCCCGGCGGGACAGGACCGTCGCACGCGGGCCCCGGCGCCCACGGCCCGAGCGGACACGGACGGTCGCGTACGACGTGCGGAGGGAGCGGTGAACCGCCGCGCGCCCGCCCGACGACGAGCCCCCGCACGCCGCTCCTCCACGCGCCGCTTGC
>NZ_JAAGLR010000826.1 GCF_010548245.1 Streptomyces sp. SID11385
CGCGTCGGCGAGCGTGGCGCCGGCCCGTACGGGACGCGCCCGGCGCAGTGGGTGCGCGCCGGGCGCTCCGCACGCCGCGTCGCCGCAGGAGCAGACGCCCGCCTCGACCCGTGCCCCCGGCGCGACGTCCCAGCCCCACAAACCCGTGAACTCGGCCACTGTGGTGCACTCCGAGGAGCGTCCCCGGCGCCGCACGCCCTCGCGCTTCTCCCGGATGCCGCCGATCGTGAAGCCCATGCCCCCTCCAACGTGTCTGGAGCGTCCAACGCCGTTGACGCTCCGCCGGTTACGCACTGAACCACTGGCGTGACGCTCCGTATGTAGCGTGTGGCGTGCGGAGGGGCGCGTGAATCTGTCCGCGCGCCCCGGCGCGCTTCTGTGCGCTGCTCCCCGTTCGTCTGCTGTCAGTCAATCGTGTGAAGTACAGGGCGAGTTATTGGCGCGGGGGTGGCGAAAGGTGGCGTTTCCCGGGGCGGGCTCGTGCGCGCGTGAGGGACGTCCTACCGTCACGGGACAGACTCCGGCAGTGTGGCGCGCCGCGTCGGGCGATGACGAGGAGGCGTCGTACGCCGCCCGCGGTCGCGGCGACGACGCCGCGTGGCGACAGTGACGCGCGGCGACAGTGACGCGTCGCGACCGCGCCGACGGCGCGAGATGACGGCGCGATCGTCGCGCATCATCGCCTCGACGGCGCGTGGGCGCACGCGACGTCGCGCATGCTGTGGGGGCCGGGGCCGCGTACGGCAGAGGCGCGGTGCGAGGGGTGACGGATGGGGGCGTGCTCATGGACATGAGCCGGGGATTCGGCGGGACGAACACCGAGGCCGACTACGGCGCCGGCGACGGCGTCGACAAGAAACCCAACGCCCTCCTCGAATCGTGGTTCGTCCGCAGCGGCTGGTCCAAGGGCGAACTCGCGCGACAGGTCAACCGCAGGGCGCGGCAGCTCGGCGCGGTGCACATCTCGACCGACACCTCCCGGGTGCGGCGCTGGCTCGACGGCGAGCAGCCGCGCGACCCGATCCCGCGGCTGCTCTCGACGCTCTTCTCGGAACGCTTCGGCTGCGCCGTCAGCGTCGAGGACCTCGGTCTGCGGCCCGTTCACCAGACGCCGTCGACGGCGGGCATCGACCTGCCCTGGACGGCGCCCCAGGCCGTCGCCCTGATGAGTGAGTTCTCCCGCAGCGACCTCATGCTGGCGCGCCGCGGCTTCCTCGGCGGCTCCCTCGCGCTGACGGCGGGCGCCGCGCTCGTCGAGCCCATGCAGCGCTGGCTCCAGCCCGCGCACGGCGAACGCCTGCCCACGCTCGCCGACATCGCCACGCCCAATCGCACGGCGCGCCGCCTGTCCGAACCCGAACTCGCCCTCCTCGAATCAACGACGGTCATGTTCCGCAAGTGGGACGCGCAGAGTGGGGGCGGACTGCGCCGCAAAGCGGTCGTCGGGCAACTGCACGAGGTCACCGACCTGCTCCAGGAACCGCAGACCGCCGAGACCGGGCGCCGCCTCTTCCGCGTCGCGGCCGAACTCGGCGAACTGGCCGGCTGGATGAGCTACGACATCGGCCTCCAGCCCGCGGCGCAGAAGTACTTCGTCCTCGCCCTGCACGCCGCGAAGGAGGCCGAGGACCAGCCCCTCGGCTCGTACATCCTCTCCAACATGGCGCGCCAGATGATCCACCTCGGCCGCCCCGACGACGCGCTCGAACTCATCCACCTCGCGCAGTACGGCAGCCGCCACGAGGCGACGGGGCGCACGCAGGCGATGCTCTACGCGATGGAGGCGCGCGCCTACGCCAACCTCGCCCAGCCCGGCAAATGCAAGCGCGCCGTCCGCATCGCGGAGGACACGTACGCCGAGGCGACGGAGTCCGCGGGCGAGGAGCGCGACCCGGACTGGATCGGGTTCTTCACCGAGGCCGAACTGCACGCCGAGAACGGCCACTCCTTCCGCGATCTCGTCTACACGGCCGGGCGCCACAAGGAACACGCCGCCCTGGCCGAGCCGCGCATCGAGCGCGCCGTGGAACTCTTCGGCAGCGACCTCGATCACCACCGGTCGTACGCGCTCAATCTCATCGGCCTCTCGACCGTCCATCTGATCAAGAAAGAACCCGAACTGAGCGCCGAGCGTGCCGGCGCGGCCATCGGCATCGCACGCAAGGTCCGCTCCGAACGCCTCAACAACCGCCTGCGCACGACGGTCGACCAGGTCGTCCGCGCCTACGGCGCCGTCCCCGAGGTCCGCAGGCTCCGCGACGAGGTGGCACGGCAGCTTCCGGAGGACGGGGACGGGGACGCGGACGTGTGAGCGCGGGGCGGGCGGGGCGGGCGGGCCGCGTCACGCCGCGTCGTGGGCGCGATACGTCGCGTTGGCCGGCGCGACGTGGGGCGGGGGCGTGGGGGGCGAGTGACGCGGCGTTGCGCGCGACGTGGACTCCTACGACGCGACGTCGCCCCGCGTGACCCGGCACCGTACGGCGCGACGTAGGCCCCCCTCGCCAGGCGACGTAGGCCCCCCGCCACGCGACGTCGCCCCGCTGACACGCCACGTCACGACGCGACGTCGCCCCCGCCGCGTACGCGACGTCCCCCGATCCCCACGCGACATCTCCGATCCCCACGCGCCGTCCCCGCGCCGTCCGACGTCCCCACCCCCGCGCGACGCCGCGACCGCCCGATTCCGGCCACCTTCGCTCCCGCGCCGCCCGCCTCCGCCGTCGCGTCGTGCTCCGGCGCGGCATCCGGGTGGCCCGCGCAGGTATACGGACGCCGGGGGTGCGCGAGGCGTCGCGGGCCGTCCCGTAGGTTGCGCGACGATAACGGCGCGGCAGGGGCCCGCGTCGCGGTTCATGAACGCGTAACACGCGTCGTGCCTTCGTCATGGCGGTGAAACACCGAGGGGCATCGGCCGAAACCGCGCTGCGACAACCTCATGGCGCATAACGGCCCACCCCTCACGACCGCACTGGTTGAGCCCGCACGGGCCGCACCGACGACGAGGAGACGCAGATGCCCCCAGGCATTGCGCTCGCCGCAGACGCTCCCCAGCTTTCTGCCGCGAACACGGGATTCATGCTCATCTGTTCCGCCCTGGTCATGTTGATGACCCCGGCGCTGGCCTTCTTCTACGGAGGCATGGTCCGCGTCAAGAGCACCCTCAACATGCTGATGATGAGCTTCATCAGCCTCGGGATCGTCACGATCCTGTGGGTGCTCTACGGCTTCAGTCTCGCCTTCGGGACGGACAAGGGAAGCCTGATCGGCTGGAACGGCGACTTCGTCGGACTCAGCGGAATCGGCGTCGTGGAGCTCTGGGACGGTTACACCATCCCGATCTACGTCTTTGCCGTCTTCCAGCTGATGTTCGCGATCCTGACGCCCGCGCTCATCAGCGGCGCGCTCGCCGACCGCGTCAAGTTCACCGCCTGGGCGCTCTTCATCGCGCTCTGGGTGACGATCGTGTACTTCCCCGTCGCGCACTGGGTCTGGGGCACCGGCGGCTGGGCCTACGACCTCGGCGTCATCGACTTCGCCGGTGGAACGGCCGTCCACATCAACGCGGGTGCCGCGGCGCTCGGCGTCATCCTCGTCATCGGCAAGCGCGTCGGCTTCAAGAAGGACCCGATGCGGCCCCACAACCTGCCGCTCGTGATGCTCGGCGCCGGACTGCTGTGGTTCGGCTGGTTCGGCTTCAACGCCGGCTCGTGGCTCGGCAACGACGACGGCGTGGGCGCCGTGATGTTCCTCAACACGCAGGTCGCCACCGGCGCCGCGATGCTCGCCTGGCTCATCTACGAGAAGATCCGCCACGGCGCCTTCACGACCCTCGGCGCGGCGTCCGGCGCCGTCGCGGGCCTCGTCGCGATCACCCCGTCCGGCGGCGCGGTCAGCCCGCTCGGCGCCATCGCCGTCGGCGCGATCGCCGGTCTGCTGTGCGCCATGGCCGTCGGGCTGAAGTTCAAGTTCGGGTACGACGACTCGCTCGACGTCGTCGGCGTCCACCTCGTCGGCGGGATCGCCGGCTCCCTGCTGGTCGGCTTCTTCGCCACCGGCGGCGTCCAGTCCGACGCCAAGGGCCTCTTCTACGGGGGCGGCCTCGACCAGCTCGGCAAGCAGGCCGCGGGCGTCTTCGGCGTCCTCGCGTACTCTCTCGTCGTCTCCGCGCTCCTCGCCTTCCTCATCGACAAGACCATGGGCATGCGGGTCGCCGAGGACGACGAGGTCTCGGGCATCGACCAGGTCGAGCATGCCGAGACCGCGTACGACTACAGCGGAGCCGGCGGCGGCTCCCTGCCCCGCAGCACGTCGGCCCCGCTCGCGACCGAGACCGCGGCGGCCCCGGCGACGAACAAGAAGGTGGACGCATGAAGCTCATCACCGCGGTCGTCAAGCCGCACCGGCTCGACGAGATCAAGGAAGCCCTCCAGGCCTTCGGCGTCCACGGCCTGACGGTGAGCGAGGCGAGCGGCTACGGCCGGCAGCGCGGCCACACGGAGGTCTACCGGGGCGCGGAGTACACCGTCGACCTCGTGCCCAAGATCCGCGTCGAGGTCCTCGTCGAGGACGAGGACGCCGAGCAGCTCATCGAGGTCGTGGTCAAGGCCGCCCGCACCGGCAAGATCGGCGACGGCAAGGTCTGGAGCCTCCCCGTCGAGACCGCCGTCCGCGTCCGCACCGGCGAGCGCGGCCCCGACGCCCTCTGACCCCCACCACCATGCCTGGCGCCGCCCCCGTCGTCCCCCGCCCCGCACGCCGCCCACGCGACGTGCGGGGCGGGGGACGGGTGTATCGGGGGGTACGGGGAGGGGCGGGTACGCCGCGACGCCGCGACGCCGCGGGGGCCGTGGAGCTCGCGTACGGCGCGTCGGGCGCACGCGACGTGGCATATGCGACGTCGCGTGCGACCTGCGCTTTTACCGCCACGTCGCGACCTCCCACAGACCGCGGCAAACCGTCGGCATTACGAAAGACCTATCCCACGGAAACCAACGTCCCTTCGCCGCTGACACCACCGACCGACCACGAACCCCGCTGAGGCGGGGGCCAGGAGCTGCCGGGTGACGAGCCTCGACCAACGCCAGGAAACCGAAGACGCCGAGCCCGAGGGCTACGCGGCCGCGCGACTGCGCCTGCTGCACGAGAACGCGCAGGACGGCCGCGCCCGCAGGCAGGCGCTCGCCACCCTCACCGACACCTGGCTCGCCGAGCTCTTCGACGCCGCCGCGCCGCCACGCGGCGTCGCCCTCGTGGCGGTCGGCGGCTACGGGCGCGGCGAACTCTCCCCGCGCAGCGACCTCGACCTCCTGCTCCTCCACGACGGCCGCGCGGAACCAGCAGCCGTCGCCGCCGTCGCCGACCGCGTCTGGTACCCCGTGTGGGACCTCGGCCTCGCTCTGGACCACTCCGTACGCACCCCGGACGAGGCGCGCAAGACCGCCGGCGAGGATCTGAAGGTCCACCTCGGCCTCCTCGACGCCCGCCACGTCGCGGGCGACCTCGGGCTGACGACCGCGCTGCGCTCCACCGTCTTCGCCGACTGGCGCAACCAGGCCCCCAAACGCCTCCCCGCCCTCCACGAACTCTGCACGGAACGCGCCGAGCGGCACGGGGAACTCCGCTTCCTCCTCGAACCCGACCTCAAGGAGGCGCGCGGCGGACTGCGCGACGCGACAGCCCTGCGCGCCGTCGCCGCGTCATGGCTCGCCGACGCGCCGCGCGCCGGGCTCGACGAGGCACGCCGCACCCTCCTCGACGTACGCGACGCCCTCCACCTCGCCACGGGGCGAGCCACCGACCGCCTCACCCTCCAGGAACAGGACCAGGTCGCCGCCCACCTCGGCCTGCTCGACGCCGACGCCCTGCTCCGCCAGGTATACGAAGCGGCGCGCACCCTCGCGTACGCGGGCGACGTCACCTGGCGCGAGGTGCAGCGCGTCCTGCGCGCCCGCTCGCTGCGGCCCCGGCTGCGCGCCGTCTTCGGCGGCGGACGTGGCGCCCCGGAGCGCACGCC
>NZ_JAAGLR010000854.1 GCF_010548245.1 Streptomyces sp. SID11385
CGGCTGCGGGGCCGGGGGCCGGCCGGTCCTGGCCGGAGGAAGGGCGCGGGCCGGGGCGGCGGCTTCGATGGCGAGCTTGCGGCGGCCTTCGAGTGCGTTGGCGCGGCCGGTCTCGGCGGCGGCGTAGCGGCGCAGGAGGGCGGCGTGCTCGTTGCGCAGCGCGGCGAGTTCGGCGCGCTTGGCGCGGACCTTGCGGGCGAGTTCGCTCCGCTGCTCGCGCGATTCCTCCAGCTCCGTCTCCAGTTCGGCCACGCGTTCCTCGTGCCGCCACTCGTCGGCGCCGCGCGCGCGGTCGAGTTCGGCGACGCGCAGGCCGGCGACGCTGTCCCAGCGGCGCATCACGACGGCGCCGGTGACGGCGGCGACGGCGGCGAGGAGCACGAGCCCGCGCAGGACGAGCGCCTGGCCGCTGAACCAGGAGGCCCCGGCCCCGAGCACCGCCACCACGGCGATCGCGGTGGGCGGCAGCAGCCGGTGCAGTGGTGGGGAGTGACGGTGACGTCCGTGTGGCATGGCCAGAAACTTACCGCGCGTAGGCAATTTACGGAGCCCCGGCCGGAAACATGTCAGCCCGTCAGATAAAGAAAAGCCCGAAGCCCGCACGAACGGACCGGGAAATTCCGCATGCACGCGCCATCGGGCGCCTTCCGGAGGCACGCGGGACCCGCCGCACGGCACCGGCACGGCACGCGTACGACGGCTCACCGGCCGGCTCGTGACCGCGCCCGCGCAGCGGCTCGCACCGCGCACGCGCAGCGGCTCGCACCGCTCCCGTACGACGGGCCCCGCGCCTCCGGAATTCCGCTCAGCCCTTCACGAGCCCCTTCTCCTTCAGGTAATCCGCGGCGACGTCCTTCTCCTTCAGCCGTTCCGCGTCGACCTTCCGGTTGAGTTCCACGAGATCGTCCGTCGTGAGGGTCTCGTTGAGCTTGTTGAGCGCACTGGCTATCGCGGAGTCACCCGCGTCCTTGGCGTTGACGACGGGAATGATGTTGTCGGCGTTCTGGAGCTTCTTGTCGTCCTCCAGGACGACGAGTCCGTAGCTCTCCAGCGTCGCGTCGGTCGTGGTGGTGAGGGCGAGCTGGTCCTTGCCGTCCTTCACGGCCTGCTTGGACTGCGGGGTGCCGACGCCCTTGGGGTCGATTCCGGCCACGTTGATGCCGTACGTCTTCTTCAGGCCGGGGGCGCAGAAGGGGCGGGTCGCGCACTCGTCGCCGGCGGCGACGGTGACCTTCTCCTTCGACTTGCCGAGGTCGGAGAGGGTCTTGAGCTTGTGCTTCTCCGCGTAGTCCTTGGTGACGACGAAGGCGTTCTGGTCGACGGCCTTGCCCGCGTCGAGGACCTTGAGGCCCTGCGGCTCGGCCAGCTCGCGCAGCGCGGCGACGGTCGCGTCGACGTCGCTGGAGGCGACGGGCTTCGCGTCCTCGCCGTTCTTGGCGTGGTTGAGCCACTCGGCGAGCGTCGCCGCGTACTCGGGCACGACGTCGATCGAGCCCTTGCGCAGTTCGGGCTCGTACACCTCGCGGTTCTGCACGGTCTTGACCGTGGTGCTGTACCCGGCGTCCTTGAGGACCCCCGCGTACAGCTCGGCCATGACCTTCGCCTCGGTGAAGCGGGCGGCGCCGATGACGAGCGAGCCCTTCTTGTCCCCTCCGTCGTCGTTCTTGCTCGCGGAGGAGCCCTTGTCGTTGTCCTCCAGGCTGTCGCCGCCGCACGCGGTGAGTCCCGCGGCGAGTGCGGCGGTGGCGAGCACCGCTCCGGCCAGCCGCGCGCGATGCGTGTTCCTGCTCATGTCGAGGTCTCCTTCATCGGTTCACAGAGGTGTTCGCAGAGGTGTTCACAGGGGGTGTCTCGTGGCACGGGGTATCGCGAAGTCGGTGGGGTGCGGGCGCGGGTGGACGGGTCTCAGGCGGCGGCCGGGGCGGGCTCCGTGCTCGTCCCCGTCTCGCCGCCCGTGCCGTCCTGCGTGGTCCTGCCGCGCCGGTGCCGCATCGGGTCCGCCCACCGTCCGGCGAGCACGAGGAGCCCTTCGACGAGCAGCGCGAGGACGGCGACGAGGAGGGCTCCGGCGACGACCTGGGAGGTGTTCTGGAGGTTGAAGCCCGCGGTGATGACGCGGCCGAGGCCGCCGCCGCCCGGTATCGCGGCGAGGGTCGCGGTGGCGACGGTCTGCACGGCGGCGCTGCGTATCCCGGTCATGAGGAGCGGGAAGGCGAGGGGCAGTTCGACGCGCCGGAAGACCTGGCCGCCGCTCATGCCCATGCCGCGCGCGGCCTCGACGACGGCGCGGTCGGCCTCGCGCATGCCGATGTAGGCGTTGGTGAGGACGGGGGGTATCGCGAAGAGGACGAGTGCGATGAGCGTCGGCGTCTCGCCGTGCTCTCGCAGCGGGGTGAGCGAGAGCAGCGCGAGGAGGGCGAGGGTCGGTATGGCGCGGCCGATGTTGGAGATGTTGACGGCGAGGGCGCCGCCCTTGCCGAGGTGGCCGAGCCAGAGCGCGACGGGCAGGGCGACGAGGCAGGCGACGAGCATGCTCAGCCCGGTGAAGCCGAGGTGTTCGAGCAGGCGGTGCTGGATGCCGGCGTCGCCGCGCCAGTTCTTTCCGGCGCCGAGCCAGTCGAAGGCTCCGGTGAGCGCGTTCATATCGCCTCCGCGGGCGCCGGGTTCGTACGGGAAGCGGCGCGACGCGCCTTGCGGGGCACGCGGCCCGCGCGGGTCCACGGGGTCAGGAGGCGTTGCAGGCCGAGGAGGAGCAGGTCGGCGGCGACGGCGAGGACGACGCACAGCACGGACGCGGCGAGCACCTGCGCCTTGAAGGTCGTGTCGAGGCCGTCGAGGATGAGGGAGCCGAGGCCGCCGTAGTCGACGATCGCGCCGACGGTGGTGAGCGCGACGGTGGAGACGGTCGCGATGCGGACGCCGCCGAGCACGGCGGGCAGCGCGAGGGGCAGTTCGACCTCCCACAGCAGGCGCCAGGACCCGTACCCCATGCCGCGCGCGGCCTCGCGGGCCTCCTCGGGGACCGCTTCGAGCCCGGCGAGGATGTTCCGCACGAGGATCGTCAGCGAGTACAGGACGAGGCCCGTCACGACGAGCGCGGGGGAGAGCCCGAAGACGGGCAGGAGCAGCGAGAACATCGCGAGCGAGGGGATCGTGTACAGGATCGTGGTGACGCCGAGGACCGGGCCCGCGAGCGGCTTGTAGCGGCGGGCGAGGACGGCGAGCGGGAGCGCGACGGCGAGGCCGATCGCGACCGAGACGACGGTGATGAGCACGTGCTGCACCGTCGCGTCCGTCAGTTCCTGGCTGCGGGTTCGCAGGTACTCCCCGCAGATCCACTCGTTCGTGACCAAGCAGTTCTGTCCGCTCATGCGCGAGCCCACCTCCTCCGGTCCTCTGTCGCCCCCGGACCTCCCGAGAACAGCCGTCCGACTACCCGCCGGCGCGCACGCCAACCCCGCCGCGTCCGTACCGTGACCGAGCCGTGGGCGGCTCGTGCGCCGGGCGCGCGGGCCGCCGTCACACGGCCCCGCCCCCGTCCGCGTTCGCACACGTGGTCGATCTGCCGCGAACCCTAACCCGCGCCACTGACAATCCCCCGAACTCTTCGCCGCGCTGTGGCATTCCGGCAACGGGGGGCAACACTGGAGACATACGACCGACCACAATGGGGACCCATGATCCGGTTCGAGCACGTCAGCAAGCGCTACGAGGACGGCACCACGGCCGTCGACGACCTGTCCTTCGAGGTCACGGCCGGTGAACTCGTCACCCTCGTCGGCCCGTCCGGCTGCGGCAAGACCACGACGATGAAGATGGTCAACCGGCTCATCGAGCCGACGGCCGGTCGCATATTCCTCGACGGCGAGGACATATCCGGCATCGATCCGGTCGAACTGCGTCGCCGCATCGGCTATGTCATTCAGCAAGTGGGCCTGTTCCCGCACAAATCGGTCCTCGACAACACGGCGACCGTGCCGCACCTGCTCGGCTGGAAGAAGGCGAAGGCGCGCGCCCGCGCCGCCGAACTCCTCGATCTCGTCGGCCTCGACCCGTCCGTCTACGGCGACCGCTACCCCGAGCAGCTCTCCGGCGGGCAGCGCCAGCGCGTCGGCGTGGCCCGCGCGCTCGCCGCCGACCCGCCCGTCCTGCTCATGGACGAGCCGTTCGGCGCGGTCGACCCCGTCGTGCGCGAGCGCCTCCAGTCCGAGTTCCTGCGCCTCCAGGCCGCCGTGCACAAGACGGTCCTCTTCGTGACGCACGACATCGAGGAGGCGGTCCGGCTCGGCGACCGCATGGCCGTCTACGGGGCGGGCCGCATCGAGCAGTTCGACACCCCGAGCACCGTCCTCGGCGCCCCGGCGACCGAGTACGTCGCGGACTTCGTCGGCGCCGACCGCGGCCTCAAGCGCCTCTCCGTCACCCCGATCGAGCCCGGCGACCTCGAACAGCCCCCCGTGGTCCGCCTCGGCGACCCGCTGGCCGAGGTCTCCGGGCGCCTGCGCGCCGAGGACGCCCGCTGGGCCGTCGTCCTGGACGAGGCGGGCGCGCTGCGCGGCTGGATCGGCGGTACGGAGGACGAGGCCGACGCGGCGTCGCGGACCGGCACCGTCGCCGACCGCGTCCGCCGCATGGAGGCGTGGCTGCCGGTCGGCGCGACGCTCAAGCAGGCGTTCGCGACGATGCTCCAGCACGACGCGGGCTGGATCGCCGTGACGGACCCGGACGAGGGCGACCGCTTCCTCGGCGTCCTCACCCCGGCCCGCCTCCACGAGGCCCTGCGCCGCTCGACGGCGGCCGACGCGCGCGACGTGGCCCGCGCGGAGATCGCCCTGGAGACGGTCAGCTCGGTCTGACGGGGGCGGGACGGGGCCCGGGGCCGGGTGAGGCGGGGCCGGGTGAGGCCCGGGCCGGGTGAGGCGGGGCCGGGCGGGGTGCGGTCCGAGGCGGGCGGTTGGTACTACGGGGCCACGGGCCTCCCGCGCCGCCTCCCCCGTACGCCCCCTGACCAGCGTCGGCGCGCCGGACCCGCGCGTCCGCGCGCCCGCTCCCGCGCGCGTGCAACGCCTACCCTGGGCGCCATGAGTACGTTGCGTGGGCGCGGTCGCGTCGAGGGTCTGCCCGAGTGGGACCGGTGCGCGGTCATGGGGGTCGTCAACGTGACGCCTGATTCCTTCTCGGACGGGGGACGCTGGTTCGACACCGAGGCCGCGGTGAAGCACGGCCTCGAACTCGTCGCGCAGGGCGCCGACCTGGTCGACGTCGGCGGCGAGTCGACGCGTCCCGGCGCTTCGCGGGTCGACGAGGCGGAGGAGCTGCGGCGGGTCGTGCCCGTCGTGCGGGCGCTCGCGGCCGAGGGCGTCACGCTGTCGGTCGACACGATGCGCGCGCGGGTCGCCGAGGCGGCGCTCGACGCGGGGGCGCACCTCGTCAACGACGTGAGCGGCGGTCTCGCCGACGCCGCGATGGTCCCGATGGTCGCCGCGACGGGCGCGCCGTTCGTCGTGATGCACTGGCGCGGTTTCAGCGAGGACATGAACGCGCGCGCCGTCTACGCGGATGTCGTCGGCGAGGTGGTGGGCGAGCTGGAGCGGCGCATGGCGGCGGTGGTCGGGGCGGGTGTCGCGCCCGAGCGGGTCCTGCTCGACCCGGGGCTCGGCTTCGCGAAGGCGACCGAGCACGACCTGGCCCTCCTCGCGCACCTCGACCGGCTCCGCGCGCTCGGCCGCCCGCTCCTGGTGGCCGCGTCCCGCAAGCGGTTCCTCGGCCGCGTACTCGCG
>NZ_JAAGLR010000884.1 GCF_010548245.1 Streptomyces sp. SID11385
CTCGCGGGCCGCGCGCACCGTCGCGCGCGGGCGCCCGAGCGCGGTCAGCGTCGAGTCGACCGTGCCGCCCGAGGGCGCCGCGTCGACCCGCAGGAAGCCGTCGACCCGCAGGGGCACGCCCTCGGGCAGCCGCCCCACGGTGAAGAGCACACCGAGGTCGGCGGGCACCGAGTCGAAACCGCAGCCGTGCACGAGCCGCGCCCCCGTGGCCCGCGCCCGCGCCTCGTGACGCAGGTAGCAGCGGTCGACGAACTCCGGCTCCCCGGCCAGGTCCGCGTAGTCCGTGCCCGCGTCCGCGCATGCCCCGACGAGCGGGTCCCCGTACCGCAGATAGGGGCCCACCGTCGTCGCGAGCACGCGGGTGCGCGCCGCGAGCCCGCGCAGCGCGGACGCGTCCCCGGCGTCGGCGGTCAGTACGGGCACGCCTTCGAGTCCCAGCGAGGCACGCGTCCGCTCCAGCTTCTCCCCGTCGCGCCCCGCGAGCGCCCAGCGCAGCGAGGGCGGCGCGTGCCCGGCGAGATACGCGGCGGTCAGCGCGCCGACGAAGCCGCTCGCGCCGTAGAGGACGAGGTCGAACTCGCGGTCCTTCCGGGCGGTTTCGCGGGCACTGCCGGGCAAGGTCTTCGGCTCCATCCCCCCACTCTCGCAGCCCGCCCCCGACATCGCGGCGCACCACGGCCCGTACGGCCGGCCCTGACCGCTCCTCGCGCCCCGGCCTACGCCTTGCGGGCGAGGAGGTGGAGCGTCTGGAACTGCCGCTTGTCCGCGGGCCGCGGCTCGATCACCGTACGGGCCGACTGGTGCAGCCCGCGCTCGGCGAGGAGCGCGGCGAGACGGTCGGGGGACCAGCGGTAGGCGGTGGTCACCGCGTGGTCGTACGACTGCGTCTCGTGCTCGGGCCCGTCGGTCGCCGCGAGGGACAGCAGGAGGTATCCGCCCGGGGCGAGGACGCGGGCGAACTCGTCCAGGACCGACGGTACTTCGGACGGCGGGGTGTGGATGAGCGACCACCGCGACAGGACGCCGCCGAGCGCGCCGTCCGCGAGGCCGAGGGCGGCCATGGACCCGACCTCGAAGCGCGGCTCCGGGTGCGCCTTCCGCGCGAGCCCGATCATCGCGGGCGAGGCGTCGACCCCGAAGGCGCGCAGGCCCAGCCCGCACAGGTGAGCCGTCACGTACCCGGGCCCGCAGCCGAGGTCCGCGACCTCGCCGTCCCCACCCGCCCGTACCAGCTCGGCGAAGGCGCTCAACAGGGCGCGTTCGAGCGGAAATTCCCGCAGCGAGTCGCTGAACTGCTCCGCGTACACCGAGGCGAGGGCGTCGTAGGCGGTACGGGTAGCGGGAAGGCTCGCGAGTTCGGTCATCCGGTCAGGGTACGAGCCGCTCTACGCGGCGAGCTCGGCGACGACGATGTGGAGGGTCACGGCGGCGAAGAAGGGCTCCGCGGCGAGGTGCCCGAGCCAGCGTTCGGCGTCGGCGGCGCTCAGCCGGCCGGCGGACACGGCGCGCTCGGTGGTGCGCCGCAGACCGAGCACCCGGTCGGCGGCCTCGACCTCGCGGAAGACTGACGTCACGGGGACGACGGCCGCCACCGCGAACCCCGCCTCCCGCGCGAGCCGGGGCAGTTGCCGCCCGATGGTCCCCTTGCGCACGATCCCGTCCGCCACGTGGCGCGTGTACGCGCGCGCGAGGCCGAGGTCGGGGTGGTCGATCGCGAGCGAGTCCCAGTCGGGCTCACCCATCGCGAGCCTGCCGCCGGGCCGCAGCACCCGCCGGGCCTTGGCGAGCGCGCGGGCCGGGTCGGCGACGTGCTGGAGGCCCCGGTCGGTACGGGCGAGGTCGGCGCAGCCGTCCGGGAGCGGCAGGGCGTGGAGGTCGCCGGCCACCACGTGGACGTTGCCCGCTGCCCCGGTGCGCTCGCGCGCCCGCCCGGCCAGCTCGGAGCGGATCTCGACGCCGACGACCTTGCCGGACGGGCCGACCGCCTCGGAGAGCGGGGCGAGGTCCGCCCCCGAACCGCAGCCCAGGTCGAGCACCGTCGCACCGGGCCGGGCGTCCAGCGCGTCGAACAGAACGCCCTTGTAGGACCGCGCCGCGTCGGTCGCGGCGAGCTGGTCGAGATAGGCGGCCGGGTCCGGAACAGCACGCTCGAACAGGTCTGTCATGGCTGTGGCCCTTCCGCCGGGGAATCGTCCGCGCCGGGAGGCCGAAACCGGAACGGCCCCGGACCCGCACGACGCTACCCCCGCTACTCGTCCAAGTCCTCGTCCACGTCCCCCAGATGCTCCACTCCCGGCCACTCGCCGCGCGCCCCCGCCGCGAGCAGGACGGGCAGGCGGGCCGCCATCCCGCGCGGGCGCACCGTCGCCGTCGTCGTCGCCAGGTCCCGCGCGCTCCACCAGCGGTGGCCGTGCGTCGCCTCGCGCGTGTCGACACGTACCGCGGCGGCCTCGTCCGCGTCCAGGACGACGACGCGGAACTCCTCGTCCTGGTCGATCCGTACGCCGTCCACCGTGAACAGCGCCCGCCGCGTCCACACCACGGGGCCGAGCCGGCCGGGGGAGAGGACGAGCCCGGTCTCCTCGGCCACCTCGCGCAGCGCCGCCTGTCCGGGCGACTCACCCGCCTCGATGCCCCCGCCCACCGTGAACCACCACGCCGCGCCGGGCGTGCGCGGGTCGCGGGCGCACAGCAGGAGGAGGCGCCCCTCCGGGTCGGTGAGCAGGACGCGCGACGTGCGCCTCCTGCGGACAGCCGGATTTCCGCTCATGTGCCCGGAGCCTCCCGTCGGTCGATCCCTCACGACCCGGGCCGTGCCTCGTGCCCGCCGTGCCCGTCCCCGCCGCGCGGGCAAGCGCCGGCGAGGGCGGGGGCGCGGTCCCGGTTTCCCCGTCCTCACCGTACGCACCCCGCGCCCCACGCGTACGACACTTCTGAGCGCTTGCTTTCCCGGGGCTTGTGCCGGGACCGCGCCGTTCATAGCATCGCCGGTGTTACATCAGTTGTGTCACAAGCCCTGGAGTCGTGCGGATGAGCGGAACAGCGAAGCGGGGCGGGCCCCTCGCCGGAGTGCGGGTCCTGGAGCTGGCGGGGCTCGGCCCCGGCCCCTTCGCCGCGATGCTCCTCGCGGACCTCGGCGCGGACGTCGTACGGGTCGACCGGCCCGAACGCGGCGGCATGTTCGGCATGGACCCCGCGCTCGACTTCACCAACCGGGGCAAGCGCTCCGTCGAACTCGACCTCAAGACCGAGCAGGGCGCCGCCGCGGTGCTCGCGCTCGCGGCCCGCGCCGACCTCCTCGTCGAGGGCTTCCGGCCCGGCGTCGCCGAACGCCTCGGCGTCGGCCCCGAACAGGCGCTCGCCGCCAATCCCCGGCTCGTCTACGGGCGCGTCACCGGCTGGGGCCAGGAAGGCCCGCTCGCCCACCGCGCGGGCCACGACCTCACCTACCTGGCGCCGACCGGAGCCCTCGCGCTCGGCGGGAACCCCGACGAGCCGCCCACCTTCCCCGCGAACCTCCTCGGCGACTTCGCGGGCGGCTCCCTCTACCTCGTCGTCGGTCTCCTCGCCGCGCTCCGGCACGCCGAGCGCACGGGCGAGGGCCAGGTCGTGGACGCCGCGATCGTGGACGGCGCCGCCCACCTCACGACCCTCCTGCACGGGCTCATGGCCGCCGGGGGCTGGCAGGACAGGCGCGGCGGCAACCTCCTCGACGGCGGCAGCCCCTTCTACGGCTGCTACGCGACCGCCGACGGCGAGTACATGGCGGTCGGCGCCCTGGAGAAGCGCTTCTACAACGAGTTCGCCGAACGCCTCGGCATCGCCGAAACGGCGCCCGCGCGCGAGGACTTCGACCACTGGGACGAGCTGCGGGCCCGCATCGCGGCGGCCTTCAGGACCCGGACGCGGGCGGAGTGGACGAAGATCTTCGCCGACTCGGACGGCTGCGTCGCACCCGTACTGTCCCTGCGCGAAGCCCCCCACCACCCGCACCTCGCCGTCCGGAACACCTTCGTCCCCGGCCCCGACGGCACCCCCCAGCCCGCCCCCGCCCCCCGCTTCTCCGCCACCCCCTCGCCCGCCCCGGGCCCCCTCCTGGCCCCGGGCGCGGACACGGAGGCGGTGGCGGACGACTGGGGTGTGCCGGGCCTGACCGGCTCCGCGCACGAAAAAGCCGATCCCGAGCCCACGAATTAGCCCCTCCGGCCTTTGAGGAGCGGGGTCCGGGGCGGAGCCCCGAACCCGGGGCCGGGGGCAGGGCCCGCGCTCCCCCCGGCCCCGGCCGACCACTCGCCGACTCCCACCCCGCTCCCCCCGAAAGGCTTACGGTTGTGACCACCGAAGCGTACGTCTACGACGCCCTCCGCACCCCTCGCGGCCGCGGCAAGGCGACCGGCTCCCTGCACGGAACGAAGCCCATCGACCTCGTCGTGGGACTCCTGCACGCCCTCCAGGAGCGCCTGCCGGACCTCGACCCCGCCGCGATCGACGACATCGTGCTCGGCGTCGTCTCACCGCTCGGCGACCAGGGCTCCGACATCGCGCGCGTCGCGGCCATCGCGGCCGGGCTGCCCGAGACCGTCGCCGGGGTGCAGGAGAACAGGTTCTGCGCCTCCGGGCTCGAAGCGGTCAACCTCGCCGCGGCGAAGGTCCGTTCGGGCTGGGAGGACCTCGTGATCGCGGGCGGCGTCGAGTCGATGTCGCGCGTCCCGATGGCCTCGGACGGCGGGGCCTGGGCGATGGACCCGATGACCAACCTGGAGACGGGCTTCGTCCCGCAGGGCATCGGCGCCGACCTCATCGCGACCATCGAGGGCTTCTCGCGCCGCGACGTCGACGCGTACGCGGCGCTCTCGCAGGAACGCGCCGCGACCGCCTGGAAGGAGGGCCGCTTCGACCGCTCCGTCGTCCCCGTCCGCGACCGCAACGGCCTCGTCGTCCTCGACCGCGACGAGCACCTGCGCCCCGGCACGACGGCCGACAGCCTCGCGAAGCTCAAGCCGTCCTTCGCCGACATCGGCGAACTCGGCGGCTTCGACGCCGTGGCGCTCCAGAAGTACCACTGGGTCGAGGAGATCGACCACGTCCACCACGCGGGCAACTCCTCAGGCATCGTGGACGGTTCGGCGCTCGTCGCGATCGGCAGCGAGGAGGTGGGCCGGCGGTACGGGCTGCGCCCCCGCGCCCGTATCCTCTCGGCCGCCGTCTCCGGCTCCGACCCCACCATCATGCTCACCGGGCCCGCGCCCGCCTCGCGCAAGGCCCTCGCCAAGGCCGGTCTCACCGCGGCCGACATCGATCTGTACGAGATGAACGAGGCGTTCGCCGCCGTCGTCCTCCGCTTCGCCCGCGACATGGACATCCCGCTCGACCGCGTCAACGTCAACGGCGGCGCGATCGCGCTCGGTCATCCCCTCGGCGCCACGGGCGCGATGCTGCTCGGCACCCTCGTCGACGAACTCGAACGCCAGGACAAGCGCTACGGCCTCGCCACCCTGTGCGTGGGCGGCGGCATGGGCGTCGCCACCGTGATCGAACGCCTCTGACGGGCCCCGCCCGCCCCCATTCGTCCGCAACGGAGCCCAGGAGCCCACCCATGAGCGAGCCCACCCCCATCCGCTGGGAACTCGACGACACCGGCGTCCTCACCATCGTCCTCGACGACCCCGCCCAGTCCGCCAACACGATGAACGCCGCTTTCCGCGCCGCGCTCATCGCCACCGCCGACCGCCTCGAAGCCGAGCGCGACAGCGTCCGCGGCATCATCCTCACCTCCGCCAAGAAGACCTTCTTCGCGGGCGGCGACCTCCGCGACCTGCGCGCCGCCCGCCCCGAGGACGCCGAGCGCGTCTTCCGCGACACGCTCGCGCTCAAGGGCGCCCTGCGCCGTATCGAGACCCTCGGCAAGCCCGTCGTCGCCGCGATCAACGGCGCGGCCCTCGGCGGCGGTTACGAACTCGCCCTCGCGAGCCACCACCGCGTCGCGCTCGACGCCCCCGGCTACCGCATCGGCCTCCCCGAGGTCACCCTCGGCCTCCTCCCCGGCGGAGGCGGCGTCACCCGCTCCGTACGCCTCCTCGGCATCACCGACGCCCTGCTCACCCTTCTCCTCCAGGGCTCCCAGCACACCCCGCGCCGCGCCCTGGAGAAGGGCCTGATCGACGAACTCGCCGCCGACCGCGACGACTTGCTCGCCAAGGCCCGCGCGTTCATCGACGCGCACCCCGAGTCCGCCCAGCCCTGGGACCGCCCCGGCCACCGCATCCCCGGCGGCACGCCCGCCCAGCCGAAGTTCGCCGCGAACCTCCCCGCCTTCCCCGCCAACCTGCGCAAGCAGACCGGTGGCGCCCCCTACCCGGCCCCGCGCGCCATCATGGCCGCCGCCGTCGAGGGCTCCCAGGTCGATTTCGACACCGCGCAGACCATCGAGGCCCGCTACTTCACCGGCCTCGTCACCGGCCAGACCGCGAAGAACATGATCCAGGCGTTCTTCTTCGACCTCCAGAGGGTCAATTCCGGTGCCGCGCGCCCCGACGGCGTGCCGCGCCGAAAGGCCGCGAAGGTCGCCGTGCTCGGCGCCGGGATGATGGGCGCGGGCATCGCCTACGCCTGCGCCCGCGCGGGCATCGAGGTCGTCCTCAAGGACGTCGACCCCGAGGCGGCGGCGCGCGGCAAGGCGTACTCCGAGAAGCTTCTCGCGAAGGCCGTCGCGAAGGGACGCAAAACGGAGGCCCAGAAGGCGGAACTCCTCGCCCGCATCACCCCGACCGCCGAGGCGAAGGACCTCGCCGGCTGCGACACCGTCATCGAGGCCGTCTTCGAGAACACCGCGCTCAAGCACCAGGTCTTCCAGGAGATCCAGGACGTCGTCGCACCCGGCGCGCTCCTGTGCTCCAACACCTCCACACTCCCCATCACGACCCTCGCCGAAGGCGTCGACCGGCAGGCCGACTTCATCGGGCTGCACTTCTTCTCCCCCGTCGACCGCATGCCGCTCGTCGAGATCATCAAGGGCGAACGCACCGGCGACGAGGCGCTGGCGCACGCGATCGACCTCGTCCGGCAGATCGGCAAGACCCCGATCGTCGTCGCCGACTCGCGCGGCTTCTTCACCTCCCGGGTCATCGGGCAGTTCATCCAGGAGGGCGTGGCGATGGTCGCCGAGGGCATCGAGCCCGCCTCCGTCGAACAGGCCGCGGCCCAGGCCGGCTACCCCGCGAAGGTCCTCTCGCTCGTCGACGAACTCACCCTCACCCTGCCGCGCAAGATCCGCGACGAGAGCCGCGCCGCCGTGGAGGCGGCGGGCGGCACGTGGGCGGGGCACCCGGCCGACGCCGTCATGGACCGCATGGTGGACGAGTTCCACCGCCCCGGGCGCGCGGGCGGCGCGGGCTTCTACGACTACGAGGACGGCAGGCGCGGGCGCCTGTGGCCCGGACTGCGCGAGCACTTCACGAAGCCGGGCACCGAGATCCCGTTCCGCGACATGAAGGAGCGGATGCTCTTCTCGGAAGCCCTCGACTCCGCGCGGCTCCTGGACGACGAACACGTGCTCGGCTCCGTCGCCGAGGCCAACATCGGCTCGATCCTCGGCATCGGCTTCCCCGGCTGGACCGGCGGCGTCCTCCAGTACATCAACGGCTACGAGGGCGGCCTGCCGGGCTTCGTCGCCCGCGCGCGCGAACTCGCCGCCCGCTACGGCGCGCGCTTCGAGCCCCCGGCCTCGCTCGTGGCGCGGGCGGAGCGCGGGGAGCCGTTCACCGACGAGGACTGAGGCCGTACGGGGGAGCCGGCCGACCCGCGTCCGGGCTCCCGCCGGTCAGTCCGCGTCCGGCTCCCCCTCGCGCCCGCCGCCCGCCGGGAACGCCCCGCGCAGCTCCTCGTTGAGCGAGCGCTGGAAAGCGGTGAGCAGCGCCTGGAGCACGAGCGGCTGCATGTGCGCCGACAGCGACCGCGCCTCGCCCGCCTCCCGCACGCCCACCTCGCCCCGGAACACCTCGCTCAGCTCGTGCGCCGTCCGCGCCGCGTTGCCGAGCAGCACCTCGCGCGCCGCCGCGATCGCCTCGCGCGACAGCGGCAGGTCCAGGAGGCGCACGGCGAGGCCGACGAGGACGGTGTCGAGCACGTACCGTTCCTCGGCCCCCGGCACCCGCGTGAGCACGCCCATCGCCGCGAGCCGCTCCAGCTCGTCGGCCCCGAGACGCCGCCCGATCCGCTCCTCCGCCTCCGCGCGCCCGCACTCCACGGCCGCGTCGGGGAGCCAGGAGGCGACCATCGCGCGGTGGATGGCCAGCTCGTACGCCGTCGTCTCCTTCGGCAGCCGCGCCACGTACCGCTCGATCGCGGCGAGCGTGAGGCCCTGCCGCCGCAGGTCGTCGACGAGCGCGAGGCGCGCGAGGTGGCCGGGCCCGTAGAGCCCCACGCGGCGCGGCCCGATCCGGGGCGGCGGGAGCAGCCCGCGCGTCGCGTAGAAGCGCACCGTACGGACCGTGACGCCCGCGCGGGCCGCCAGCTCGTCGACCGTGTACGTGCGCTGCTCCTCGGGGCCGGGGGCGCCCGGCGTCGCGGCCGTGCGCGCGGTGCGGGTGACTGCCACGATCCTTCTCCCCGGGGGCTGCGGTGCGTCTCTGCGGTGGAACACTATTGCTGTCTCACCGATGTTGTGAAGATCGAGCCCGTCACCGAGGGTTGCGCACCCGCCCGGGCCGGGTAGCCCTTGGACATGCACCTGCTCCTCGCGGGATCGCTCCTGATCGCCTCGGCCCTGCTCCTCGCCCGCCTACGCTCCGTCCGCAGGCGCGGCCGCTGGGGCGTACGCGACACGGTGGCGCCCGCCGCCCCGCTCGCGGGCATCGTGGTCGCCGCCCCGGGGCCGCTGCCCCCGCCCGGCGG
>NZ_JAAGLR010000919.1 GCF_010548245.1 Streptomyces sp. SID11385
CGGGTGCTGCGCGCCCGGGCGGCGGCCGGGGCGCGGGCCGCCCGGGCGGACGCGGTGGTGGTGCTGTGCGGCCTTCTGGCCGGTGAGGTACGGGCCGGGAGCGGACCGGCCGAGGCTTTGGCCCACGCGGTCAACGCCTGCGGCGACATCGGCCCGGGACGTGCGGACATCCTCGCCGCGGCCCGTTTCGGCGGGGACGTCCCGGCGGCACTGCGTGAGGCGGCGCGGATGCCGGGGGCGGAAGGGCTGGTCGGCCTGGCCGCGTGCTGGCGAGTGGCGCTCGACCGGGGCGCCGGACTCGCGGTCGGTCTGGAGCGGCTGGAGCGCGCGCTCCTCGCCGATCGTGACCAGCGTGCGGACCTCCTCGCGCAGTTGAGCGGGGCACGCGCGACGGCGGGGCTCCTGGCCGCGCTGCCGCTCCTCGGGCTGCTCCTCGGGTCGGCGGTCGGAGCCGCACCGTTGCGGGTGCTCTTCGGCTCGGCCCCGGGGGCGATGTGCCTCGTGATCGGGAGCGCGCTGGAGGCGGTCGGCGTGTGGTGGTGCCTGTGGCTCGTACGGCAGGCGCAGCGCGGAGCGGGGGTGGCGCGGTGAGCGCGGAGGTTGTCCACAGGGTGGGGATCGCGGTGTGGGTGCTGACGCTGGTCCTTCTCCCGCGGGTGCTGCTCGCCCGGCGCCGGAGTGTGGTGGCGCGGAGCCGCGGTCGGCGGCTGTGCGGTGCGGTGGGGAGCGGTTTTCCGCTCCGTAAAGGCATCCGGGCGGGGCCTGCTATGGCACGGCGTTGGGTGTGCGTCCTGGGGGCGGGGTGCACCGTGTGGTCGCTGGTCGGCGGTACGGCAGGGGTTGTCTGTGGACTCACGGGGGCCTTCCTCGTGCACCGGTGGATGCGCGCCGACGACATGCGTGGGCCGATAGGGAGGTCCGCGGACGGCGGGCTGGCGAAGGGCCTTGGGCGACCACGACGGCGAGACGGCGGGACTCCGGCCGATCTGCCGCTCGCGGCGGACCTGCTCGCCGCCTGTGTGGCGGCGGGGGCGGGGCCCGTGGAAGCGGCGGAGGCGGTGGGCGGCTCGCTCGACGGGCTGGTCGGGGAGCGATTGCGGCACGTGGCGGCGGAGATCCGGCTGGGCGCGGAACCGGAGAGGGCCTGGGCCCTCTTCGGCTCGCTGCCCGGAGCGGGCGGGCTCGCGGGCCTGCTCCAGCGCGCCACGACCTCCGGCGCCCCGGTCGCGGCACCGGCCCTCGCACTCGCGGCGGACTGCCGTGCCCGCTGGGCGCGCACCGCCGGCGCGGCGGCCCGGCGGGCCGGGGTGCTCGTGACGGCGCCGCTCGGTCTCTGCTTTCTGCCGGCCTTCCTGATCCTCGGGGTGGCGCCCGTGCTGCTCGGGCTGGCAGGGGAGTTGACGCGTCGCTGAGCGGAGCGGCGACGAAGGACAGCTCGACGGGCGGACAGCCGGTCGAGACGGAGAAGAAACCAAGGAGTACGCGATGAGGAACGACGTGAAGGCTGTACGGGAGACGCGGGGCAAGGGCGCGGGTACGCGCGGAACGGCCGCGCGAGGCAAGACGCCTGGCAGGAGGCGGGGCGGTACGGCCGCCAGGGGCAGGGCTCGCCGGGACCTCGGGGAGGAGCGTTTGGTCATCGCTCGTGGCTGCCGCGCTCTCGCCGCCGGTGCGCGTGAGCGGGGCGCTCCGGGAGATTTGCGAGCGGAAGACCTCCGGGCGGGAGACCACCGGGTGGGCGTTCAGCAGTTGGGAGATCGCCAGGCGGGCGATCACTGGTCGGGCGATCACCGGTCGGCAGGTGCGGTGGCTCGACCCGGTGGCGACGGGGCGCCGGGGTGCAGGGCGCTGAGCGTGCGGGGGGCAGGGGACACCGTGGGGACGGGGCGTCCGAAGCGGAGCCGTCTTGCGAACCCCACGGAGGTGAGCGATTTCTCCACGCAGCCCCTTCGCCCCGCGGAGCCTGACGGCCCGGTGAAGCCTGTGGGTTCCGTGGGATCTGTCGGTTCCGTGGAGTCTGCTGACCCGGTGAAGCATGCCGGCGCGATGGAGCCTGGCGGTTCCCTGGAGTCCGACGGCCCGGGCGAGGTGAGCGGTCGCGTAGACCCCGGCCGTCCGGCGGAGGTGAGCGGTCCCGCAGAGCCCGGCGGCCCTGTGGTAGAGAGTCCCGCGGAGACTGGCCATCCTGCAGACGCAGGCGGCGCTCCGGGGATTGGCGGTCCCTCGAAGACCGACAGCCCTGCGGAGTCGGCCGATTCCGTGGTGCCGAGTGATCCGCCGGGGGCTGTGCGCGCGGTGCCGGGTGCCGGGGGGCGGAGGGCGAAGGGCGGTCGCCGCAGGCGGCGTACGAGGCGGGCCGGGGTGGACGGCGCCTCCGCCGTCCGTACTCATGTGTCGAGGCCCGTGGACGCGCGGTCGTCGGCCGGTGGTGGTGCCCCGGTGGCTGTCGGGGCCGAGGAGCCGAAGGCAGGTCCTCCGCCGGTGGACGAGGAGCGTGGCGCGGGGCTGGCGCGGGCCGGAGCGGAGCTGACGCGAGCGCGGCGTCGTGCGGAAGTGCTTGATCGTCAACGGTCGGCCGGGCGCGGGAGCGTGGACTTCGCCCGGTACCACCGCAGGGACGCGGCGCGGCGGGAACTGATGCGGCGCCGGATCCGCTGGACCCTGCGGCAGGCGACGAAGGGGGTGAGGGAACGGGGTGATCTCGGGATGGCGACCGCCGAGTACGCCGTCGCGCTGCTCGCCGCCGTGGGGCTCGCCACGGTGCTCTACAAGGTCGTCACGGGCGGTGCGGTGCGAGCGGCTTTGCAGGCCGCGGTGATGAAGGCGCTCCATGGGTGAAAGGCGGGCTGCCGGGCGGCGTGCTGCGCGGGCCGCCGCCCGGTGGCGCCGCTCGCTCGGCGTCGCCCCAGCGCGCGGCGGTGACAAGGGGACGGTGACGGCGGAGTCCGCGGTGGTGTTGCCTCTGCTCGTGGTGGTGACGCTCGCCCTGGTGTGGGCGCTGTTCGCGGCGGCGGCGCAGGTGCGGTGC
>NZ_JAAGLR010000950.1 GCF_010548245.1 Streptomyces sp. SID11385
CTGTGCGCCCTGGGCCTCGGACGCGCCCCGGCCGGGGGGCGGCTGGTCCTGCGCGGGGGGCCGCTGGTCCGAAGCGGGAGCCCGCTGATCCGGGGCGGAGGCCGGGTCGTCCGGCGCGGCGGGCGGCTCGTCCCCACCGGGGCGCGTGGTCTCGCGCCCCCCGGCCTGAGGGGGAATCGGCTGGTCCCGCGCCGTGGCCACCTCCTCCTCGCTCCGTGCTCCGCCCTTGCCCCGAGGCCGCGTTTTCTGCACCGGTGCTCACATTCCTGACTCGTCCTGCCCCTGCGCCTGGGTGACGGGTTGTCAGCGCAGGCGCCCCCGCGTTGCGTTCGCGACCATTCCAGTGCCTTCGGGAGGCGGCCGCGCGCATCGCCTGCCCCGCCACCCGAAGGAGTGAACCGTCCCGGGGAGTTGGGGAGCAAGTTTCCCATTCCCCGGATGTCCGCGTGCGTGGTGCGCCGGTTGGACGCGCACGGCGGGCTTTGGCAAGATACCGCGCCGCCACCGTCACGGAACTGATCATTCCGCCTCAAATCAGTCGCTGACCAGGCGGAATCCACCCGTGACGGGGCCTGAAGGGGCCTCTGTGAAGGGCTCGTGCAGACTGTCGTGATGCGCGCCGAACTGGTCACCGAGCCCGGCGGGAGCGACCGGGCCGACGAGGACTTCACCTGTGTCTCGCTTCCCGCTTCCGGACAGGGCGGTTGCCTCGTCCTTCTTGACGGGGTCACACCACCCGAAGGAGCGACGGGGTGCGCACACAGCGTGCCCTGGTACGTGTCCCGGCTCGGGGGCGCCCTCAACGAACTGTCCGTTTCGCGCCCCGACCTGACGCTCCGCGAAATCCTGGCCCTGTCCATCCGGCGCACGGCGGAACTCCATCGGGCGACCTGTGACCTTTCTCACCCCCGCACCCCGCAGGCCACCGTCGTGCTCGCCCGCTGGGACGGCACGCGGGCCGAACACCTGGTCCTGTCGGACTCGGTGCTGCTGCTCGTGGGACAGGACGGGGCGGTACGGGCCGTGCTCGACGACCGCCTCGACCACCTGCCGCTCGCGGCGGAGCGCGCGGCGGTACGGGACGCGGCGGACGGGGAGCGGGAGGCGGCCCGGGCCGCGTACGCGCGCGCGGTGGAGTCGCTGCGCAACGCGGAGGGCGGCTTCTTCACGGCGGCGGCCGACCCGGACGTCGCCGCGCGCGCCCTGACCGGCGAGACGCCCCTGGCGGGGCTGCACTGCCTCATCGCCCTCAGCGACGGCGCGACCCGCTGGACCGAGCGCTTCCACCAGGGCGACTGGACCGCCCTCGCGACGCTGCTGCGCAACCGCGGCCCCCGCGCCCTCCTCGGCGAGGTGCGCCGCCTGGAGCGTTCCCCCGAGGGCGGTGCGAAGCGGGGGAAGCGGCACGACGACGCGAGCGTGATCCTGGCGGAGGTGGGAGGCGGGGGGAGGTAGCGCGGGGGGCCGGGCTCACAACCCGTTCAGGCGGTGCAGCAGGCGGGCCAGTTCCGCGACCTCGCCGGGGGGCCAGCCGGACATCGCCTCGACGTAGCCGGCGCGGCGGCGTTCGCGCACTTGGCGGAAGCGGGCCTCACCCTCGGGGGTGAGACGTACGAGGCTGGCCCGGCCGTCGTCGGGGTCGGGGGCGCGGGTGACGAGACCGAGGCGTTCGAGGGCGCGGATCTGGCGGCTGACGGTCGCTTTGCCGACGCCGAAGTACGCCGCGAGATCCGTGGCGCGCTGGGGTCCGCCGCTCTCCAGACGCACGAGGAAGCCGTACGCGGCCGACTCCAGGCCCGGGTGGACCTCGCCCGCGAGTTCCATCGACGTGGCCCTCGCCCGGCGCAGGAGGAGGCTCAGTTCGCGCTCCAGGGCGAGAAAGGCGTTCTCGGTCATGACGTCCGTTCCTGGCGGCTGAAAAACAGCCCTCTCTCGGGGGTGAAACCGCAGCGTGTCCAGTATTTCCCAGGACTGGACCAGTGACGGCCAAAAGGTGCCCTACCCCGTCCCGGCTCTACTCGCGTAGCTTCCGTTTTGACATGGCCACGGCGCCCGACCCGGCCGCGGCACATATCGTCAGGTTCCCCACAAGCCGGACCTCTCGGAGGCACGCTATGTCCGTGCATACGATCCGATCATCCCGTCGCTCCCGTTTCAGAGCGGCCGGACCTCTCCTCGCAGCCCTGTCCCTCCTCCTCGCCCTGCCGGTGGCCGCCCAGGCCGCCGACGAGCCCTCCGTGCCCGAGCGCGGCAGCGCCTACCTCGGCATGGGCGTCGCCGCCCACGACGGGGTCGGCGGCCTCCCCCGCGACACCCGCGCCGCCCAGACCGAGGGCGTCGACGTCGCGAGCTACCAGGGGAACGTCAACTGGAGCGCGCTGTGGAACAGCGGCGTCAAGTGGGCGTATTCCAAAGCAACCGAAGGGACGTACTACACCAACCCGTCCTTCGCCCAGCAGTACAACGGCTCCTACAACGTCGGCATGATCCGGGGCGCGTACCACTTCGCGACCCCCGACACGACGAGCGGCGCCACGCAGGCCAACTACTTCGTGGACCACGGCGGCGGCTGGTCGAAGGACGGCAAGACCCTGCCCGGTGTCCTCGACATCGAGTGGAACCCGTACGGCGCCCAGTGCTACGGCAAGTCCGCCTCCGCGATGGTGAGCTGGATCAAGGACTTCGCCAACACCTACAAGGCCCGCACCGGGCGTGACGTCGTGATCTACACGGCGACGAGCTGGTGGCAGAGCTGCACGGGCAACTCCGCCGCCTTCGGCTCCACGAACCCGCTCTGGGTGGCCCGCTACGCCTCCTCGGTGGGGACCCTGCCGGCCGGCTGGGGCTTCTACACGATGTGGCAGTACACCTCGACGGGCCCGACGGTGGGCGACCACAACAAGTTCAACGGCGCCCTGGACCGCGTCAAGGCCCTCGCCAACGGCTGAGGCCGGACGCCGAAGGCTGAGGCCGGACGCCGAAGGCTGAGGCCGGACGCCGAAGGCTGAGGCCGGACGCCGGTGGCCGGGACCGCGCGGGTCCCGGCCACCGGCTCCTTCGGGCCGGTGCGGAGGGCCGGTCCGCCCGTCAGGCGGCCACCGCCTCCCGCTCCCCCGCGCCCGCGGGAGCGAGCGCCAGCTCCAGGACCTGGCGGACGTCCGTGACCGGGTGGACGTCGAGCTTCGCGAGGATCTCGGCGGGGACATCGTCCAGGTCCGGCTCGTTCCGCTTGGGGATCACGACCGTCGTGATCCCGGCGCGCTGCGCGGCGAGCAGCTTCTGCTTGAGGCCGCCGATCGGCAGCACGCGCCCGGTGAGCGAGACCTCGCCCGTCATGGCGACGTCGGGCCGCACCTGGCGCCCGCTCAGGAGCGAGGCGAGCGCCGTCGTCATCGTGATGCCCGCGCTCGGCCCGTCCTTCGGGACCGCCCCGGCCGGGAAGTGGATGTGCACGCCCCGCTCCTTGAGGTCGCCCACGGGCAGCTCCAGCTCCGCGCCGTGCGAGCGCAGGAACGAGAGCGCGATGCGCGCGGACTCCTTCATGACGTCGCCGAGCTGACCGGTGAGCGTCAGCCCCGCGCCGCCGGTCTCGGGGTCGGCGAGCGACGCTTCCACGTAGAGGACGTCACCGCCCGCGCCCGTCACCGCGAGCCCGGTCGCGACCCCCGGCACCGCCGTGCGCCGCTCGGCGGGGTCCTGCGCGGACTCCGGTACGTGGTGGGGCCGCCCGAGCAGCGGGCGCAGCTCCGCCTCCGTCACCGTGAGAGGCAGCTCCCGCTCGCCCAGTTCGTGCTGGGCGGCGAGCTTGCGCAGGAGCCGGGCGAGGGCCCGTTCCAGGTTCCGTACGCCCGCCTCGCGCGTGTACTCGCCCGCGAGCTTGCGCAGCGCGCTCTCGTCGACGGTCAGCTCGTCCTCGGTGAGACCGGCCCGCTCGCGCTGGCGCGGGAGCAGGTGGTCGCGGGCGATGACGACCTTCTCGTCCTCGGTGTAGCCGTCGAGGCGGACCAGCTCCATGCGGTCCAGCAGGGCCTCGGGGATCGACTCCAGGACGTTCGCCGTGGCGAGGAAGACGACGTCGCTGAGGTCGAGTTCGACCTCCAGGTAGTGGTCGCGGAAGGTGTGGTTCTGCGCGGGGTCGAGGACTTCGAGCAGGGCCGCGGCGGGGTCGCCCCGGAAGTCGGAGCCGACCTTGTCGATCTCGTCCAGGAGGACCACCGGGTTCATCGACCCGGCCTCCTTGATCGCGCGCACGATGCGGCCTGCCTGCGCGCCCACGTACGTGCGCCGGTGGCCCCTGATCTCGGCCTCGTCGCGTACGCCGCCGAGCGCGACCCGGACGAAGGAGCGGCCCATCGCGTGCGCCACGCTCTCGCCGAGCGACGTCTTGCCGACGCCGGGAGGCCCGACGAGCGCGAGCACCGCGCCGCCGCGACGGCCGCCGACGACGCCGAGGCCCCGGTCCGCGCGGCGCTTGCGCACGGCGAGGTACTCGGTGATGCGGTCCTTCACGTCGTCGAGGCCCGCGTGCTCGGCGTCGAGCACCGCGCGGGCGCCGCGGATGTCGTACGCGTCCTCGGAGCGCTCGTTCCAGGGGAGGTCGAGCACCGTGTCGAGCCACGTGCGGATCCAGGCGCCCTCGGGGCTCTGGTCGCTCGCGCGCTCCAGCTTCTCGACCTCCTTGAGCGCGGCTTCGCGGACCTTCTCCGGCAGGTCCGCCGCCTCCACGCGGGCGCGGTAGTCGTCGCTCTCGTCCTCGCCGTCCTCACCGCTCAGCTCGCGCAGTTCCTTGCGGACCGCTTCGAGCTGACGGCGCAGCAGGAACTCGCGCTGCTGCTTGTCCACGCCGTCCTGGACGTCCTTGGCGATCGTCTCGGCGATCTCCTGCTCGGCCAGGTGCTCGCGGAGCTGGAGCGTGGCGAGCTTCAGGCGCGCGACCGGGTCGGCGGTCTCCAGGAGTTCGGTCTTCTGGGCGGTGGTGAGGAAGGGCGAGTACCCGGAGTTGTCGGCGAGCGCGGCCACGTCGTCGATCTGCTGGACCCGGTCCACGACCTGCCAGGCGCCACGCTTCTTGAGCCATTCGGTGGCGAGCGCCTTGTACTCGGTGACGAGTTCGGACACCGCGCCGGGCAGCGGCTCGGGCACGGACTCCTCGACACGTGTTCCCTCGACCCAGAGCGCGGCGCCCGGGCCCGTGGTCCCCGCGCCGATGCGGACGCGGGCCCGGCCCCGGACGAGGGCCCCCGAGTGGCCGTCGGCGAGGCGGCCGACCTGTTCGACGGTGCCGAGCACGCCGGTGGCGGCGTAGTCGCCGTCGACGCGCGGCACGAGCAGCACCTCCGGCTTGCCCCCGGAGCCACCGGAGCGGGCGGCGGCCTGGGCGGCCTCCACCGCGGCGCGCACCTCGCCGTCCGAGAGGTCGAGCGGCACGACCATGCCGGGCAGGACGACCTCGTCGTCGAGCGGCAGCACGGGCAGGGTGAGCGGTGCGGACGTCAGAGCCATGATCTCCCCTTCGGCAGTCAAGTTGAGCTGTACCGACTCAATGTCCGGGGAGGCTCCGATGTTCCCGCTTCTTTGTTCGCCCACAGCGATCACCCGGAGAGCCGGGCGCGCACCGCCCTCGTCGTACCCGAGCGCCTTCGGGCCGCGCGCTGTTCCCGGCCCGTACGAAATTCATACCGGCCGCCGTGAACCGCCGCGGCCCCGCCGGGCGATAGAGGGGGTGTG
Source organism: Streptomyces sp. SID11385 (assembly GCF_010548245.1). Classification (GTDB taxonomy): domain Bacteria; phylum Actinomycetota; class Actinomycetes; order Streptomycetales; family Streptomycetaceae; genus Streptomyces. Next base: position 5,728 of record NZ_JAAGLR010000950.1, read on the forward strand.
AGACGTGAACGCCCCACCGGGGCAGGGGAGGACGCCGCGCTGCTGCGCGCCGTCGCGGCGGGCGACACCGACGCGCTCGCCACGCTCTACGACCGCCACTCCGGCTGGCTCCACGCGCGGCTCGCACGGCGCTGCCCCGACCGTGAACTCGTGGGCGAGATCCTCCAGGACACGTTCCTGACCGTGTGGCGCTCCGCCGCGCGCCACCGCGGCGCCGAGACGGGCGGCTGGCTGTGGACCCTCGCGAGCCGCCGCCTCGCCGACGCGCTGCGCCGTCAGGAGCGCGCGGGACGCCCCCTCGCCGAGCCCGTGCCGCCCGCCCCCTCGGCCGAGGAC
>NZ_JAAGLR010000980.1 GCF_010548245.1 Streptomyces sp. SID11385
CCCGCCCGGCCCCGTACCCGCCGCCCGGTTGTACCGCCGCAGCCACGCCTCGTCCGGCGTCCTGCCGAGCCGCACGCCCGGATCGGCCGTCTCGGGGCCCTCGGCGACCGGGGCCGCGACCGCGAGCGATCCCATGGACGCGGGCCCCAGTTCGGCGAGCGGCGCCAGCGCGCCCACCATCACCAGCGCGGACACCTCGCGCCGCCACCCGTGCGCCTCCAGCTCGGCCGCCAGCACCTCCTGCGTGTCCGCCGCACCGGTCGCGAGCTGCGCGTACGCGGGCAGCCCCCGCGCCCCGTACCACCGACGCACCTGGTCGAGGGCCTGCGCCAGCGGCATGCCGGGGTCCCCGAGCGGCAGGACGGAGTTGGCGCGCCGCGTGAATCCGGTGGACGCGCCCGTGCCGCCCACCGCCCCGTCCACCCGCGAGGCCCGCAGCAGCCAGCCGCCGAGCGCCTCCCGCTCCACGGCCTGCCAGCCGCGCTCCTGAACCCCCGCCAGCTCGGCGAAGTCCGCCGCCGGACCGCGCCTGCGCGCCGGGGCCGCCGGGACGACCTTCGCCGCGACCACCGCTTCCTCCGCGAGCCGCACCCGCGTCCCGTCCCGCCGGGTCACGAGCAGCACGCCCTCGTCCCAGGATGTGAGAATGCCCACCGTGTCCGTGAAAGCGGCACCCGGCGCGGCGGCTTCGGCGAGACTCCGCACCGTGACTCGTTTGCCCACGTCAGACGCGCCGATACGGACTTCAAGGCGTGCTCCCGCCGCGAATTCCATGGTGTGGACCGCCCCTCCTGTTCGGATCATGACCCCGAGCGGAGATACTAGGTGCCGGGCATCGACGACGCCGCTCCCGCGCGCGCCAGGCGGCGGGACCCCAGGACGGGCCCGCCAGCGCCCTATCGAGGAGGAACGACAGCGTGACCTACGTCATCGCGCAGCCTTGTGTCGACGTCAAGGACAAGGCTTGCATCGAGGAGTGCCCGGTCGACTGCATCTACGAGGGGAAGCGTTCCCTCTACATCCACCCGGATGAGTGCGTCGACTGTGGTGCCTGCGAGCCGGTCTGCCCGGTCGAGGCGATCTTCTACGAGGACGACACTCCGGAGGAGTGGAAGGACTACTACAAGGCGAACGTCGAGTTCTTCGACGAGCTGGGCTCGCCCGGCGGTGCCAGCAAGCTCGGCCTGATCGAGCGCGACCACCCCTTCGTCGCCGCCCTTCCGCCGCAGAACGGGTGAGCCGCGGGCCCTGCGGCCCGCCTCCGCTACCCGGTGCGCCCGCGCACTTCCGGTCCCGCCCGTGCACCCGCACCGGCGGGACCTGCGCGTTTCCGGTACGGGTGACAGCTTTCCGGTACGGATGACACCCCGCCGCCCGCGCCGGAAACCGCCCCGTGCCCGCCACCGCTCCCGCCCCGTATCCGCCACGCCCCGAAAAGAGCCCCCCGTGCCCGCCTCCCCCCGGCCACTGAACGACCTGCTCCCCGGCTTCCCCTGGGACAAGCTGGAGTCGTACAAGAAGACCGCCGCCGCGCATCCCGAAGGGATCGTCGACCTCTCCGTCGGCACCCCCGTCGACCCCGTGCCCGGCTTTGTCCAGGACGCCCTGAGCGCCGCCGCCGACTCGCCCGGCTACCCGACCGTGTGGGGCACCCCCGCGCTGCGCGACGCCGTCGTGGAGTGGGCCGGGCGGCGCCTGGGCGCGCGCGGCCTGAGCCACCGCCACGTGCTGCCCGTCGTCGGCTCCAAGGAGTTCGTCGCCTGGGCCCCGCTCCAGCTCGGCCTGGGCCCCGGCGACCGCGTCGCCTACCCGCGCCTCGCCTACCCCACGTACGAGGTCGGCGCGCGCCTCGCGCGCGCGGAGCACGAGGTCTACGACGACCCGACGACGCTCGACCCCGAGGGCCTGCGCGTCCTCTGGCTCAACTCGCCGTCCAACCCGACCGGCCGGGTCCTCGGCAAGGACGAGCTGACCCGGATCGTCGCGTGGGCGCGTGAGCACGGCGTCCTCGTCCTGAGCGACGAGTGCTACCTCGAACTGGGCTGGGAGGCCGATCCGGTCTCGGTGCTGCACCCGGACGTGTGCGGCGGCAGCTATGAGGGCATCGTGGCCGTCCACTCGCTCTCCAAGCGCTCCAACCTCGCCGGGTACCGCGCCGCGTTCGTCGTCGGCGACCCCGATGTCCTCGGCCCGCTGCTCCAGGTCCGCAAGCACGGCGGCATGATGACGGCCGCGCCCGTGCAGGCCGCCACGGCCGCCGCGCTCGGCGACGACAAGCACGTCGAGGAGCAGCGCGAGCGCTACGCGGCCCGCCGCACCGCGCTGCGCACGGCCCTGCTGGACCACGGCTTCCGCATCGAGCACAGCGAGGCGAGCCTCTACCTGTGGGCGACGCGCGGCGAGTCCTGCTGGGACACGGTCGCGCACCTCGCCTCGCTCGGCATCCTCGTGGCGCCCGGCGACTTCTACGGCGACGCGGGCGAGCGCTTCGTCCGCGTCGGCCTGACGGCGAGCGACGAGCGGATCGCGTCGGCGGTGGCGCGGCTCTCGGCCTGAGCCGCGCCGGGAGCGGGACAGCGGTACGGGTAGAGAACGGGCCGGGGCCCGGGGAGTTCGTGCTCCCCGGGCCCCGGCCCTCCTGCGTCGTTTCCGGCTCAGCCGAGCGGGAGGCCCTTCGTGGGGAGGAGGCCGCCGAGGCCGCCGGTGAGGCCGCCGCCCTTGCCGGTGCCGCTGACGGTCTTGCCCGCGCCACCGAGCAGGTCGCCGTTGCCCGCGCGCTCCGTGACGGGGGCGACGGTGTGGCCGGCGTGGCCGACGAGCTTCCCGGCCTCGGGCGCCGCCTTGCCGACCGCCTTGCCGCCGGTCTCGCCGAGCGTCTGCGCGGCGCCCTTGGCGGCACCGTCGACGGTCGAGCCCACGGCGTCGCCGTCGAGCGAGGAGACCCCGAGGCCCTGCGTCGAGGGCAGCTCGGCGGCGTTCGCGGCGCCGGCCGCGCCGATCACGGGCGCGGCACCGGCGGCGAGCAGCAGCGCGGCACCGGCGAGGCGGCGG
>NZ_JAAGLR010001009.1 GCF_010548245.1 Streptomyces sp. SID11385
CCCCGGTACGGACGCCGGCACCCCGCCCCGCGACTGACCGCCGGGCCCGGCCGACCGCCGGGCCCGCCCCCTCGCCGACAACAGGGCGGGGCCCGAGGACGCGTACGCTCCCCGGGCCCCGCCCTCGTCCGTCCGGGAGACCCCGGCCGCCTCCGCGCTCAGCCCTCGGCACTCCCCGGCGCCCGCGTCGCCCCCGGCCGTCCCCGCTTGCGGAGCCTGCCGTCCCGGGCCGCCGGGGGCTCCGTCGCCGTCGTGAGCCGCGCCGCCTCGGCCTCCTCGGCCCGCTCGCTCTCCGCCGTCTCCGCGCGCCCCTCCACCGCCGTCCACGCCGCGCAGTACAGGAGCAGCTTCGCGGTGAAGTTGATCCACAGGAGCAGCGCGATCGGGACGCCGAAGACGCCGTACATGTTCTTCGAGGCGACGCCCGAGATGTACCCCCCGATCAGCAGCTTCAGCAGCTCGAAGCCGATCGCGCCGATCATCGCGGCGAAGACGAGGCGGCGGCGCCGGGGGTGGACGCGGGGCAGCAGGCTCAGGACGTAGAGCAGGAGCAGGAAGTCGGTGCCGACCGCGACGGCGAAGGAGAGGACGCGCAGCAGGACGCCGCCCGCGCCGTTCTCGGCGATGCCGATGTGGCGGGCCGTCCAGCCGATCGCCGTCGTCGAGGCGGCCGAGGCGACGACGGTGATCAGGCCCGCGGCGCCGAGGCCGATCAGGACGCCCGCGTCGCGCACCTTGGCCATGATGGCGTTTCCCGGGTCCTCGGGCAGCCGCCACACCGCGCGCAGCGACTCCCGCATCGAGCCGACCCAGTTGATGCCCGTGAAGAGCAGCGCCGCGCCCGCGACGAGTCCGACCGTACCCGCGTTGTCGACGAGTCCTTGCAGGTCGAGCTGGTTCGCGATGCCGGGGACCTGCTCCTTGACGCGGCCTTCGAGGTCGTGGACGCGGTCCTGCCCGAAGGCGCCCGCGACGACGGCGACGGCGACGGTGAGGAGCGGGAAGAGGGCGAGGAAGCTCGTGAAGGTCATCGCGGCGGCGAGCCGCGCCCAGCGCACCTCGTCGAGCCGTTCGTAGCAGCGCCAGGCGCGGGTGCGCATGAGCCGCGCGAACCAGGGGCCGAGCACCGGGAGTCTCGTGAGCCAGTCCATGGGTGTGTGTCCGCCCTCCCGAGCGCCGCGCCGTACCGTCTGGCCACCATGTGCCCCGGTACGGGCCCGGGCAGTCCGGCGGGGCGGGAACGAGCCCGCACCGTAGCCCGATACGGTGAGTTTTCGGTCGGTTTGGGGGTATTCGGCACGCGGTGGGCGATACGGTCACCGCGCGCCCGCCGCACGTCCGCCGCGCGGCCGCCCCTGAGCCCCGAGGAGTACGCCATGCAGGACCCGATCGGCCCGCCCCGTTCTCTGCTGCTGCTCGGCGGCACGTCGGAGCTGGGTCTCGCCACCGCGCGCCGCATGATCGGCCGCCGCACCCGCACCGTGTGGCTCGCGGGCCGCGCGGGGCCCGCGCTCGACGCCGCCGCCG
>NZ_JAAGLR010001028.1 GCF_010548245.1 Streptomyces sp. SID11385
CGCGGGCGCCGTGGCGCCGTGCGGGCGTGCCTCGACGCGCAGCAGGACCTCCGCCGCGCCGAGCGCGGGCAGGTCGAGGTCCCACAGCAGGCGCCGGGCGGTGGGCCCGGCCTCCTCGACGGCGGCGGGTGCCGGGGAGGCGGTGACGGTGGTGACCGATTCCCAGCTGCCTCGCGTGTAGGTCCAGCGCGGGCCCGCCGCCTCGGCGCGCACCGTGCGGCGCGCGCCGTCCTTGGCGTAGACGCGGTGGTCCGAGCGCAGCTCGAACTGGTCGGCGAAGTCGGCGTCCACGAGGAGGGCGAGGCGCGCGGTACGCGGCCGGGGACCGTTGTTGACGAGCCGTATCCGCTCCACGAGGGCCCCCGAGGCGAGGGCGAGGTCCCGGACGACGGTGTGCGCGGGCGGGGTGTCGCGAGTACCGGCCGGGGCGAGCACGCAGGTGGCGCCGCCGTCTTCCTCGCGCAGCGGGACGAGGACCTGCGGGGCCTCGCCGTCCACCGTCAGCTCGTACCGGCTGAGGTGGCGGGCGTCGCGGCGGAAGAGGCCGTCCGGGCTGCTGCCGCGCCGCCCGGTGAGGCCGCCGTCGGGGCCGAGGACAGCGAAGGTGCCCTCGTGGACGAGCGTGGTGTCGGTGGTGCTCATGCCGCTGTCCTCTCTCGGGCCCCGGGCCGGGTCGCGGCCGGGGAGGGGGCCGCGCCCTCGCGGGGCGCGGGGAGCCGCTGCCCGGACCGCCTGGCGGCGAGCAGGTCGAGGCCGAGGGCCGCCGTCCAGCCGAAGGCCCGGGTGCCGCGCGCCGCGCCGGTGTACGGGTCGACGTACTCGGCGAAGCCGCTGGCCGACGCCGCGCGGAGCACGGACTCGCGCAGCGCGTCGGCCTCGTCGGTGCGGCCGTGCAGGCGCAGTCCGCGCTCCAGCAGCCAGTTGACGTTGAACCAGGCGGGCCCGCGCCAGTAGCGGGAGGGGTCGAACGCGGGATCGCGCAGGTCGTAGGAGGGGACCAGGGGCAGGGTGCCGAGGCCGAAGCTCTCGCCCTCGGCCGTGCGGACGAGCGTGTCCACCACGTGCGCGGGCAGCCCGGGGACGAGGAGCGGCACGAGTCCGGCGGCGCTGCGCGCGGGCAGGAGTTGGTCCGGGCCGAGGTCGCGGCTGAGGAACATGCCCTCCTCGGGCGACCACAGGCGCGCCACCAGCGCGTCGGTCAAGCGGGCCGCGCGCCGCTCGTGCGGGGAGCGGTCGCCGCCCAGTTCCGCGGTGATGTCGGCGAGGGCGTGCTCGGAGGCGATGAGCAGCGCGTTGACGCAGGGGTCCTCGACGGCGAAGGCGCGTGGCGCGGTGTCCCGGTAGCCCGCGTCGCGGTAGTCGGCCGCGAGGCGTACGTAGCGGCCGTAGTCGAGGTCGGTGGGGCGTTCGGCCGAGGCGCCGTGGTCGAGGTCGGCGCGACGGTAGGAGCCGGCCGGGGCGGGCTCGACGCGGGAGAGGGGGGCGTCCCAGGCGGGGCTGTTGTCCATGCCCGCCTCCCAGGGGTGCACGACCGCCGTCAGTCCGCCGCCGCCGAGGTCGCGCGGGATGGTGAGGTAGTCGTGCCAGGCGGCGAGCCGGGGGCGCAGCCGTTCCAGGAAGCCGCGCCGCCGGGAGAGCGCCGGGTCGAAGCGGTGCACGAGCCAGGTGGCGAGCGCGTGGACGGGTGGCTGCACGATGCCGGACGTCTCGATGTGGCGGGGTGCGCCGAGCGCGGCCCCGGCCCGCGAGGAGCGCCAGAAGTCGGGGCTCGGGAAGTAGGCGCCGAGCGGGACGGCGGGGTTGAAGACGATGTGCGGGATGCGTCCGTCGCCCCACTGGGCGAGGGTCAGGGTCTCCAGTTCGCGCTGCGCGCGGCGTACCGAGAGGTGGCGCAGTCCGATGGCGATGAACGCGGAGTCCCAGCTCCACTGGTGGGGGTAGAGCCCCTGCGAGGGGATGGTCGAGTCCCCCCGCCAGTTCTGGAGCAGGACCCGTGCCGCACCGCGCCACAGTGTCAGGTCGGTGGCGGCGGTGGGCACGGGAGCGGTGAGCGGCTCGGTCACGCCCCCGACCTCCGCAGGAAGGCGGGGATGGAGCGGACGGCCTCGACGGGGTCGCCCGTCAGGCGGCACTCGGCGGCGAGGTAGCCGTCGAAGCCGATCGTGTGCAGGGCGCCCAGCCAGGCGGACCAGTCGAGGTGACCGGCGCCGGGCTGGAAGCGGTTGGAGTCGCTGACCTGCGTGTGCCCGATGTAGGGGGCGGCGGCCAGGATCGCGGCGGCGGGGTCGGCCTCCTCGATGTTCATGTGGTAGCTGTCGATGCCGATGCGCACCGCGTCGAGGCCGGTGGCGGCGATCAGTTCGGCGGCCTGGTCGAGCCGGTTGACCATGTGGTCCTCGTACCGGTTGAGCGGTTCGAGGTAGAGGGTGACGCCCTCGGCGCGGGCGTGCTCGCCGAGTTCGGTGAGCCCGGAGAGCAGGATCTCGCGGTCCTCCTCCTCGGAGCGCGGCGGCTCGAAGGGGGGCAGGCGGCGCGAGAACATCCCGTAGGAGGCGGGGGTCTGCACGCCGAGCGCGCCGATCTCGGCGGCGACGCTGAGCTGCGACTTCATCTGCTCCAGGGCGTCGCGGCGCAGGTCGTCGTCGAAGGCGGCGAAGAAGTGCAGCATCTCGACGCACACGGTGGGCATGACGACCCCGTCCTCGCGGGCCCGCAGCAGTTCGGGGAGCCGGTCGCGGAAGCGGAACTCGCCCTGGGAGCGCAGCTCGACGGCGTCGTAACCGGCCTCCTGGGCGAAGTCCCACTTCTCCTGGAGGCTCTCCCCGGGCAGCAACTGTTCCTGGCAGGCGATCTTCAACATGGCAACGGGGCCTTTCCGTGCCGCAGGCGCGGCACGCGGGGGTACGGGGCGGGCGGGCCCGGTGCGGGGCCGGAGACCGCGTGGGGGCGGGAGTTCGCGCGCGGCGGGCGGGGAGGAAGGGCTGTCCGCCCCGCCCGGCGCGGTCCGGGAAGTGGTCCCGGAAGGGGGCTCAGAAGCTGAGAACGACCTGGAGCGCGTCGGCCGGGTGCTCGTCGAGCAGGACGTACGCCTCGGCGGCCTCGGCGACCGGGACGACGTGGCTGACGAGACCGGAGACGTCCACCCGGCCCTCGGCGACGAGGGCGAGGAAGGTGCGCTGGAGTCGTTCGACCGTCCAGCGGCCCGCGAGCTGCGGGGGCACCCCGCCGATCTGGGAGCAGATGAGCTGGACGCGGTTGTGGTGGAACTCGTCGCCCAGGCGCAGGCCGGCGCCGTCGCCCTGGTAGAAGCCGGAGGCGACGACGCGGCCGCCCACGGCGACCGAGCGCAGCGCCTCGTGCAGGGCGGGGTAGGCGCCGCTGATCTCGATGGCGACGTCGGCTCCGGCGCCGTCGGTGGCCTCGCGGATGCGTTCGGCGACGGCGTCGGTGCGGGCGTTGAGGGCGTGGGTCGCGCCGTAGGAGCGGGCGGTGGCGAGGCGGCCGTCGAGGGCGTCGACGGCGGTGACGCGGGCGCCGTTGAGCTGGGCGAGCCGGGTGGTGAGCAGGCCGATGACGCCCTGCCCGAAGACCGCGACGTCCTCGCCGACATGGATGTCGGCGGCCAGGACGGCGTTGTAGGCGATGGCACCGACGCGGGCGAAGGCACCGGCGAGCGGTTCGAGGCCGCTCGGCAGGGTGTGGCCGATCATGCGCTCGACGGGGACGACGCCCTCGCTGCGGTGGCCCCAGATGCCCCAGACGAGGTCGCCGGTCGCGGGGACGCCGGGCCGGCCGAGGAGTTCGGGCGAGACCTCGGTCACTTCGCCCACCTCGGAGTAGCCCCAGCCGGCCACCGGGTACTCGATACCGGCCGCGCCGTCGCGGAAGAGGCGGGCCTCGGCGTCCCAAGTGCGGGTCAGGTAGGGGTTGGTGCCCCGGTACGCGGTCAGCTCCGTACCCGCGGATATCCCGCTGTAGCGCGTGCGGACCCGCAGGTGGCCGGGGGGAAGGGGGGCGCTCTCGTGCGAGGCGACCTCGACCTGTCGGGGGCCGGTGAACTGGACGACGCTTTCCACGGGACTGCTCCGGTCGTGAGGGGAAGGTGGTGCGGGTGATCACTCACTTCCGTCGAAGATATCTCAGGCTTATGTCTTGTCAAGAAGCAAAAGTGATGCTGAGATGCGTTGACGATCAACGTAAGTAGGGTGAGGAAACAGCATGGTGTGGAAGGCCCGAGGGACCAGGACAGCTCTGGCCGGGCTCGCCGCGACCCTCGTCGCCGGGCTGCTCGCCGGTTGCGGGAACTCGGGCGAACAGCGGCCGGACAAGCGGATCACGGTCTGGACGCAGGAGAACCTGCCGCCTCGCATGGCGGTCACGAAGAAGGTCGTACAGCGCTACGAGAAGGAATCGGGCGTGCACGTCGACCTCGTCGGCGTGGACGAGGCCCAACTGCCGCAGCTCATCATGTCCGCCGCGGCGGCCGGGAAGCTGCCGGACGTCATCGGCGCGGTCCCGCTCGGCCAGGTCTGGCAGATGTACGGCAACGGGCTGCTCAACACGGACGTGACCCGGAAGATCGTCTCGGATCTCGACCCGAAGACCTTCCAGTCCAACGCCCTCTCGCTCACCGCCGACGGCGAGAAGCGGCTGGCCGTCCCCTCCGACGCCTGGCTGCAACTGCTCGTCTACCGCAAGGACCTCTTCGCCAAGGCGGGGCTCAAGCCGCCCACGAGCTACGCGAGCGCCCTCAAGGCGGCGGCGAAGCTCGACAAGGGCGACATGGACGGCATGTCACTGGCCACCGATCCCTCCGACGTCTTCACGCAGCAGAGCTTCGAGGACCTGGCCCTCGCCAACGGCTGCCGCCTCGTGAACGACAAGGGCGAGGTCACCCTCGACTCCCCGGCCTGCCGCACCGCCTTCAAGGCCTACGACACCCTGGCCCGTGAACACGGCGCCCCGGGCACCCAGAGCGTGGACACCACTCGCGCCACCTACTTCGCGGGCCGCTCCTCGATGATGGTCTGGTCCTCCTTCCTGCTCGACGAGCTGGCCGGGCTGCGCTCCGACGCGCTCCCGAGCTGTCCGCAGTGCAAGAAGGACCCGGGCTTCCTCGCCCGCAACACCGGCATCGTCACCGCGCTCCAGGGCCCCGACGCCCAACAGCCCGCCCAGTTCGGCGAGATCACCTCCTGGGCGGTGACCCGGACCGCCGAGACCGCCGCCTCGCGCTCCTTCGTCGACTACATGATGGGCAAGGGCTACGCGGACTGGTTCGGCATGGCCCCCGAGGGCAAGATCCCGGTCCGCAGCGGCACCCCGAAGGACCCGGACGTCTTCCGCACCGCCTGGCGCGAGGCGGACATGGGCGTGGACAAGCGGCGCTCGCTGAAGCAGGCGTACCCCGACGGCCTCACCGATCAGCTCCTCGACGGCATCAAGGGGATGCGCCGCTGGGGCCTCACCGAGGGACAGGGCACCCTGGTGGGCGCGACCAACGGCGAACTCCCCGTCGCCAAGGCGATCGGCGCGATGACCGGCGGCCAGGAGTCCCCGGACGCGGCGGCCGAGGAGGCCGCCTCCGAGGTCGAGGCCCTGCGCAAGTCCCTCCAGTGACGCCCCGCGCGGTGCCGGGGGACGGGCCTCGTGGACGCGCCTCGCCCCGGGCACCGCGGGCGTCCGCCACCCGCCCTCCCCCGGCCGGTTCCACCGCCCGCCTCCCCCGCACGCCCCTCCCCCCAGGCCGTTCCCCCTTGAGGTAACCCCATGAGCACAACCCCGCGCGACGCGACGAAGCGCCGCGCCACCCCGCGCACCGCGAGCCAGCGGGAGAACCGCTCCGGCATCGCCTTCGTCACCCCCACCTTCCTCGTGGTGCTGGTGGTGGTGATCGTGCCGATCCTGTGGACCGTCCTGCTCGCCTTCCAGAACGCCAAGCTGGTCGACATCCAGGACAACGGGCTCTTCGGCCGGTGGACGCTCGACAACTTCGCCCAGGTCTTCGGCTCGCCCGGCTTCTGGAGCAGCCTCGGCACGACACTCGCCTACACGGTCGGCGCCACCGCCGGCTCCGTGATCCTCGGTCTCGTCGCCGCCCTCGCCCTGCGCCGGCCCTTCCGCGGCCGGGGCCTGCTGCGCGCCGCGATGCTGCTGCCCTACGTGGCACCCGTCGTCGCCGTCTCCTTCGTGTGGGAGGTCGCGCTCAGCCCGCAGTACGGCATCGTCAACGAGTGGGGCCGCAAGCTCTTCGGCTGGGACGACCCGATCGCCTTCCTGTCCACACGGTCCTACGAAGTGAGCCTGCTCGGCGCGCACTTCGACATCCCGCTGGCGCTCCTGACGGTCATCGCCTTCGAGACCTGGCGCTACTTCCCCTTCGCCTTCCTCTTCCTGCTGGCCCGGCTCCAGGCCGTGCCCGACTCGCTGGAGGAAGCCGCCCGCGTGGACGGCGCGACACCCACCCAGCGCTTCCGCCACATCCTGCTGCCGCAGCTCATGCCGGTCATCGCGCTGCTGAGCGTGCTGCGCTTCATCATGACGTTCAACAAGTTCGACGACGTGTACCTGCTCACCGGCGGCGGCTCGGGCACCGACGTGGTGGCCGTGCGCGTCTACGACTTCCTCACCTCGCGCTTCGACGTGGGGGCCGCCTCCGCCCAGGCGCTCGTGCTGGCCGTCGTGCTCATGCTCCTGCTGGGCGTCTACTTCAAGTTCTTCGCCAAGAAGGTGCAGGAGGAGTCCGCATGAGCCGCGCGTCCCGCATGACCCGCGCCCAGTTCGAGGAACGCCTCTTCGGCGTACTGCGCTGGGTCGTGATCCTGTTCCTGGCACTCATCACGATCGTGCCCTTCTACTACATGCTGCTGCTGTCGCTGAAGCCCATCGACGCGCTGCTGCTCGACCCGGGGCGGCTGTGGATCAGCGCCCGCGAGTTCACGTTCGCCACGTACGAGAGCGTCCTCAAGCCCACCTCCGAGGGCGGACAGGGCTTCCTCGGGATGCTCCTGAACTCGGCGCTCGTCGCCGTGGCGACGGTGCTGCTGACCCTCGCGGCGGCCGTTCCGGGCGCCTACGCGGTCAGCCGGCTCAAGTTCTTCGGCAACCGGCAGGTCGGCGCCCTCTTCCTCGCCGTCTACCTCTTCCCGGCCACCCTGCTCGCCGTCCCGCTCTTCGTCATGTTCGCGAAGATGGGCCTCTCGGGCAGCCTCGTCGGCCTCGCCGTCGTCTACATCGCGCAGACCGTGCCGGTGTCGATCTACATGCTAAAGAACTACTTCGTCACCATCCCGTACAGCATCGAGGAGGCGGCGGCGATAGACGGCGCCTCTCGGCTCCAGACGGTCCGCAAGATCATCCTGCCGCTGGCCCTGCCCACCCTCATGGCCACCGGGCTGTACGTGTTCATGATCGCCTGGAACGAGTTCCTGTTCGCGCTCCTCTTCCTGGCCGCCGACCCCGGCAAGTGGACCGTCTCCCTCGGACTCCAGCAGCTCGCCAACGGCATCGAGGTGTCCAAGACGGTCCTGATGGCCGGCTCGGTCGTCCTCACCATCCCCGTCGTCGTCCTGTTCTTCGCGGCGGAGAAGATGCTGACCGAGGGCCTGACGGCGGGCGCTGACAAGGGCTAGGAGGGTCCCGGAGCGCCCATGCCCGGCGGTACTGTCTGCCGGGCGCCGCGGCCGTGGATCATGGACGGGGCGACCCCGGGGACACGGGGCCGCCCCGGGCCCGTAACAAGGGCGCGGCATGCTGACCGGCGAGCGCCGGGGGGAGGCCCCGGCCACGATCGAGGGGGACGAAGGACGCTGATGGCGCACACCCAGGCGAGCGCGGGGCACCTGCTGGGGCTGATCCGCGGCGGCGCGGCCACCACGCGCGGGGAGTTGCAGGAGGCCACCGGCCTCTCCCGCTCCACCGTCGGCCACCGGCTCGACCAGCTCTTCGCCGTCGGCTGGCTGCGCGGCAGCAGCGGCACCTCCACCGGCGGCCGCCCCTCCGCGCGGCTGGAGTTCGACACCGGGCACGCGGTCGTGCTCGTCGCCGACCTGGAGACCCGGCACGCCCGCGCCGCCGTCGTCGACCTCGCCGGGACGGTCCTCGCCGAGCACCGCGACGCCCTGGTGATAGCGGAGGGACCCGACGTGGTCCTCGACCGGCTCGCCCGCTGGTTCGCCATGCTGCTCGACGCGAGCGGCCAGGCGCCCGAACGCGTCTGCGGCGTCGGCCTGAGCGTGCCGGGCCCCGTGGACTGGGAGCGCGCCCTGCTCGTGCAGCCGCCCATCATGCCCGGCTGGGACGGCTACCCGCTGCGCGAACGCTTCCGCGAGTACTACGCCGCCCACGTCGACGCCGCACCGCGCGAGGAACCGCTGCCGGTCTTCGTCGACAACGACGCCAACCTCATGGCACTCGGCGAGCAGCGCGCCCTCCATCCCGACTGCCGCGCCTTCGTCTTCGTCAAGGCGTCCACCGGCATCGGCGCCGGCGTCGTCGTGGACGGCGCCCTCTACCGGGGCATCGACGGCGGCGCGGGCGACATCGGGCACATCCGGCTGCACGACCGGCCCGACGTCGTCTGCATGTGCGGCTCCCCCGGCTGCCTCGCCGCGGTCGCGAGCGGCGGCGCCATCGCCACCCAGCTCACGGAGGCGGGCGTGCCGACCGCATCCGGGCACGACGTGCGCGCCCTCCTCGCCGCCGGGCAACCGGACGCGGTGCGCCTGAGCCGCCGCGCCGGGCAGCGCATCGGCGAGGTCCTGGTCACGGTCGTCACCCTCCTCAACCCCGGGGTGCTCGTCCTCGGCGGCGACCTCGCGAGCACCCCCTTCCTCACCGGCGTACGCGAACTGCTCTACCAGCGCGCCATGCCCCGCACCACCGCCCACCTCCAGGTCCTCACCTCCGAACTCGGCGACCGCGCGGGCCTCCTGGGCGCCGCGATCATGGTCGTGGACCACCTTTACGCACCCGAGCGGGCCGACGCGCGCCTGCACGCGCTCACCCGCGCCACCACCGGCGCCGCCCGCTGACCTCGCGGGCACGCCCGTACCACCCGGAGAACACCATGCACGACCCCGCCGCCCCCACCGCCGGGAACCCGGCCCCGGTCCGCGTCGGACTCGTCGGCGCGGGCCCCTGGGCCCGCACGATGCACGCGCGCGTTCTCGCCGCGGGCCCCGAGACCCGGCTCACCGCCGTCT
>NZ_JAAGLR010001063.1 GCF_010548245.1 Streptomyces sp. SID11385
GCTGCCGGGGCCGCGCCGCACCCCGCCGAGGACGCGACCCGCACGCCGCGCGGCCTCACCACGCCGGGTGGGCGTTGCCGCCGGCCTTCTTCTCGCTCGGGAGGAGGACCCACAGGGCGAGGTAGACGATGAACTGGGGGCCTGGGAGGAGGCAGGACGCGACGAAGATGATGCGCATCGTGGTGGGGGAGATGCCGAAGCGGTGGGCGAGGCCGGCGCAGACGCCTGCGATCATGCGGCCCCGCGTGGGGCGGACCAAGGATGTGGTGCTCATGGTGGGCTCCTCCGTGGAAGGTGCGGAGCCGTCGTCCGGCCCCGGCGGGGACGCTCTCCGCGTCCCCCGACACCTTCCACGCTACGGGGACGAACCAGGACGAGCATCCCCCTAAGGTGCCGTACCGACCCTGGGAATTCTCGGGGTCGAACCCTGAGAAACCCCTCCGGGACACCCCTGGGTGTACTCAGGGTTCTCCTCCTCGGGACGGAGGGGAGGGGGTACCAGGGAGGGAGTGCCGCGCCGGTTCCTGGCCCTGCGACGGACGGCCGGTACGACCAGGAGATGAGCCGTCGCCGTCCCCACGATCGCGAGGAGTACGGAGTCGATGTCCACGGTCTGCCCGGGCACCCCCGTCTGCGCGATCTCCAGGAGCATCGCGAGCACCCCGCCCGCCAGCGTCGTCCGGCACAGCGAGGCGAAGGCCGAGACCGCGACGCGGCCCCCGACGAGCGGCAGCAGCACCCCGAGCGGGGCGAGCAGCCCGAGACCGGCGGCCAGCGGCCGTACCGCGCCGGGGAAACCGAGCGCCAGGTCGGCGCGGACCGTCGCGAGCGGCGTCGTGTTCGGCGCGCTCACCCACGGCACGTCGAGCGGCCGCAGCGCGTACCAGCCGACGAACAGCAGATGCGCGACGAGGAGTACGACTCCCGCCGCGCGGTAGGAAACGGTCCGCGCCCCGCCGTCTGGCCCTGGCTGCTGCACGCTTCCAAGGACGCCCCCCTCACCTCGCCCGGTTCCGCCCCCGCCCCGGCAGCCGTGTGGGCGTCCTCACCCCACTGGGCGGGGTGCGACGGGAACCGCGGGGCGGGAGGGGGCGCCGGTCGCGGGGGCGCCCCGAGTGAGCCCCGCCGGGCCCTGCCCCGCCGCCCCTACCCTCTCGGCACCGGCACCGTCGGTACGGGTGTCCGTGCCGGGTTGGCGCGCAGCTCGCGGTCGCACTCGTAGGCGCGGACCGGGCTCTCGCCGGGGCCGCCGAGCAGCACCGTGCCCTGTGCCGTCGCCGCCGCGCTCTCGCCGAGGGTGCACACGAGCTGGGCGAGGCCGGGGCCCGTCAGCCCGGCGGGGTCGACGGTGAGGCGCAGGGTGTGCGCGGGGTCGCCGGGGCGCGGGCCGGAGAGGGCCGTACCGCTCGGCACGGCGGAGGTGAAGTGGGCGAGCCGCTCGGCCCCCGAGGGTTGCGGGAGCAGTTGGTCGAGGAGCTGTCGTGCCACCGGGACGGGGCCGGGGCCCGTCGGCTCCGCGAGGTACCTGTTGACGACCACGAGCTGTGCCCCGCACACGAGATAGACCTTCGCGGGCGTCGTGCCCGGCGGCTGCGAGACGCTGTCCTCGTCGAGCACGCAGGGCAGCCGCGACGGGGCCGGTCCCGCGTCCGTCGGTACCTCGGTCGGCCTGATGCCGCACCCGGCGAGCAGCAGCCCGAGCCCGGCGAGCACGCCGCAGGAGCGCACGACGGCGGTACGGGACCGTCGCCGCGCCCCGGCGGGAGCGCTCCCCACCGGGTCAGCGCCCTGCCGCACGGTCCTCGCCGCTCTCGCCATCCGCTCCGCCGTGGTCCGTCTCGTGCCCCGCACCCGCCGCGCCGCTCCTCGACTCCGCACTCGTACCCGTAGCCGTGCCTGTACTCGTACCCGTGTCCGCGCCCGTGCCCGTGCCCGCGTCCGTGCCCACGTCGTCCACGCCGTCCACGAGGTCCGTGGGGCCGCCGTCGTCCGCGTCGTCCTCCGGGGCCGCCTCGCCGCCGTCCCTCGGCAGGCGCAGGGTGAACACCGCGCCGCCGTAGGGGGAGTTGCTCGCTGTGATGTCGCCGCCGTGGATGTGCGCGTTGGCCTGCGCGATCGAGAGGCCGAGGCCGCTGCCCTCCGAACGGGGGCGCGAGGCACTGGCCTTGTAGAAGCGGTCGAAGACGTGCGGCAGGACGTCCTCCGGGATGCCGGGGCCGTGGTCCCGTACCCGGATCACCAGCGAGGGACCCTCGACCCGCACCGAGACCCGCACCGGGGAGCCGCCGTGCTTGAGGGCGTTGCCGATGAGGTTGGCGAGGATGACGTCGAGGCGGCGCGGGTCGACGCGCGCCATGATGCCGCGCTCCGCGTCGAGTTCGACCGCGTCGAGCCAGGCGCGCGCGTCGATGCACGCCGTGATCTGGTCGGCGATGTCGACGTCGTCGAGGACGAGCCGGGCGGTGCCCGCGTCGAAGCGGGTGACCTCCATGAGGTTCTCGACGAGCGTGTTGAGCCGCCGCGTCTCGCTCACCACGAGCCGTACGGCGGGCTCGATCATCGGGTCGAGCGTGTCGATCTCTTCCTCAAGGACCTCGGTCACGGCGGTGATCGCCGTGAGCGGGGTGCGCAGTTCGTGGGACATGTCGGCGACGAAGCGGCGGCTCGCCTCCTCGCGCGCGCTCATGTCCGCGACGCGCTGTTCCAGCGCCGCCGCTGCGTCGTTGAACGTACGGGACAGCTCGGCGAGTTCGTCGGTTCCCGAGACCCGCAGCCGCGTGCTGAGCTTGCCTTCGCCGAGCCGCTTCGCGGCGACCCCGAGGCGGTGCACGGGCTTGAGCACGGTCGTGGCCGCCGCCTGCGCGAGGAGCGCGGCGACGAGCAGTGCGAGCGTCGTCGCGATCCCCAACGACCAGGCCAGGGACTCCAGATCGTCGGCCTCGGAGCTGAGCGACTTGCGCAGGTAGCCGGTCGGGCCGCCGTCGCTCACCTCGGCGCCCGCGATCAGGTACGGCGTGCCCTTGACGTCGACTCGCTGCCAGTACAGGTGCGAGGACGCCTTGTTGGTCGACGTGAGCTTCTGCTTGCGTGTGACGGCTTCCTTCAGGGTGTCCGGCACGTCACCGAGTGAGAACACGCCAGGCGCCGAACTCCCGGTCACCGTACGGCCCTTGGCGTCCTGGTCGACGAGTACGACGTCGTAGTGCTGCCCGGAGCGGGACATCGCGCGGGCCGTGCGCGCCAGGTCCTCGCGGGTCGGCTCGGGCGGCACCGTCCGGTCGGGGCTGGCCAGTTGCTCCTTGAAGTCGTCGAGCGTGTTGTCCTGGGTGCGGGTCAGGACCGCCTCGCGGTTGAGCCAGTACGCGATGCCCGAGGCCGAGACGGCGGCGGTCAGCGCGACGAGGCCGAAGACGAGGACGAGCCGCAGGCGCAGGCTCGTGAACCGCACCCCCGAGCCGAGGAACCGCCGCCACCGTCCGCCGGCCGACGAAGCGGCCCCCGTACCCGACGAAGCGGCCCCGGTCCCCGCACCCGACGAAGCTCCTCCGCCCCCGGTCTCCGCCCCCCGCCCGTTCCCGTCGCGCCGCCCGTTCCCGTCCCGCCGTTCGCCGTCGCCTCGCCTCACTGCGGCGCGTCCAGCCGGTAGCCGACCCCGCGCACCGTGCGGATGAGCTTCGGCGCGGACGGCACGTCCTCGACCTTGGCGCGCAGTCGCTGCACGCACGCGTCCACCAGGCGCGAGTCGCCGAGGTAGTCGTGTTCCCAGACCAGGCGCAGGAGTTGCTGCCGGGACAGGGCCTGCCCCGGGCGGCGGCTCAGTTCGAGCAGGAGCCGCAACTCGGTCGGTGTGAGCTGGAGTTCGACGCCGTCCTTGGAGACCGTCATCGCCGAACGGTCGATGACGAGGTTCCCGAAGACCGCCGAGTCGCTCGACTCGCGCTCCCCGCGCCGCAGCACCGCGCGGATGCGCGCGTCCAGCACCCGGCCCTGCACCGGCTTGACCACGTAGTCGTCGGCCCCGGACTCCAGGCCCACCACCACGTCGATGTCGTCGCTGCGCGCGGTGAGCAGGATGATCGGCAGCTGATCGGTGCGGCGGATGCGACGGCACACTTCGAAGCCGTCGATTCCGGGCAGCATGACGTCCAGAACGATCAGGTCCGGTCGTTCTTCGCGCAGTTTCGTCAGCCCGTCCTCGCCCGTGGCGGCGGTGGCCACACGGTGCCCCTGGCGGGTCAGGGACAGCTCAAGGGCCGTACGGATGGCGTCGTCGTCCTCGATCAGCAACAGGGAAGGCACCCGGTCATTCTGTCCCACGGCCGCCCGGACTTCGACCTCCGGGTCCCGGGAGGCGGGGCCCGTGCCCAGGGGGCCGCGCGCGGCTGCCCCTCCGTACCGCCCGAGCGGCCCGCGCGTACGCGCGGGCTTCTTCGACGCGCGTGCGAGGAGGCGCTGTGACAGCTCTGTGACAGTCGGCGGACACGGTCATGAACTGGGGTTGGCAGTCTTCTTGGCACACGGGGCGCACCGGCCGGCCGCAAGGACGGCGGAACGCCTCGCGGCAGACCACTCACACCTCAGGACGGAGGCGCGCGATGAGCACTCGGCACAGCACCACGGGCGGTGCGGTGATCACCCGGCTGCACGACTACGCCGCGCGGACTGAGACCTCCGGTACCGCGACCGTGTCCTTGTTCGAGCGGAGCCATGAGCCCGGGGGCGGACGAGGACGAGGCTGCGGGACCGGTCGTGCACCGCATCCCCTGCTGGGGACGCCGGTGGACGTGGCTCCGGTTCCCCGCGGGGGAAACGAGGCGGACCGGAGCGTCGCGTACGGGGAGGGCACGGGGGACACGGGGGAGCGCGCCCGGGCGAACGAGGCGGAGTTCACCGCCTACGTCCAGCAGCGCCGGGCCTCCCTGTACGCGACGGCCTACCACCTGACCGGGGACCGCTTCGAGGCCGAGGACCTGCTCCAGAGCGCCCTCTTCTCGACGTACCGGGCCTGGGACCGCATCACCGACAAGGCCGCCGTCGGCGGCTACCTGCGCCGCACCATGACGAACCTGCACATCAGCGCCTGGCGGCGGCGCAAGCTCAACGAGTACCCGACCGAGGAACTGCCGGAGACGGCGACCGACACGGACGCGATGCGCGGCACCGAACTGCGCACCGTCCTGTGGCAGGCGCTCACCCGGCTGCCCGAACTCCAGCGCACGATGCTGGTCCTCCGTTACTACGAGGGCCGCACGGACCCGGAGATCGCGAAGATCCTCGACATCAGTGTCGGCACGGTCAAGTCGAGCATCTGGCGCAGCCTGCGCCGGCTGCGCGACGACGAGGCGCTCAGCCGCGACCGTGACCGCGAGGAGTCCTTCGGCGAACTGGTCGCCTGAAGGACCGCGGGGGGACGGGGGAGGAAAGAGCGGGGGGACAGGGGGAGGAACGGGGGAACCGGGGGAGGGTCCGCCGCACGGGGGAGCCCGTGGCACGTACGGGGGAGTACGGGCCCGGGACGGGCGGC
>NZ_JAAGLR010001094.1 GCF_010548245.1 Streptomyces sp. SID11385
GCGCCTTCTTCGCCGGGGCGCAGAGGGCGCGTGGCGAGGGCGGGAAGGGGGCGCTCGGGGGTGAGGCCGGTGAGGCGGAGGGCGAGTGAGGTGAGGGGGCGCAGGCGGGCGACGGCGTTGAGGGGGCGGGCGAGCGGCGCGGCGGCGCGGAGCCAGGCGGGCAGGCGCCCGAGGGCGTAGTGGCTCGCGGGGCGGAGGCGTCCGGCGTAGTGGTGGTGGAGGAATTCGGCTTTGTACGTGGCCATGTCGACGCCGACCGGGCAGTCGCTGCGGCAGCCCTTGCACGAGAGGCAGAGGTCGAGCGCGTCGCGGACTTCGGGCGCGCGCCAGCCGCCTGTGACGACCTCGCCCGCGAGCATCTCGTGGAGCAGGCGGGCGCGGCCGCGTGTGGAGTGTTCCTCGGCGCCGGTGGCGCGGAAGGAGGGGCACATCACGGAGGTGCCGTGGGTGCCGCCGGGTTCGCGGCACTTGGCGACGCCGACGCAGCGGCGGACGGCGGCGGAGAAGTCGCCGCCGTCGTGCGGGTAGCCGAAGGCGACGTCGACGGGTTCGCGGGGCAGGACGGCGAAGCGGAGGTTCTCGTCAAGTTTGGCGGGGCGGACGAGGATGCCGGGGTTGAGGAGGTCGTCGGGGTCCCATACGGCCTTGACCTGGGCGAACAGCGCGGTCAGCTCGGGCCCGTACATCACGGGGAGGAGTTCGGCGCGCGCCTGGCCGTCGCCGTGCTCGCCGGAGAGGGAGCCGCCGTGCGCGACGACGAGGTGCGCGAGTTCTTCGGAGAAGCGCCGGAAGACGGCGATGCCGGGCGCGCTGAGCAGGTCGAAGTCGATACGGACGTGGACGCAGCCCTCGCCGAAGTGTCCGTAGGGCGTGCCGTGCAGGCCGTGTTCGGCGAGGAGCGCGCGGAACTCGCGGAGGTACGGGCCGAGCCGGGCGGGCGGGACGGCGACGTCTTCCCAGCCCGGCCATGCCTCGACGCCGTCGGGGCCGCGTGTCGCGGTGCCCGCGGCGTCCTCGCGGACGCGCCACAGGGCACGTTGGGCGGCGGGGTCGGTGACGACACGCGCCTCGAGTGCGCCTGCCGCGCCCGCGAGGAGGCGGGCGTGGTGGGCGGCCTCGGCCGGGTCGCCGCCGCCGGTCTCGGCGAAGAGCCACGCGCCGCCGCGCGGCAGCGACGTGCTGTCCGGTACGAGGTCGGCGGCCATGCCCTCGACGGTGAGCGGGGAGAACGGCAGTAGTCCGGCGGCGGCCTCGGCGGCCTCGCTCTCGTCCGCGTACCCGAGGACCGCGAGAGCGCGGGCCGGGGGCGCTTCGACGAGCCGTACGCGCGCCTCGGTGAGCACCCCGAGCGTGCCCTCGCTGCCGCACCAGGCGCGGGCGAGGTCGGTGCCGCGCTCGGGGAGGAGGGCGTCGAGCGCGTACCCCGAGATGCGGCGCGGGAGGGCGGGATAGGCGGTGCGCAGGAGTGCGAGGTGGGTGTCGACGAGGGAGCGGAGGGCGTGGGGGGCGGGCGGCGTTCCGGGCGGTCCGGCCTGTCCGGGGGGCGTACGGGCGGATTCGGCAGGCGTACGGGCGGATTCGGGGCGCGTACGGTCCGGCCCGGCCGGCGGGCGCGTGTCCCAGCCGCGTGCGAGGTGGTGGGAGGTGCCGTCGGCGGCGAGGACGTCGAGGGTTTCGGTGTTGTCGGCGGTCGTGCCCCAGGCGACGGAGTGGGCGCCGCAGGAGTTGTTGGCGATCATGCCGCCGAGGGTGCAGCGGGCGTGGGTGGAGGGGTCGGGGCCGAAGGTGAGGCCGTGGGGGGCGGCCGCGGCGCGGAGGGTGTCGAGGACGAGGCCGGGCTGGACGCGGGCGGTGCGGGTGCCCGGGTCGAGGTCGATCAGGCGGTTCATGTGGCGGGTGAGGTCGAGGACGATGCCGGTGCCCGTGGCCTGTCCGGCGATCGAGGTGCCGCCGCCGCGTGGTACGAGCGGGACGCCGTGCTCGCGACAGGCGGCGAGGGTCGCCGCGATGTCGTCGCTGTCGTAAGGGGCGACGACGCCGAGCGGGACGCGGCGGTAGTTGGAGGCGTCCATCGTGGTGAGCGCGCGGGCCCCGGGCGAGAAGTCGACGGTGCCGCGCACGGTGCGGGTGAGGGTGCGGTGGAGGGCGGCGAGGGTGTCGGGGGCGGGGCGGGGGTGCGGGCTCATGGGGTGTCATCTTTCCCGGGCGGAGTGGGGAGTACGCCGGGGAGAGGGCGATCGCCGTCTATCGGAGGGGTTCGAGTTCACTGGGATGAGTGAGCGGATTTTTTATTTCCGGGAGTTATCCACAGATTTGGCGGGGTGGGGGTGGGAGGTGGGAGATTTGCGGAAGAATGTATGAAGGGGAGCCCCCCCGGGAGGGAGGGGACTGTCCGGGGGCCGGTTTGCCGAGGCCCAGCGCCTCCGCGCCCCCAGCCCCCGCCCCGACACCCCAGCCATCACCCGGCGCCCCAGCCGTCACCCGGCGCCCCACCCCTCGCCCGCTCGCCCACCTCCGCCCACCCCACCCCACCCCCACCCCCGTCTCACCCAACGAACCCCCGCCCCGCCCCGCTTCCGCGCGGGTTACGCTCGGCCCGTGGCCGATATCCAGATTCCCGCTGACATCAAGCCCGCCGACGGCCGGTTCGGCGCGGGTCCCTCCAAGGTGCGGAAGGAGGCGCTGGACGCGCTGGCCGCGACCGGTACCTCTCTCCTCGGGACCTCTCACCGCCAGGCTCCCGTGAAGAACCTCGTGGGCAGGGTCCGCGAGGGGCTCTCCTCGCTCTTCTCCCTCCCCGAGGGGTACGAGGTCGTCCTCGGCAATGGCGGCTCCACCGCCTTCTGGGACGTCGCGACCCACGGGCTCATCGAGAACAAGTCCCAGCACCTGAGCTTCGGCGAGTTCTCCTCCAAGTTCGCGAAGGCGGCGAAGCTCGCGCCGTGGCTCGCCGAGCCGACCGTGGTCTCCTCCGAGCCCGGTACGCACCCCGAGCCGAAGGGTGAGCCCGGCGTCGACGTCTACGCCCTCACCCACAACGAGACCTCCACCGGTGTCGCCGCGCCCGTGCGCCGCGTCGACGGTGCCGACGAGGGCGCGCTCGTCCTCGTGGACGCCACCTCGGGCGCGGGCGGGCTCCCGGTCGACATCGCCGAGACGGACGTCTACTACTTCGCGCCGCAGAAGAACTTCGGTTCCGACGGCGGGCTGTGGATCGGTCTCTTCTCCCCGGCCGCGCTGGAGCGCGCCGAGCGCGTGCACGCTTCCGGCCGGCACGTGCCCGAGTTCTTCAGTCTTCCGACCGCGATCGACAACTCGCGCAAGAACCAGACGTACAACACCCCGTCGCTCGCGACGCTGTTCCTCCTCGCCGAGCAGCTCGACTGGTTCAACGGCCAGGGCGGCCTCACGTGGACCACGGGGCGCACCGCCGCCTCGGCGCAGGCGCTCTACGGCTGGGCGGAGAAGGTCTCGTACGCGAGCCCCTTCGTCGCGGACCCGGCACAGCGCTCCGCGGTGATCGGCACGATCGACTTCGACGACGCGATCGACGCGGCGGCGGTGGCGAAAGTGCTGCGCGCCAACGGCATCGTCGACACCGAGCCGTACCGCAAGCTGGGCCGCAACCAGCTCCGCGTCGCGATGTTCCCGACCATCGACCCGGCGGACGTCGAGGCGCTGACGGCCTGCGTGGACTACGTCATCGACCACCTCTGAGCGGTCCGGCCGCGGCAGCGACCGCGGTCAGGTGCGCGTGAAACGGCGCGTACGGTCCGGCGCCAACGGTTCCGCCGCGTACCGCCTCCGCTACGTACGAAGGGGCGCTCCCGACTTGTCGGGGGCGCCCCTTCGCCGTGCCGGGCCGCCGGCCGCCCCGGTCGAAACGGGCGGTGAATCAGGCGGCGAACCGGTCGGCCCACCGGGCGGATCGGCGATTGTCAGTGGCGTCGACTACTGTTCGCGACCATGAAGACACACACGGTCAGTACGTCATTTCCCGGCCCGCTTCCCCCGCAGGCGCCGCAGCCCGTACAGCGCGGCTCCGGCGAGCACCACGACGAGGACGGCCTTGCCCGTCGTGCCGCCGCCCTTGCCCGCGCCGTCCTGGTCGCCGTCCTCCTGGCTCGCGCCGGACCCGCCCGTGTCCGAGCCGCCACCCTGTTGTCGTCCTTGTCCCTTGCCCTGCCCCGGCGTGGGCTTCTCCGAGGCTCCGGGGGTCGGCGAGGGCTGCACGGGGGCCTCTTCGGGGCGTACCTCGCTGCGGGCGCCCTCGGAGCCGTACATGAGCGTCGTGCCGTCCGTGGTCCACGTGAGCGATTCGCCCTGCCGCTGGAGCGGCACCGCGAGCCGCCCGGCCGCCTTCGGGTGCCCGTCGTTCCAGTGGTAGTACGTGCCGCCGAAGTAGCCGCGCAGGGCGAGGGTGCGGCCGTCCGGCGAGAAGGCGCCGTCCGTGACCCACAGGTCGACGGGGGCGACCTTGCGGAAGACGTTGGTGCCCGTCGCCGAGAGCTTCGCGGGGCCCTCGTAAAGGTTCCCGCCGCTCTCCCGCTTGGACGCGATGTACACCCGCCCGGTCTTCGGGTGCACCATGAGCGCCTCCGCGTTGCGCGGGCCCCCCTCGTACTGGACGGTGTACTGCGTCGCGCGCACGGTCTGGTCGTGCAGTTGCTTTGGCTCCGGCAGCGCGTAGATCCACACGTGCGGCCAGCTTCCGTCGAGGTTGTCGCCGATGTCGCCCACGTAGAGGCGGCCGTCGGGGCCGAGCGAGATCGCCTCGACGTCCCGGGGCGAGCCGATGCCGCTGAGGGTGATCCGGGCCAGGGTGCGGCCCGAGCGGCCGTCGATCGCGTAGAGGTAGGGGCCGTCGTCGCTGTCGTTGTGCGTCCAGTAGACGCCGGGGTGCAGGCGGCTCGCCGCCAAACCGGAGGACTCGGTGACGCGTGCGTCCTCGATCGTGAACGCCGGGTGGTCGTCGGCGGCGTACGCGGGCGCTCCGGGGCCGAGGAGCAGCCCGCCGCACAAGGCGGTGACCGCGGCGAGCGGTGCGAGGGAGCGCGCGCGGGAGCGCCGGACGGGCGGGAGCGGGCGACGGCGCCGGAGACCTGTCATGGGGCCAGTCTCCCAAGATCCGCGACGGGGCGGAGCGGGCCGCCCCGCGCCGGCCGGCACGTGGCGCGTCTCACGCCGGCCCGGGGCCACAAGGCGGCCACCGGTGGGCACGACCGGTGCGGGGCTCCCCGATGATGGGGGCCATGCGTGCCTCGGTTCCCCCGCGTTTCCTCCTCGTCGGCGACAGCCAGACCATCGGCAAGGCCGGTGACCACACCTGGCGGTACCGGCTGTGGCGGCACCTGCGGAGCTGCCTCGGCGAGGACGGTTTCGCCTTCGTCGGCCCGCGCGAGGCCCTGTACGACGCCGAGGCCGACGCGGCCGTCTCGTACGCGTACCCGGACGGGGACTTCCCGCCGCACGCCCGGCGACACCTCGCCGGCTGGGGCGAGGGCTGGCAGCACATGGTGCCGCTCGTCGGGCCGACGGTGCGCGAGAGCGGGGCGGACGTGCTGCTCGTCGCGCTCGGCCTCATCGACCTCGGCTTCTACACCAACCCGGAGCAGACGGCGGCGAACGCGCGGCGCTTCCTGACCGCCGCGCGGGAGGCGAGGCCGGGGGTGCGGGCCGTGGTGCTGCCCGTGGTGCCGAACGTACGGGCCCTGCGGGAGCCGGAGTTCGGGGTGCAGGTGGAGGGGTTCAACGAGTTGCTCGCCAAGCTCGTCGCGGACCTGGACTCGCCCGCGTCGCCGCTGCTCCTGGCGACGGCTCCGGCGGACTGGGACCTGGAGCGCGACACGTACGACGGGACGCACCCGGGGCCGGCCGGGGAGCACAAGCTCGCGGCGGCGTTCGCCACGGCGCTCCACCAGGGCTGGGGGATCGGGGGTCCGTATACGGGGGTGTGAGGGACCCGTGGTCAGGAGGGATGGGCGCGGGCGGCCTCCGGGTCGGGCGTCAGGTGTGTGCCGCCGAGCGGTGCAGCCGGTCGAGCGCCAGGGCGAGTTGGAGGCGCAGGCGGCCCGCGGGCTCGCGGACGTTCCAGCCGAGGAGGCGCTCGGCGTGGGCGAGGCGTTCCTGAAGCGTCGAGTGGTGCACGTTGAGCGCGGCGGCGGCCGTGCGCAGGCTCGCGTGCGCCGCGACGGCGTGCAGGGTGAGGAGCGCCCAGGGCGCGGCGGCGTGGGCGCGGCGCAGCGCGACCACGTCGGGGA
>NZ_JAAGLR010001130.1 GCF_010548245.1 Streptomyces sp. SID11385
ACCCCGCTCCTCGGCGGGCCGCCTCGGCCGCGCGCTGTCGGCGCGGGGGACGGCGGTGCGAGGACGTGTCGCGGGGTGGGTGCGGGTGCGCGGGACGCGCGAGGCGGGGTGAGGCCGGGCGGGCGGACGGGGGCGAGGTGACGCCGGGTGGGCAGGCTGACGCCGGGTGGGCAGGCTGACGTCGGGTGGCCTGTGAGGAATCGCCCGGCGGGACCCGGGTACGCGGAAGGGGCGGACCTCTCGGTGGAGGTCCGCCCCTTCCGCGTGAAGAAAAGTGGCGCGTCCGAAGTTTTGCGCTAGTGGCCGGATTCGTCGCGGCGCCGTTGCCAGCGCTGCTCGATACGGTCCATCATCCCGCGCTTCTGGCGGGCGGTACGGCCGGGTGGGGCCGTCGCCTGGCCGCCGGGCGCGGGAGCCTGCTGCTCGCCGGGCTTGGGGGCCTTGCGCCAGCCGGTGATCGCGAGTACCGCGCAGACGAGCATCACGAGGAAGCCGATGACGCCGAAGACGACGCTGCTCACACCGCCCTGGCCGACTCCGCCGACAAGGAGCGCGATGCCGACCAGGAAGCCCACGACCGACAGGTACACCCGGCGTCGGGTGTACGTGCGCAGCTTGCTTCCCTCAAGCGCTGTCGCGAATTTGGGATCTTCGGCGTACAGCGCTCGCTCCATCTGCTCGAGCATTCGCTGCTCGTGCTCTGAGAGCGGCACGGGAGTCCTCCTCATCGTGCAGTCGCCGGGGCGACCGGGGGTCCCCTTAAGGATAGGCAGGGAATCGCCCCCGTGAAACCCGCCCCTCTGCGCCAATTCACCGGACGCGACCGGCCGGACACCGGGGGTCCGCCGGTACACCGGTTGACACCAGCATTCCCGCGAACCCCGACGCCATGCCGGGCGGCCTCCTCCGATCATACGGCGCCTGTGCCGAGGACGGCGGGTCGAGGAAGACCGGCCGCCCGCGGGCTCAGCCGTCGGCCGCGCTCTTGCGGCCGAGCACGTGCAACTGGGTGGCCACCGCATGGAACTCGGGGCGGGCCGCGGCGGCGGCTTCGAGGCGCAGGAGGGCGTCGAGCGCGCCGGGCTCGGTGTCGACGAGGACGCCGGGCACGAGGTCCGAGAAGACCCGTACCCCGTGCACGGCGCCGGTCTCGACACCGGCCTCGGCGACGAGCGCGGTGAGCTGTCCGGCGGTGAAGCGGTGCGGCACGGGGTCGGCGGCGCCCCAGCGCCCCTCGGGGTCGTCGAGGGCTTCGCGGGCCTCGGAGAAGTGCCCGGCGAGGGCGCGCGCGAGGACGGCGCCGCCGAGACCGGCGGCGAGGAGGCTCAGGGTGCCGCCGGGGCGCAGCGCGGCGACGACGTTGCCGAGGCCGGCGGCGGGCCGGTCGAGGTATTCGAGGACGCCGTGGCACAGCACGACGTCGAAGCTCTCGCGCCCGACGACGTCGAAGAGACCGTGGACATCGCCCTGCACCCCGTGCACGAGGTCGGCGACGCCGGCTTCGGCGGCACGGCGTTCGAGCGCGAAGAGCGCGTTGGGGCTGGGGTCCACGACGGTGACCCGGTGGCCGAGCCGGGCGACGGGCACGGCGAAGTTCCCGGTGCCCCCGCCGGTGTCGAGCACGTCCAGGGTCTGCCCCGCACCGTCGAGGGCGGCCTTCAGGACATCCCAGACGACGGCGGTGCGAAGGGCGGCGCGGGGGCGCATCGGGTCGGACACGGTGCTCCTGCGGAGGGGGTGGGCGAAGTGGTGGGCTCAGCTTATGTCCTGGTGGGCCTCTCGCGCGGGCGGGCCTTCCGGGGCGGCGGGCGGGACGGCGGGGGCGGGCGGGTCAGGGGGTCTCGTACGGTTCAGGGAGGGCCAGCAAGGTCGTGGCCTGCTGGGTGAAGTCCTCGGCCGCGCGGAGGAGTTCGTCGGCCTGGCCGGTACTGGCCGGGTCGTGGAGTCCCGCCTCGGCACGGGCGCGGTGGGCGGCGCTCGCGGTGAAGAGGAGCGTCCAGGGGGCGAGGTCGGGGACCGCCTCGGCGAGCGTCTCCCACGCGCTGCGGATACCCCGGCGGCCACGGGGCCGCGTACCCGGCGGCGGCCTGTGCACCGCGAGCACGGCCGAGGCGGCCCGCAACGCGGCCCGGTGCGCGGCGGCATACCGCTCCGCACCGGTCTCGTCCCGCGCCACCGCCAGCTCCTCCCGCGCCCGGTCGAGCAGATCGCGCGCGGCG
>NZ_JAAGLR010001152.1 GCF_010548245.1 Streptomyces sp. SID11385
GGCGGCGCGGCGTCGCGCGCGACGCGTTGAACGGCCAGGGCGGCGTACGCGACGTCGCGACGTTTCCGCAGGTCGCACGCGACGTGGCATATGCGACGTCGCGCGGCTCGCGTACGTACCACGCGACGTCGCGCCCGCCGCCACCCCGTACCGCCCCCGCGACGTACCGCCCCGCCACGCACCGCCCGGCCGCCTACCGCCCGCCCTCGCACGTACCGCCGGGGCACCCCTCGCGACGTGCCTCCTTCTCCGGAGCCGTCGGCGCACCGCGCGCCGGCGTCGCTCCCCTCCGTCCGGTCCTCCTCCCCGCGCCGCGCCCCGCGCTACGGCGCCTCGCGGAAGGACGCCCCACTCAGCGGAAGACCGATCTGCCCATGAGCACCGAAAGCACCTCCGCGCCCGCGCGGGACCCCGGCGGCGCGGTCGCGGCTCCTGCCGCGGCCACGCCCCGTGGCCCCCGCCGGCGCTCGGGAACGGGATATCTGCGCTACGTGGCGGGCAAATTGCTCGGCGCGGTCGTGTCCCTGTTCGCCGTCCTCGTCACCAGTTTCTTCCTCTTCCGGCTCATCCCCGGAGATCCGATCAAGGCCATGACCGGCGGCAAGCAGGTCTCCCAGGAGCAGCTCGACTCCATGCGCCGGGAGTTCGGTCTCGACCTGCCGCTGTGGCACCAGTTCACCGACTACTGCGGCAAGGCGCTCACCGGAGACCTCGGGACCTCGTACCAGTTCCACACGCCGGTGATCGACAAGATCGCCGAGGCGCTGCCCGCGACGCTGCTGCTGACCGGGACCGCGTTCGTGCTGTACACGGCGCTCGGCGTCTGGCTCGGCTCGCGCGGCGCCTGGCGGCACGGGCGCTTCGGGGACCGCTTCCACACGGCCTTCGCGCTCACGCTGTACTCCGTGCCGTCCTTCTGGCTCGGCCTGCTGCTGATCATCGTCCTGTCAGTGGGCATCGGGCCGATACCCGGCATGTTCCCGACCGGCGGCATGGAGACCGGCGGCAAGGAGGGCTTCGCGTACTTCACGGACGTCGCGCACCACATGGTGCTGCCGGTCCTCACGCTCGTCGCGGTCGAGTACGCCCGCACGCTGCTCGTCATGCGGTCCTCGCTGCTGGACGAGATGGGCAGCGACTACCTGACGACGGCGCGCGCCAAGGGCCTGCGCGACGACAACGTACGGCGCAAGCACGCCGTGCCGAACGCGATGCTGCCCACCGTGACGCTCCTCTTCGTCAACCTCGGCAACACCGTCGCCGGGGCGATCCTGGTCGAGACGGTCTTCTCCTGGCCGGGCCTCGGCGGGCTCTTCTACCAGGCGCTGAGCATCCCGGACCTGCCACTCGTGCAGGGGCTGTTCTTCGTCTTCGCCGCAGCGGTGATCGTCATGAACACCCTCGCCGACCTGATCTATCCGCTGTTCGATCCCCGGGTGGGCCGATGACGACCGATACGACAGACGTGGCAACGCCGCGCGACGGCGCGGCTCCCGAGCCGGACGACGCCGCACACGCCGCGTCGCCGCGCGCGCTCGCGTGGGCGCGGCGACGTCGCGCCCTCGCCGACTTCGGGCGCGAGTTCCGTACCCGCCGCAGCGGCCTCGTCGGCCTCGTCGTACTGCTGCTCATCGCGGTGGTCGCGCTCGCCGCGCCGCTGCTCGTCGGCAGCGACTCGCGCAGCGTCACCGAGGCCCCGGGCAAGTCGCTGGAGTCGCCGAGCGGGGAGTTCCCGCTCGGGACGGACCAGTTCGGGCGCAGTCTGCTCGCGCTCATGGTGTGGGGCGCGCGCGTGTCCCTCGCCGTCGGCCTGCTGGCGGCGGTGCTCACCGTCGCGATCGGGACGCTCGTCGGCGTCACGGCGGGTCACTTCAGGGGCTGGTACGCGACGGTGATCATGCGCGTCACCGACTGGTTCCTCGTCATGCCGACGCTGGTCCTCGCCATCGCGCTCGCCACCGTCCTCGACCGCTCCATCTGGACGACGATCCTCGCCATCGGCGTCACGACGTGGCCGACGACGGCGCGACTGGTACGGGCGCAGACGCTGTCCGTCGAGTCGCGCCCCTACATCGAACGGGCCAGAGCGCTCGGCGGCGGGCACAAGCACATCATGCTGCGGCACGTCCTGCCGAACGTCATGCCGCTCGTGCTCGCCCAGACGACCCTGGTGATCTCGAACGCGATCCTCACCGAGGCGACCCTCGCCTTCCTCGGGCTCGGCGACCCGATCATGGTGTCCTGGGGCGGACTGCTCCAGGACGCGCGCGACGCCGGCGCCGTCAGCTCGGGCGACTGGTGGTACCTCGCGCCTCCTGGCCTCGCGATCGCGCTCGTGGCCCTCGCCTTCACCCTGTGCGGACGCGCCATCGAGTCCGTGCTCAACCCCAAGCTGGGGGACCGACGATGACTGAACCGACCACACCGGGCGCACAGGTCCCCGCTCCCTCGCGGGCGACGGAGCCGGGGGCGCGGGGCGCGACGTCGCGGCACGACGCCCGCGTGCCCGACAACGCGCGCATACCCGACGACGCGCGCGGGCCCGACGACGCGACGTCGCGCGGCGGGAGTGACGCGACGTCGGGGGACACGTCGCGTCCGTTGCTCGACGTGCGCGGCCTGCGCATCACGTACGGGAGCGGCGCGCGCGCCGTGCCGGCGGTGCGGGGCGTCGACCTCACGCTGCGCGCGGGCGAGAAGCTCGGCATCGCCGGGGAATCGGGCTGCGGCAAGTCCACGCTCGCGATGGCGCTGCTGCGCCTGCTGCCGCCGGGGGCGACGCTGGAGGGCCAGATCCTGCTCGACGGCGAGGACATCCGCACGATGGCGTGGGGGCGGCTGCGCGCCGTGCGCTGGGCGGGCGCGTCGATCGTCTTCCAGGGCGCGATGCACTCGCTCAACGCCGTGCACCGCATCGGCGACCAGATCCTCGAACCGATTCTCCTGCACCGCCTGGCGGGCCCCGAGGAGGGGCGACGTCGCGTCAAGGAGCTGCTGCGCCACGTCGGTCTTCCGGTGTCGCGCGCGACGGCGTACCCGCACGAGCTGTCCGGCGGGCAGCGGCAGCGCGTCATGATCGCCATGGCGCTCGCCTGCGACCCGCAGCTGATCATCGCCGACGAGCCGACCACCGCGCTCGACGTCATGATCCAGGCCCAGATTCTCCGGCTCATCGAGCGCCTCGTGGCGGAGAAGGGCATCGGCCTCGTCATGATCAGCCACGACCTCGCGGTGCTCGCCGACACGTGCGACCGGCTCGCGATCATGTACGCGGGCCGCGTCGTCGAGGAGGGACCGGCGCGGGAGGTCTACGAGGGCGCGCTGCACCCCTACGGCGCGGCGCTCTCCGGGGCGTTCCCGCGCATCGGCGACCCGGCGTCGCGCTACGCCCCGCGCGGCCTGCCGGGCGACCCGCCGGACCCGGCGTCGTTGCCGACGGGGTGCACCTTCCATCCCCGGTGCCCCGTGGCGCTGCCGTCGTGCGCGACGGAGCCGCAACCGCTGCGCCCGGCGGGGCCTGGACGTCGCGCGGCGTGCGTGCGGGTCGAGGAGGGGTTCGACGCGACGTCGGGCGACGCGACGTCGCCAGGCGGAACGGACGGCGCGACGTCAGGCAGCGGCGACGACGCCGCGTCAGGCGCGGGCGACGCACGCGACGCGGCGCCAGGGCCCGGCGACGCGGGGCACGACGG
Organism: Streptomyces sp. SID11385; assembly: GCF_010548245.1. Taxonomy (GTDB): domain Bacteria; phylum Actinomycetota; class Actinomycetes; order Streptomycetales; family Streptomycetaceae; genus Streptomyces. Next base: position 3,693 of record NZ_JAAGLR010001152.1, read on the forward strand.
TGCCGACGAGGCAAGGAGCACGAAGGCATGAGCACGACCACGCGGGAGCAGGCCCTGCTCGGGGCACGCGATCTGGGCATCACGTTCCCCGGGCGGCGTGGCGCGCCACGTGCGCGCGCCGTCGACGGGGTCAGCCTCGACATCGGCACCGGGGAGATCGTCGCGCTCGTCGGGGAGTCCGGCTGCGGCAAGACGACGCTCGCGCGCTCTCTCCTCGGCCTCGTCCAGCCGACGGAGGGACGGATCACCTTCGCGGGAGAGCCGATCTCGTACGGGTCGCGAGCGCTGCGTGCCTACCGCAAACGGGCCCAGCTCGTGCTTCAGGACCCGAGCGGCTCGCTCAATCCGCGCCACACCGTGTACGACGCGGTCGCCGAGGGGCTGCGCATCCACCGCACGCCGGGCGACGAACGCGCCGCCGTCGCGCGGGCGCTGTCGCTCGCCGGGCTGCGCCCGCCGGAGCGGTTCTTCCTTCGCTACCCGCACGAACTGTCCGGCGGACAGCGGCAGCGCGTCGTCATCGCCAGCGCGCTCGCCCTGGAGCCGGAGCTTATCGTCGCGGACGAACCCGTCGCCTCGCTCGACGCGTCGGTGCGCGGGGAGATCCTGGCACTGCTGCTGCGGCTGCGCGAAGAGCTGGGACTTTCGGCACTGGTCGTCACGCACGACCTCGGGCTCGCGTGGAACATCGCCGACCGCGTCGCCGTCATGTACCTCGGCCGCATCGTCGAAGCGGGCCCCGTGGAGGAGGTGCTGACGCGGCCACGCCACCCCTACACGCAGGCGCTGCTCTCGGTGCTGCCCGAGGCGCCGGGAGAGCCCGTGGTGCTGAGCGGTGAGCCACCGGACCCGACGAACATCCCGGGCGGCTGCCGCTTCCACGCCCGGTGCCACATCCTCGCCTCCGGCGAGGCGGAGCAGGCCGGAGTCGCGGACGCCTGCCGGACGAAGGACCTCCCCGTCCTGGACGGACACGGGGCGGGCGTCGCGTGCCACTGGGCGACGGCGCGCGCGGAGGCGGCGACGCCGCGTGGGGGCGACACGTCGCGTCCCCAGGACACGTCGCGTACGGGCGACACGTCGCGTCCCGACGACGACGCGTAGGCGACGTGGCGTCCGTGCGCGACGTCGCGTCGCGTCGCGTGCGGACGGCAGCCCACGCAGCCACCTACGCGAGGGGGCGGCGCCCCTCCCCCGGCATTCACCCGAGGGAAGGGGCGCCGCCCCGTGTCCACACGCGACGTCGCCCGCCCACGTCCCCGCGTCGTGTGCTCAGTCCTGGTGCTGCGCCTCGTACTCCGCGATCAGCGCACGTGAGCGCTTGACGTCGTCGGCCATCGCCGTGAGGAGTTCGTCGATCGTGGCGAACTTCTCCATGCCGCGCACGTAGGCGAGGAAGTCGACCGCGACGTGCAGGCCGTAGAGGTCGAGACCGACGCGGTCGATGGCGTACGCCTCGACGGTGCGGTGCTTGGCGTCGAACTGCGGGTTGGTGCCCACCGAGATCGCGGCGGGCATGGCCTCGCCCGCGACGTGCAGCCAGCCGGCGTAGACGCCGTCGGCGGGGACGGCGGTGTGCGGGAGGGTCTCGACGTTGGCAGTCGGGTAGCCGAGTTCCCTGCCGCGCTGCGCGCCGCGTACGACGACGCCCTCGACACGGTGCGGGCGGCCGAGGATCTCCGCGGCGCCCGTGACGTCGCCCTCGGCGACCAGGCGGCGCGTGAGGGTCGAGGAGAAGGGCTGGCCCGCGCCGGCGTCGCCGCTGACGTAGAGGTCGACGAGGTCCACCTCGAAATCGTCCTCACGGCCGAGTTCGGCGAGCAGCGTCACGTTGCCCGCCGCCTTGTGGCCGAAACGAAAGTTGGGGCCTTCGACGACGACCTTGGCGTGAAGGCGCTCGGTGAGGACGGTGCGGGCGAAGTCGGCGGGCGACAGACGCGAGAACTCCGTCGTGAAGGGAAGGATCAGCAGCGCGTCCACCCCCAGGTCCGCCATCAACTCGGCGCGCCGGTGGTGCGCCGCGAGGAGCGGCGGGTGGCTGCCGGGACGGACGACCTCGCTCGGGTGCGGGTCGAAGGTGACGACGACGGACCGCAACCCCAGCTCCCTGGCGCGGTCCACGGCGCGGCCGATGATGAGCTGGTGCCCGCGGTGCACCCCGTCGTAGGACCCGATCGTCACGACGCTGCGCCCCCAGTCCTGAGGGATGTCCTCCAAGCCACGCCAGCGCTGCACTGTGACCGCTCCTTGTCGCACCTGTGGGATGAGCCGGTTGTCGGGATTCCACGAATCCGCAGGTCTAAGAGTGCCACGTCGCGTGCACACGGCAACGGGCGGGCGGCGCGGGCACGACGCCGCGCGAGCGGCCGGCATCGCGCCCCACCACGTACCACGTCGCGCGCCACGCCGCGCCACAGCACGTCCAACGTCGCGCGCCACGCCGCACCGCACCACGACCGACGTCGCGCGGCACCGCCTGCCACGTCGCGTGCGACCTGGCCTTTTGCGCGTACGACGTCGCGCCGCCGACGCGACGTCGCCCGTCCACCGACACGCGACGCCGCCGCGACGCCGCGCCCGCCGCCCCCGCTACGTCGCGCGTCCGCGTGCCACATCGCGACAGCGCGGGCCGCCCGCATCTCAGCCGAAGACGGCGAGGCTCTTCGCCTTCCCCCGGTCCGCCTCGACGAGGACGAGGAAGGCCCCGTCCGGGCCGTGGACGGCGACGGGGCCGCGTCCCGCGTACTCCTCGGGCATGGCGAGTCGCACGCCGTTGAGGAGGAGCCCCGCGCGGCGCGCGTCGACGTCCCAGCGCGGGAACGCCGCGTCGGCGGCCTCCGCGACGGGCATGACCGTCAGCTCCTCCTGGTGCTGGTCGAGGGTCCGCGCCGCGTCGAGGCGGTACGGGCCGACGCGGGTGCGACGCAGCGCCGTGAGGTGCCCGCCGACGCCGAGCGCCGCGCCGATGTCGCGCGCGAGGGCGCGGATGTACGTACCGGACGAGCACGTCACCGAGACGAGCAGGTCCTGCACGGGAGTGCCGTCGGGCGCCGTCTCGGGGCGCACGTCGTGCACGAGGAAGGACGAGACGGTGACGGGGCGGGCCGGGATCTCGAAGTCCTCGCCCTCCCGCGCGCGCTTGTAGGAACGCTTGCCGTCGATCTTGATGGCGCTGACCTTGGAGGGGACCTGGAGGATGTCCCCGGTCAGCTTCGCGACCTCGGCGTCGATCGCCTCGCGCGTGACGCCCGAGGCGTCGGTGGCCGAGGTGATCTCGCCCTCGGCGTCGTCGGTGACGGTGTCCTGGCCGAGGCGGACCGTGCCGACGTACTCCTTCTCGGTGAGGGCGAGGTGGCCGAGCAGCTTGGTGGCGCGCTGCACCCCGAGGACGAGGACGCCCGTCGCCATGGGGTCGAGGGTGCCGGCGTGGCCGACACGTCGCGTGCCGGCGATGCCGCGCATCTTCGCGACGACGTCGTGGGAAGTGAACCCGGACGGCTTGTCGACGATGACGAGGCCGTCCGGGGTCGTGGTGCGCTGCGTGGTCATTCGGTGCCGCTGCCCCTGCCCTGCTCCGCCGAGGTGTCCTCGGCCGCGCCGTCCTCGTCCTCGTCCGCCGGCTTGCGGTACGGGTCGGCGCCCGCCGCGTACGCCGCGCCGGTCGAGACCTGGCGCACCTCCTCGTCGCGCAGCCTGGCGCGGTCGAGGAGGTCGTCGATGGTGCGCGCCGTGTCGGGCAGCGCGTCGGGCACGAAGGCGAGGCTCGGGGTGTAGCGCACCCCGGTCTGCCGGCCCACCTCGGAGCGGAGCACGCCCTTGGCGCTCTCCAGTGCCGCGGCGGACGCGGCGCGCTCCTCGTCGTCGCCGTAGACCGTGTAGAAGACCGTGGCCTCCCGGAGGTCACCGGTGACGCGTGCGTCGGTGATGGTCACGAAGCCCAGTCGCGGGTCCTTGATACGCCGTTCCAGGGTCTGGGCGACCACGACCTGGATGCGATCGGCCAGCTTGCGGGCGCGAGCGTTGTCGGCCACCGGTCCGTCTCCCTACTTGGTGCTGTTCTGTCTCGGTTGGTCTGTGTGGAGGGCTGGCCCTCCGGGGGCACGTCGCGTGCGCGGCGCGGCGTGGACGGGGCGACGTCGCGCCCCGTACGACCATGATGCGCCGCCCCGTACGACGCGACGTCGCGCCCCGTGGGACGCGGTGCCGCGCACCGTACGGCGCGACGTCGCCTCCCTGCGTCGCGTGCGCGCCCCCCGGCGACGCGACGTCGCGCGCCGCGGTGGGAGGGGCGGCGGTCAGTCCTCGTCCCCGTAGAAGCGTCTGCGCACCGCGAGCAGTTCCACCTCGGGACGCGCCGCGACGAGGCGTTCGCAGCGATCGAGGAGATCGCTGAGGTGGCCCGCGTCGCCCGAGACGGCGGCGAGGCCGATCTCGGTCCTGCGGTGGAGGTCCTGCGCACCCACCTCGGCCGCGCTCACGGCGTACTTCCGCTGGAGCTCGGCGACGAGGGGGCGGACCACGGAGCGTTTGCCCTTGAGCGAGTGCACGTCGCCCAGGAGCAGATCGAAGGACAGGGTCCCCACATACATGCTGGTCCGGATGTCCCGCCGGTTCGGGGTATGAGGCGCCGCCTCCGTGCGGCGGCAACCTCCCCACCGTACACGCGACGCACGGGGCCGATCGACGGAATTCTCCGCCGACCGGCCCCGTGCTCGACCGTGTCAGCCGCGGCCCGCCTCAGCCGTGCTCACGCACGACCGACGCGGGGCGAGGCATCAGACGCGCGGCTTCTCGCGCATCTCGTACGTCGCGATGACGTCGTCGACCTTGATGTCGTTGAAGTTGCCGAGGTTGATACCGCCCTCGTAACCCTCGCGGATCTCGGTGACGTCGTCCTTGAAGCGACGCAGGCCCTCGATGTTGAGGCTCTCCGCGATGACCTTGCCGTCGCGCAGGAGCCGGGCCTTGGTGTTGCGCTTGACCTCGCCGGAACGGATGAGGACACCCGCGATGTTGCCGAGCTTGGAGGAGCGGAAGACCTCGCGGATCTCCGCCGTGCCGAGCTCGACCTCTTCGTACTCCGGCTTGAGCATGCCCTTGAGGGCCGCCTCGATCTCCTCGATCGCCTGGTAGATGACCGAGTAGTAGCGGACGTCGACACCCTCGCGCTCGGCCATCTGCGTGGCACGCCCGGCGGCGCGCACGTTGAAGCCGATGACGATGGCGTCCGAGCCGGTCGCCAGGTCGATGTCCGACTCCGTGACCGCACCGACGCCGCGGTGCAGCACCCGGATGTCGACCTCTTCGCCGACGTCGAGCTGGAGCAGCGAGGACTCCAGGGCCTCGACCGAACCGGAGGCGTCGCCCTTGATGATGAGGTTGAGCTGCTTGATCTCGCCCTCCTTGAGCACCTTGTCCAGGTCCTCCAGGGAGACGCGCCGGGTGCGCTTGGCGAACGCGGCGTTGCGCTCGCGGGCCGCGCGCTTCTCGGCGATCTGGCGGGCGGTGCGGTCCTCGTCGACGACGATGAAGTTGTCGCCGGCGCCGGGGACGTTGGTGAGACCGAGCACCTGGACGGGCGTCGAGGGACCGGCCTCGTCGACCGTGTTGCCCAGGTCGTCGAGCATGGCCCGGACGCGGCCGTAGGCGTCGCCCACGACCATCGTCTCGCCGACCCGCAGGGTGCCGCGCTGCACCAGGACGGTCGCGGTGGCGCCGCGGCCCTTGTCGAGGTGCGCCTCGATCGCGATGCCCTGCGCGTCCTGCTCCGCGTTGGCGCGCAGGTCGAGCGAGGCGTCGGCCGTGAGGATGACGGCCTCCAGGAGGCTGTCGATGTGCAGGCCCTGCTTCGCGGAGATGTCGACGAACATCGTGTCGCCGCCGTACTCCTCGGCGACGAGACCGAACTCGGTGAGCTGGCCGCGCACCTTGGTCGGGTCGGCGCCCTCGACGTCGATCTTGTTGACGGCGACGACGATCGGCACCTCGGCGGCCTTGGCGTGGTTGAGCGCCTCGACCGTCTGCGGCATGACGCCGTCGTTCGCCGCGACCACGAGGATCGCGATGTCGGTGGACTTCGCACCACGGGCACGCATGGCGGTGAACGCCTCGTGACCGGGGGTGTCGATGAAGGTGATGCGGCGGTCCTCGCCGTTCACCTCGGTCGTCACCTGGTACGCGCCGATGTGCTGCGTGATGCCGCCGGCCTCGCCCGCGATCACGTTGGTCTTGCGGATCGCGTCGAGCAGGCGGGTCTTGCCGTGGTCGACGTGACCCATGACGGTGACCACCGGCGGGCGGGCCGTGAGCAGCTCCTCGCCGCCCTCGTCCTCGCCGAACTCCAGGTCGAAGGACTCCAGGAGCTCGCGGTCCTCCTCCTCGGGGCTGACGATCTGAACCTTGTAGTTCATCTCGTTGGCGAGGAGTTCCAGCGTCTCGTCCGTGACGGACTGGGTCGCCGTGACCATCTCGCCGAGGTTCATCATCACCGCGACCAGCGAGGCCGGGTTGGCGTTGATCTTCTCGGCGAAGTCGGTGAGCGAGGCACCACGCGACAGGCGAACGGTCTCGCCGTTGCCGCGCGGCAGCATCACGCCGCCGACCGACGGGGCCTGCATGGCCTCGTACTCCTGGCGCCTCTGCCGCTTCGACTTGCGACCACGACGCGCGGGACCGCCGGGACGCCCGAAGGCACCCTGCGTGCCGCCGCGGCCACCCGGGCCACCGGGACGGCCGCCGAAGCCGGGACGGCCACCGCCGCCACCGGGACGCCCGGCGAAGCCGCCGCCACCGCCAC
>NZ_JAAGLR010001188.1 GCF_010548245.1 Streptomyces sp. SID11385
GGCGCCGGGTGGCTCGCGTGCTTCGAGGTCGCCGACGTGTCCGCCTCGTGCGCGCGGGTCCTCGCGCTCGGCGGCCAGGTCGTGGAGGAGCCCGCCGAGGGCACGCGGGGGCGCACGGCGACGGTCGCCGACCCGGAGGGCGCGGTCTTCGCCCTCGTCCGTACGGAAGCCGCCCGCGGCTGAACCGCGCCGGGCCCGGCGCACCGGCAGGACCTGTCAGCCCTGCCGCACCGGTCTCCGGGGTGTCAGCCCTGCCGCAGCGGCAGGACGTCCGGGGAGCGCACGCCCGCCTTCGCCGTCGCGCTCGTCACGCGGCGCAGGTGATGGCGGCGGCACAGGACCTCGTAACCGACCTCGCCCGCACGGCGGTTGACGTCCCCGACGACGACCTGCGCCCCTTCGACCACCATTTCGCCGTCCACCGTACGGGCGTTGTGCGTCGCCCGCGCCCCGCACCAGCACAGCGCCTCGACCTGGAGCGCCTCGACCCGGTCGGCGAGTTCGATGAGCCGCTGCGAGCCGGGGAACAGCTTCGTGCGGAAGTCGGTCGTGATGCCGAACGCGAAGACGTCGAGCCGGAGTTCGTCCACGACGCGCGCCAACTGGTCTATCTGGCACGGCGCGAGGAACTGCGCCTCGTCCACGATGACGTAGTCCGCCTTGCCGCCCCGGGAGAGCCGGTCCACGAGGTAGCCGTAGAGGTCCATGTCCTCGGTCGCCTCGACCGCGTCCGTGACGAGCCCGAGCCGCGAGGACAGCTTGCCCTCGCCCGCCCGGTCGTCCCGCGTGAAGATCACGCCCTGGAGTCCGCGCGCCGACCGGTTGTGGCCGATCTGGAGCGCCAGTGTGCTCTTTCCGCAGTCCATCGTCCCGGAGAAGAAAACCAATTCGGACATCAGCGGACAGGGCCTTTCTGGGACGCCGGGCGTGGGGCGGGGCGGTGGTACGGGGGCGGGCGGTGCGGGCGGGGGCGGTACGCGCCGGGGCGACCCCAGACCCTACGCCACGGGTGCGGGCCCGGCGGGGGCGGGGACCTGCGGGGGACCGTGCGGACGGCGGGGACGGAGCGGGGCGAGGGCCCGGCCCCGGTCTCAGGTGCGGATCTCGATGAGTGGCACGTACTGCTCCGCCGCCGTGAGCGAGCCGTGCATCCCGACGAGCGCCGTCTCGCGCGGCTCGGTCTCGCTCGCGACGATCGCGGAGAGGCCCTGCGGTGCCGCCACGACGTCGCCGATCCGCGCGCGCACCCGTTCCTCGCACCGCTCCGGCGGCCCGAACCACCCGGCGGCCAGGGCCTCTTCGCGGCTCGCGACCCAGAAGCGGTCCCCGAGGACCTCGCGCCACACGGCGAGGACGTCACCGGCCGCGCCCGGGTGCGCGTACACGTGCCGCGCCCGGCCCTCGCCGCCCAACAGGGCGACACCCGCGCCGAGTTCCCAGTCCTCGTCGTAGTCGACGCGGCTCTCGGGGTCCTCCGGGACATCGACCATGCCGTGGTCCGCCGTGACGTACAGCGCGGTGCGCGGCGGGAGTTGACCGGCCAGGCGCTCCACGAGCCGGTCGACCTGCATGAGCTGGCCGCGCCATGTGTCCGAGCCCGTGCCGTACTTGTGCCCCGCGCCGTCGAGTTCGCTGTAGTACGTGTAGACGAGCGACCGGTCGCCCGCGGCCAGTTCCTCGGCGGCGCGGTCCATGCGCTCCTCGCCGGTGAAGCGGCCGTGGAAGGTGCCGCCGGAGAGCGCGACCTTGGTGAGCGGCGTCTCGCGGAAGTGCGGGGCGGAGACCTGGGCGGTGTGCACGCCGGCCGCGTCGGCGGCGCGGAAGACGGTGGGGTGCGGCTGCCAGGCGGTCGGGTCGGTCCAGGGCTGCCAGCGGAGCTGGTTCATGAGCGCGCCCGTCGCCGGGTTGCGCACCGCGTAGCCGAGCAGCCCGTGCTGCCCCGGCACGGTGCCGGTGCCGACCGAGGCGAGCGAGGCCGCGGTCGTCGCGGGGAAGCCGGAGGTGAGGGGGCGGCCCGTACCGCCGCGCGAGGTGCCGAGCAGGCTGTGCAGGAAGGGCGCTTCGTCGGGGTGCGCGCGCAACTGCTCCCAGCCGAGGCCGTCGACGAGGAAGACACAGGCGCGGTCGGCCGGGCTCAGCTCGGCGACGACCGGTGCGAAGCCGGGGACGCCGAGTCCCGCGGCGAGGGTGGGGAGGAGGTCGGCGAGGCTGCCGCTCCCGTACTCGGGCACGAGGGCCGAGGAGAGCGGGAGCGGCGCGTAGGGGTCCGGGGCGTACCGGGACGCGTGCGGTCCGCCGCTCTGCCGGGCCTCGTAGGCGTCCCAGTCCGTGTGGTGCGTGGGGGGTGTCCCGCTCATCAGCGGCGGGTCCCGGAGGGGCCCTCGCCGAGCGCCGCCGTGGCCTTCGAGAGCGCCTGCGCGAAGGCGAGCGCCTCGCGGACGGTCTCGGGGCCGTCGCCCGCCTCGCTCACGCGCAGGCTCAGGTCGTCGGCGGTGGAGCTGCCGGTGTAGCCGTGGTCGGCCTCGCAGTTCGGGTCGCCGCAGGCGGCGGGCTCCAGGTCGATACGGGAGACGGCGCCCCAGCCGATCGTGAGGACGACCTCGCGGGGCAGCGTCCCGGGCGTGTACGACTCGGGGTTGGCGACGACGCGGCTCGTCACGACGGAGGAGATCCGCTCGATCCGTACGGACTCGGTGGAGGTCGTCGCGTACGGGGTGGGCGAGGTGTCGTCGGCGGACTGCTCGTCGGTGTGGCTCACGATGAAGCGGTGCTCGGTGAGCACGAGCACGGTGACGTGCCTGCGGACCTCGTTCGCGTCGAACGTCGTCTCCTGGTGCACCAGGTACGACACCACGGGGTCCCCGCCGACCGCGGCCTCCACGGCCTCGGCCACGAGGGCCGGGTAGTAGCCGCTGCGCTCGATCGCCGCGCGCAGCCCCTGGGTCGTCGTACCGGTCTTCGCCATGCGCCCATCCTACGGGGGCGGGGGCCATGGCCGGTCACTCCGTGGGGGTTCGTCCTGGCGCGGGAGCGGCGCTACGGGCGGGACGGGGCCGTTGGCGTGCGCGTACTCGGCGCCGAGCGGGAAGCGGGAGCGGCACCGGGGGCACTCGGCGGTGCCGAAGAGGTGGCGGACACCGCGAGGAGGTACCGGAGGCACGCGAGCCAGTCGGCGGGGTGTGTGGGCAGGTGCGAGTCGAGTACGTCGCCGAACGCGGCGATCACCGGGGCCAGGCCCTCGAAGAGGTCGTCGCAGCCGTGGTGCGCGGCGCCGCGCATGACCGTCTCCCCGGCCAGGCCGCGAGCCCGGGCGCTGTACGGCGCGAGGCGTACGAGGCGGGGCAGCGCCGCGAAGCCGGCGGGTGAGACGAGGTCGTGCTCCAGGGCGAGACGGTGCCCCAGCTCGTCCCACGCGGCGGTGTCGCCGTCGTCGCGCTCGACCCGGTCGAGGAGCGCCGGCACGCGTCCGTACTCCAGGCGGCTGTCGGGCAGCCGCGACCAGTCGGTCCCCATCGCCCGCGCCCTCAGTACATCGGCATCCTGCGCGGTCCCTCGTCGGCCACCGCCGGGGGGTGGGCGAGGCGGAGGGACGCGCCGAGGACGCGGACCGTGCGGGGCGCGACGACGACCGGTTCGAGGGAGACCGCCACGATCTCCGGGTGGTCGTCCACGAGGCGGGACACGCGCTGGATCAGCTCCTGGAGGGCGTCCGTGTCGACGGGCGCGGCGCCGCGCCAGCCGAAGAGGAGCGGGGCGCTGCGCAGCGAGCGGACCTGCTCGGCCGCGTCCCTGTCGGTGACGGGGACGAGGCGGTGCGCCGTGTCGCCGAGGAGTTCGGAGGGTGCCCCGGCGAGCCCGAAGGAGAGCACCGCACCCGCCGCCGGGTCGATGACGGCCCGGACCACCGTGTCCACGCCGCGCGGCGCCATCGACTGCACGACGGGCCGCAGTTCGGCGGGCGAGCCGAGCAGCGCGGTGAGGTCCGCGTAGGCGCGGCGCAGGTCGCTCTCGTCCGCCAGGTCGAGGCGGACGCCGCCGAGGTCGGGGCGGTGGCGCAGGTGCGGGGCGGTGATCTTGAGCGCGACGGGGTAGCCCAGTTCCTCCGCCGCGCGCGCCGCCGCGTCGGCGTCGGGCGCGGGGAGCGCGCGCAGCACGGGGACGCCGTAGCGGCGCAGCAGGTCCTCGGTGTCCTCGGGGCCCGG